>DAHXOX010000158.1 GCA_027364655.1 Paludibacter sp. | reverse complement strand
TAATCATAGTCATAAGAGAAATCCAAGTGCACCTGAATCGGGAATCCTCCTCCAATATTTAAGCTGTCCAATTGTGGACAAAGTTTTTTCAATTCACAATATAAATTGACCGCTTTATTTAATTCATTCCAATAATAAGCTGTGTCTTTAATACCGGTATTGATAAAGAAATGCAGCATTTTTAATTCTACCTGCGGATTATTCTGTATTTTTTCGTAGAAATAGGGAATAATATCACTATAACGGATTCCTAACCGTGAGGTATAAAAATCAAACTTAGGCTCTTCTTCCGATGCTATTCGGATACCAATATTAAACTTCTGATCGAAGTCTTTCAACAACAGGTCTAACTCGAACTTATTATCCAACACAGGAATTACATTCTCAAACCCAAGATTGATTAAGTTCTGTATATTCTCTACATACTGAGGCCGTTTAAATCCATTACATATAACAAAAGTATCTGGTTTGAGTTGACCCGATTCAAACAACGATTCGAGTATATTGATATCAAATGCAGAAGAGGTTTCCACATTCACACCATGTTTCAACACTTCTTCCATGACAAACGAGAAATGCGAACTCTTGGTACAATAGCAATAATGGTAATCAGCATTGTAATCAACTTTTGCCATAGCAACATTAAACATCCGTCTTGCCCGCTGAATATTCTTTGCAATTTTAGGTAAATAGCTAATTCGTAATGGAGTACCATATTGCTTAATAATGTCCATTAAAGGAATATCATACCAATAAAGCTCATTGTCAACAAGAGAAAACTCTTCATTAGGGAACTCAAAAGTCTGTTCGATTAAATCAATATACTTATTCTTCATGTCAATTAAATATGAAACAAAAGAGTTATTTACACCATTCCTATTCCATCCAACTCACTTACATTGCTCAAATATTTTTCATATAGTCAACACTAACGGCTATTTAACTCAACATAAAAGCAAAATAAGATCGCAAAAGTAAGCATATTAATTGAAACACGAGCACTAAAAAAAGAAAAAGTGACCTCCCCGCTCATGAATTGGGAGAGATCACGGAGTATTGTACATGAGGATTTTGTGTAGAGCAAAATCACATCTTGTCGAGATTATTTGACAAAGAAAAACAGGGATTAAATAGTGACTAACGAAAACCGGTTAACTGATTATAAATGGTGCGTACTTTCTGGCCGGCGTATTCCCATTTAATGGTATCAATTTCTTTCAACCCTTCTTCGTGCAAGTGCTTGTACATGGCAGGATATTTTACAATGGAGTACATTGCATCGGCCATTGCATCCACATCCCAATAATCAATTTTGATGGCATTCGTCAATATCTCGGCACATCCTGACTGTTTCGAAATGATGGTTGGGGTGCCAACCTGCATGGCTTCTAGGGGTGAAATCCCAAACGGTTCTGAAACAGAAGGCATCACATAGGCGTCACTTTGAGCAAGAAGTTCATACACTTCTCGGCCTTTCAGGAATCCGGTAAAATAAAACCGGTCAGCAATTCCACGTTCTGCCACTAATCGAATCATGACATGCATCATATCTCCACTTCCTGCCATCACAAAACGCACATGTTTTGTTTTTTGCAATACGCGAGCTGCGGATTCCACAAAATACTCAGGGCCTTTCTGCATGGTAATTCGCCCTAAAAAGGTGATAATTTTATCTTTATGAGGCAACCTCTTGAATGATTCAATATCAGGTAAAGGTTCTACGGCATTATGCACTGTGGTAACTTTTGCCGGATCAATGTGATATTTTTCAATCACTATATTGCGCGTTAAATCACTCACGGTGATAATATGATCCGCATAATCCATGCCTTTTTTTTCTATATTGTAAACGGTAGGATTAACATTTCCCCGACTTCTATCAAAATCGGTTGCATGAACATGAATCACCAACGGTTTTCCGGTAATTTGTTTTGCAAAAATACCAGCCGGATAAGTCAACCAATCATGAGAATGGATGATATCAAACGCATAAGAATGCGCAATCACACTAGCAGCTGCTTCGTAATTAGAGATTTCTTCCATCAAGTTATCGGGATAACGACCTGAAAAAGAGACACAACCTAATTCATTAGTGCCAATTCGGTGATAGTCATAAAAAATATGATCCCGCAAATGGAAATAATCATCGGGAGACATGCTTTGACCAAGACGTTCGTTCACAAAGTGCCAATCGACATCGCGCCATACCACAGGGACATGACATGCACCTATAATTTTCAAATAACGCTGATCTTCGTCTCCATGCGACCGAGGTATGACAAACGTGATTTCCATGTCATGCTGTGCCGACATTCCTTTTGTCAAGCCATAACTTGCAGTTCCTAAGCCGCCTAAAATATGAGGTGGAAACTCCCATCCAAACATTAATGCTCTCATGTGTTTCTCTTTATTTTTTCACTAAGAATTTATAATTTGTTCCGATCTATCATAAATTGCTTTGAACTACATCACGAATAGCGTCTGAACTTGGCTGATCAGCATATACCATGCGATATATACGTAATATTTCGGCAACACTCATGGCAAACGACATAGCCCCATGACCAGAGAAAGGAGGATTTCCATCGTGCAACTCGGAAAGTGTTCCCACACACAGTTCGCTCATTTCCGATTCGAATCCAATTAAAAGTCGACTAATAAATGAAACTCCACTACGTTTGTAAATACGCAGATAAGCATCGGCAAATGCCCCCGCTAACCATGGCCATACAGGACCGTTATGATAATTCCGATCACGCTGCAACTGGCTCCCGACATAGAAAGGCCTATAGAAAGGGCTTTTAGGACTTAATGTTCTCAATCCTTTGGGAGTAAGAAGTTCGCGCGTCACCATGTCAACAACGGACTTTTGTTGATCTTTAGCAAGTGGAGAGAATGGCAGCGCGACGGAGAAAATCATATTAGGACGTACCTCAACATCAGCATGTTGTCCATCTACATAATCGTACAAGTAATTGCCATTCCAAAAGACATCAACAAAAGATTGTCGTGTTAATTCCGACTGATAATCCAAGAGATCAGAACGGTATTCATCTTTTTGCTCAATGGCAAGAGAAGTTGCAAATTTCAACGCATTATACCACAACGCATTGATCTCCACCACATATCCACTCCTAGGAATAATGGGTAACCCATTTTCTTTGGCATTCATCCATGTTGCAGCTTTTTGTATCCCATTAGTATAGAGCAATCCATTCTCATGCAAAAACAGATTCGGGTGTTTTTGTTTACTAATAAAAGTAATCACATCAAGCACCATTTGGCCGTAACGCGCAGTTGCATCCACTATACCAACAGACGCTGCATAATGCTGCACGGCGCGAATCATCCATAAAAGCACATCCGGAGCATCCAGCTCAGAGAAAAGCTTTTCAATGGGTTTCCCTTCCAAAAACAGAGCAATTGCTTCCGAAGCGGTACCCATTATTTTCTCAAACATCGCCCTATCATCTATGGCAAGCGTTATTCCTGCTAAAGCAATAAATTCATCACGCGCCCGCACCTTAAACCAAGGATAACCGGCTAAAAGATAGTGATCCCCATTGCGTTTCAAATAAAATTGTTGTGCAGCGTTTTTTAGAGTATGATAAAAATCACTCCGCATAGTCCGTTTCTCCAATTCTTCTTCAAACAACGAAGCAAGACGCTGATGTTCTACCGGAGTTGTACCTGCTGAAAACAAAAGAGTTTCCCCTTTAGAAATGGAAAAATCAAAATAGCCGGGTACATATAAGTCTTCTTTGAAATCGTATCCGCGATCCTGTTCTTTCGGATATTCAATCCCTTTATACCAATGAGGCTCTGATATAAAACGATTCTTCTTCGACAATTGCATGTATAGCGTTGGATACCCTTCGTACAAACACATCGCGATACCATTGTCAACGTCCATCACCGTCTCGTCTAATGCATCATTTTCTATGCAAAGTTCATGTACGCTTCGAAAAGCCAGAAAAGGGTGAAACCGAAGGGTTGTTGGCGAATGCGCATCCAATAACGTATATCGAATTACAAACCTGTTTTCATGCGAAACAAATATGCGTTCTTTCGACAGAACTACCCCACCAACCCGATAAATAGTCTTGGCTACAGCATCCAGATGAAACTCACGAATATATTTTTGCCCATTCGGACTAAAGAAGTTCCCTTCGTATTTATGAACTCCTAAATTGAATTCCGCACCATGCTGTATGATGGTTTCATCAAGCGATGACAACAAGATATAATTGTTATCGCTCAGCTCGGGCACAGGCACAGCCAACAAACCGTGGTATTTACGCGTATTACAATCCACTAAGGTGGTAGCGCTGTAAGCTCCTGACTTATTCGTTCGTAAAATCTCCTTTCGCAACGATTTTTCCAAATTTGCCAGACTGCTTTTATCAAATTTCAAGTATGACATGGCTTAGTTTCTTTTTTGTAGGTGAATGTACCGCTTGTAATAAAAACAGTGCAAGATACTCTTTTTTTTAAAATCCATCAACTTCTGAGCTCTTTTTTGTAATAAAAAAAATCCACCTGATGCTTCAAAAGAAATCGCTATTTTTGCATGAAAGAAAATATGCCCTCACCCAAGCCGTAAAAACACGAAATGAGCATGACCAACCCCTCACATAAATCAGTAAACAAATTTATTAGCATTTGCATCATCACCTACAATCAAGAACACTACATTCGGAGGGCAATCGACAGTGTTCTTGCTCAAACGGGGAATAGTGATATAGAAATAGTGATTAGCGACGATGGTTCAAATGACACGACTCCACAAATTTGCTTTGAATATCAACAAAAGCATCCCGATCTTGTTCGCGTGGTGGCCTCTACCACAAATCGGGGCGTTTTGTCAAATTGGCTTCAGGCCATTGAGTCATCGACAGGAACTTATATTGCACTATTGGAAGGAGATGACTATTGGACTGACCCACAAAAACTAAGCAAACAGTCCGCCATTTTACAAAAGGAAGAAAACATCGGGTTTGTTTATTCAGACTACTTTTATTTAGACGAGAAAGAAGGCACGTTGATTCAGGGAATGAACCGATACAAGCCTTCGAATAATCTGTTTGAAGAAACATTATTCAGCCAATCCATGGTTTCTTCCACGCTTATGTTTCGTCGCTCTTTATTTGATCCGGCTTTATTTCAACAATTTATTGCTCATCGTTTTTTAACGCCCGATCTACCTCTGTTTCTTCAATTCTGTCTATCTGCTAAAGGTTATTTTTTGTCGGATACCACAACCATTTACAATTGGAGAGCCGGAAGCGTCAGTCGGCCAACAACACAACAAGAAGACCTTCTGTTTCGTGAATCCATTTACAGAATCCGCCTTTTTTTTATTGTAAAAAGAGGCGAAAACAAAAAGCTACTCCTTGCAAAAAACGAGTTTATCTGGCATAAAGAACAATTGCTGATTGCATGGAAATTCAATGATTATCAGCACGCAAAGCAGCTTACTTACACATTTCCTTTCGTCGCCACATGGCAAAAAGATAAAAAGATTGCTTTGTTGGCTATTTTATCGCGATACCGTACAAGTTTTCGATTATTTCGCCCATACATAACCCGCAAACGCCCGTTACAATGAAAACACCATCTACCATTCACGTCCTACAACTTCCATCCTATTTTATACCGATGGGCGGAGAGTTTTGCATGGATCAAAGTGTGGCATTAAAAAAAGCCGGACTCAATATTTCCATCATAGCCAATGTCATATTACCGTTTCGCTTTGCTTTTCAGTTTCGTCGCTTTCCCTTTTTTCCTGCACTAAGGGAAGAAAATGACATTCGTGTCTATCGTTTTTTTCAACGAAACATTCCTCGTTCCGACGAAATAAATCTACAACGCTGGATTGATACCACGGTTCGCATGGTGTCTTTATACATTCAACAAAACGGAAAGCCTGATCTCATTCATGCCCACAGTTGGAAATGTGCCGGCTACGTCTGCGCATTGATCAAAGAGAAATACCAGATCCCCTACGTGATTACAGAACATTCAGGCACCTTAAATCCAAGATCGAATAGGTTACGTGCTCTTTTAGACGATTCGTGGATGAGCAATAAAATGCAAAAAGCCTACAACGATGCCAACGCCATTATAGGCGTTTCGGACGAGGTGATCGAAGGAATTCGTTCCTTTATACAAGCTGACGTCCCTATGTTCAGCGTTTCCAATCTGATTGATGTTGATTTCTTCTCGCCGCCTAAAAAAAGAGAGCCGCACGAGGAATTTGTTTTTGCAGCCGCTAATTCAAACTTACCTGTCAAAGCGTATGACATTCTATTACAAGCATTTGATCTGTTATGCGAACAAAAAACCAACGTTCGTTTGCGCATTGCCGGCGATGGATTTGAAACTCACGCTGCTAAACAGATGATCGCGCAATGCATCCATCGCGATAAAATCGACTTTTTGGGATGGCAAAATCCTGAAGGCGTTCGTCAATTGTTGTGGGAAGCTGATGCTTTTGTTCTGCCAAGTCGTGAAGAATCGCAATCCATTGCTGTGTTAGAAGCTATGAGCACAGGATTGCCAATTGTTGGCACCCATGTGATTCCATCGGAAGTACTTACACCGGAAGTTGGCTATCGCGTACCCATAAACCAACCTCAGACTTTAGCACAAGCAATGCTCGACATGGTTGAAAACAGCCATCTTTTTGATTCTGCAACAATTGCTCGTCATGTACGTCAATTCGCACATCCCGATCGGGTTACCGAACAATTATTGTCCATATACGGATCCATTCTGCATCGCTAATACATTAAGAATGGCCTGACAACCTCTTTATTTTCAACAAAGTACTCACCAATAAAGAATTCGATTTCTTTATTTCAAAATAAGGCACCAGTTGATTGGCAAATTGGCAATACGAATCAGCCACTGGTTCCATCATGCTACCTTCCAAATCGAACGCAAGTGTTTTATCCGAAAGGTATTGAATCGCTTCCCAAATCAGCAGACTCAACGCTCCCGATTGTTTATGATGCTCATCGACAGCATAGACCAAGCAATAGGCACTGGACATGTCCCACACCACCAATAAAGTTGCATACAACCGACCCTGAGCATCGATAGCCGATAAAATGAGACCTTGATTCCGGTTAAATACCTCATCAGTAAGCCGCTGAAATAATTCCCATGAAAAAGAAATTTTCTCTTTTCGCTGGGCTAACGCTTTTTTGTGAAATTCATAAAATGTTCGAGGTTCTAAGTCAAAAGAGACCTTAAGTGAAGATTCCGCTTTACGAATATCGCGTCTCTTCCGTTCGCTAAATGTGGCAAGCACCTCTTGCGGATGAGAAATATCCTCAATCGCGAACGAATAGCGCGTCGCCTGTTGAAAGCCTTTCCAATAGAATGGAAGCCAATTCGTGAAAGATGGGTGAAAGGTTTGTTGATAAAAAACGAATCCGGTTTTTTCAAGCTGTACAATAAAATAATTACACACTTTTCTTTGAAGTTCATATCGATTCCGCAACGGATTATTCTCAGGATACTTAATCCATATTCCGCTATAAGGTGTCAGCTGAGGTTCAATAACAAATTTCAGACCGAACTTTTTACGAACATGGAAAGGCATAGCGCCTATTATGTCCCCTTGTTTTTCGTACAACAGCACATCCCATGAACCTTTCACACAAACAGCATCCATCCACCATGCCTGTAGAAACAATGGAACTGCATCTCTCTCGCAAAATTTTCGATAAGTCTCTTTCACAACAATCAATCTATTTGATGTTTATTTGCCATGTTCCAAAGATAAAAACGTTTAATCCTCAAATGGTCATTAAACGCTTTGACTGACACAAAGTTTCTCGTTCTTTGGCTCGCATAAAAAACGAACTCTTTTTCTATTCTGTACATGGACAAAGATAGTGATTAAGCAACAAGAAAAAATAATATTCTCCAAAAAAAAGAAGTCCTAACCCCCGTTTTGATAGATATCAACTCAACAACTACACCAAAGCAAAAATTAGTCTCCATTTCATTTTTAGGGATAATGGCGGCGCGTCACATACCGTTTCAATTAAAAACAGGTAATTCGACCCAATAATTAAGTTTTTTTACACTAAAAACAACACAAGCAGAAAGATTTTTTTGTCCAAGTGAATCCATTTGCCAAAAATAGACTATCTTTGCAACAGATTATGGTTGACTGCGATTTCTTTTCGTAAGGTTGTTTTCAATGGCATAATTCAGTATTCATATTTTTTAATCATTCATCAAATGAACATTTACATTTCGCACCTTAGTTATGGTGTTGACGACAACGGCTTAAGAGAAGTTTTTGAAGCTTATGGGCAAGTGGACTCAGCTAAAGTAATCACAGACAAATTCACAGGAAAATCAAGAGGTTTTGGTTTTGTTGAAATGCCTGACGAAAACGAAGCTAACAAGGCAATTGAAGCGCTCAATCAATCTGAAATCAATGGCATGACCATTAACGTTAACTTGGCAAAACCTCGCGAAGAACGTCCTCACAGAGAATTTAACAGTAACAGTGGCAGTGGCCGTAGCAGCGGAGGTTATGGCAATGACCGTCGTAGCAACAGATGGTAATCTTCTGTTAGTGAACTTATAATCAAAAAAACGCCTCTACATACGTAGAGGCGTTTTTTTATATGCATACGCTTGATTTCTTCGTTGTCAAACCCTTCAAACAACAAGGCAATAGGAATCGGCTAATCTACAGATTTATTGTCAATTACTTTCAATATTTCAACTGCTTTAGCTCATTCTACGGTTTTGGGCATATTATCATTTCACAAGCAACAAATAGTAGTTCTTTTTCCCTTTTTGAACCAAAAGATATTGGTTGTTCAATAAATCATTTGTAACGAAAAGGCGTTCACTGTCCATCAGTTTCTCTTTGTTGATGGCAATGCCTCCTCCTGCTACTAACTTTCGCATCTCACCTTTCGAAGGGAAAACCGGACATTTTTCTACTAACAAATCAATGGCTTTGATACCCTCGGTGAAAACGGAATGCGAAACTTCAAATTGTGGAACACCGTCGAAAACAGCTAACAGGGTCTCTTCATCCAATTTTTTCAACTGGTCGGAGGTGGAGTTGCCAAACAAGATATTCGAAGCTTCCACAGCGCTTACATAATCTTCTTCCGAGTGCACCGTGATCGTCACTTCGCGAGCCAAAGCCTTTTGCAACGGACGTAAATGAGGAGCTTCCTGCTGTTGTTGAGTCAACAAAGCAATCTCTTCCTGGGAAAGAAAAGTAAATATCTTGACATATTTCTCAGCATCCGCATCACTGACATTAAGCCAAAACTGATAAAATTTGTAAGGTGAAGTGTAACGACGATCTAACCAGACATTGCCCGACTCCGTTTTACCAAACTTGCCACCGTCGGCTTTTGTGATCAGCGGACATGTCAACGCAAAAGC
>DAHXOX010000156.1 GCA_027364655.1 Paludibacter sp. | reverse complement strand
TCACGCCGGTTTGCCCATGAAGATCTTAGCGCTATTGATTATGTTTTCAGCTGGTTAGGGAATGCTGATTTATTGTTGGCAATCATTAAACTCATTGAGGATCGGATGAATTTGGAAGCCGACGTCAAATCGGTTGGCGTGCAAGTAATTCTTTTTGTCGAGGATTCCATTCGCTTTTATTCTTCCATGCTGCCTTTGATTTACGAACTGGTTTTCAAACAATCGCGGTCATTTATGACTGAGGCGCTCAATGAACATGAACAGATGTTGCGCATGCGTGGTCGTCCGAAAATTGTTTTGGCTCGTTCGTACGAAGAGGCAATGCAACTTTATCGACACTATAAAAATCATTTGTTAGGGGTTATCACAGATGTAAGCTTTAATCGATCCGGAGTAAAAAACCAATATGCCGGCATCAGCTTATGCGAGGATATCCGTTTAGAAGATCCGCATATTCCGATAATCATGCAGTCGTCAGGAGCTGATAATGCGGAATATGCAGAGCAATTTGGCGCTGTCTTTTTGAACAAAGGATCAAAAACATTGCACAAAGAATTGGAAGATGCTGTCATTGATAGTTTTGGCTTTGGTGATTTTGTATTTAAAAATCCTCAAACCGGCGAAGAAGTGAAGCGTATCACGATGTTGAAAGATTTGCAGGAGTCAATTTTTACCGTTCCGGATGATGCGCTCTTTTATCATGTTTCTCATAACCATATTTCGCGATGGCTTTATTCCCGCGCCATGTTTCCATTAGCGGAGTTTCTAAAACGCATTTCGCTCGAACCCGGCGACAATCTGCAAGATGTGCGTCAAATTATTTTCGATGCCATTGTTGATTATCGCCGTATTAAAAACAAAGGGGTGGTAGCCTTGTTTGAACGTGGTCGTTTTGATGAATATTCAAAATTCGCTCGCATTGGCGAAGGTTCAATGGGCGGAAAAGGTAGAGGGTTGGCTTTCTTGGATGCCATGGTGAAGCGCACTATCGAAGATACTGATTTCCCAACGGTATCCATCACTGTGCCACGAACGGTAGTGCTTTGTACAGATATTTTTTCCGCTTTTATGGAAGAGAATAATTTGTATGACATTGCATTGCAAGACATTCCCAATGAGGATATTTTAAATGCATTCTTACACGCAACGCTCTCAAATGAAGTAATGGAAGATATTCAAGCCTTTCTATCTTCTCTTTCTGGTCCAATAGCCATTCGTTCGTCAAGTCTGTTAGAAGATTCACATTACCAACCATTTGCCGGTATTTATGCCACTTACATGGTGCCTCATTCTGTTGAAAATCGATCATTGACTCTTCTGGCTGTGAGAGATGCCATAAAAGCTGTTTATGCTTCGGTGTTTTATCGCGACAGCAAGGCTTACTTAAAATCGACACGGAATGTAATAGATGAAGAGAAAATGGCTATTGTCATGCAAGAAGTTTGTGGAACATCTTATGGAACAAGGTTTTATCCATCATTTTCAGGCGTAGCCCGTTCGCTCAACTTCTATCCTATCGGACATGAACGAGCTGAAGAAGGAATTGCACACGTTGCGCTTGGGTTAGGAAAATACATCGTTGATGGCGGTATGAATTTACGATTTTCGCCGGCACATTCAAAAAGTGTTTTGCAAACAAGCACCATACAAATGGCGTTGCACGAAACACAAACCTTTTTCTATGCGCTCGATTTGAATCAGACTACTTTTACGCCTCAAGTTGATGACGGTTTTAATCTTTTGAAACTGACCGTGAAAAATGCAGAGGAAGATGGATCGTTATTGTTTATAGCCTCAACGTATGATCCACAATCGGAAACGCTGTATGATGGCGTATATCCAGGTGGGCGCAAAATCATTACCTTTGCCAATATACTACAGCATGATGCGTTCCCTTTAGCATCTATTTTACAACGGATCCTCGTAACCGGACAGCGCGAAATGGGACGAGCTGTAGAGATTGAGTTTGCAGTTAATCTGCGACCTAAACCTTCCTTTTATTTGTTACAAATTCGTCCGATTGTAGATGCTACCGAATGGCTCGAAGAAGATATTTCGAAAGTAACAAACGAAGAAACGTTAGTTAATTGTTATAAAGCTCTAGGACAGGGAATTATGAATGACGTGCATGATATTGTTTATGTAAAACCACAAACTTTTGACGCTGCTAACAATTCATTGCTCGTGAGCGAGATCGATGAAATCAACAGATCTCTTTTATCGGAAGAAAAAGGGTATGTGCTGGTTGGGCCTGGTCGGTGGGGAACAAATGATCCCTGGTTAGGAATTCCTGTCAAATGGCCTCACATTTCGGCAGCAAGAGTGATTGTGGAATCAGGACTAAATCGTTATCGTGTTGATCCGAGTCAGGGAACCCATTTTTTTCAAAACCTTACCTCGTTTGGAGTTGGTTATTTCACAGTCAATCCATACATGAATGATGGTTTTGTTGATTTTGATTTTTTAGATCAACAACCGGCTATCCACGAAACTCAATTTATTCGGCATGTACGTTTTAATTGTCCTATCGTGATCAAAATGGATGGACGTAAAAATCGGGGAGTCGTGTTGCATTCGGAATGCACACAACAAAATAACCTTAAAAATCAATAAGTTGCAGCGCTCTATCTTCTTGTTCAGTCATGATAGCTTGTTCTTCTTCAGACTGATCGTTGATGCCGCATAAATGCAGAATGCCATGAATGATGACTCGGTAAAGTTCTTGTTGAAACGGGACGTTGTATTCTTTGGCATTAGAAGCTACCGTTTCGAGGCTGATAAAAAGATCGCCGCGAATCGTCGTTTCGTCTGAAGAGTCAAAGGTAATGATGTCAGTATAATAGTCGTGTTGCAAATATTGGCGATTGACCGCAAGAATCTTCTCGTCATCACAAAAAAGATACGAAACATCACCAATTTTTTTGTTGTGATTGGCTGCAACTTGTTTTATCCATGCCGACACACGGCGTCTTGCAAACAAAGGAACTGACAATCCCTCAGAAAGATATTGAATCATGTTAAAGTGGAAGATAAATGGCTTTCTTTGTTATGAAAAAAGGTTCAGTAAAGAAATCGGATAATGAATAAATGGTTGCTTTATTTTTAAAAGGAGCAATTTCAGAGCCAACTTCTCCTCCTTTTAAGCTAATAAGTCCGTTGGGAAGTGCGTTGTGTTGTTGCGGAGCAATATTTTTTCGGACAATTCGTACTAATTCCGATAAAGGCATAACGGCTCGACTGACCACAAAATCAAATTTTTCCTTTTCTTCTTCGCCGCGTTCGTGCTTCAACGTAATGTTTTTCAATTCAATAGCATTAGATATTTCAGTGGCGACGCGAATTTTCTTTCCAATAGAATCAATCAAATAAAATTGAACATCGGGAAGCAAAATGGCTAACGGAATGCCCGGGAATCCGCCTCCAGTACCCAAATCAAGAATTTTAGAGCCTTGTTTGAAATGAAGTACCTTGTCGATTGTCAATGAATGAAGGATGTGACGTTCATACAGGTTTTCAATGTCTTTGCGCGAAATGACATTGATTTTGCTGTTCCAATCGGTGTATAAATCACCTAATGCGACAAATTGCTCTTCCTGACGACTTGTCAGCGATGGAAAATAGTGGCGTATTTGTTCAATCATACATCATCAAATCAAGCTGCAAATGTACACATAAATTTGTACCTTTGCGCTGATGTATCCTATTTCTGTTAACATTTTAGAGCAGGTTGTACATCCATTTTTTTAGAACCGCATTTTTTAGTAATATATTCAGGATGAATCCACTTCTTTTTATTGATCGAGACGGGACATTACTCGTTGAACCGCCTGTAACCTTTCAAATAGATCGGTTGGAGTTGCTTGAGTTCTATCCGAAAGTAATCAGCAATTTGCATCTGATTGCTTCGAAAAGTGATTACCAATTGATTATGGTTAGCAATCAAGACGGATTGGGAACGGCTGCTTATCCGCAAGAAGATTTTGATGTTGTGCAACAAAAAATGCTCCAATGTTTGAAAAATGAAGGAATTCATTTTGACGCCATTCACATTGATCCTTCACTCCCTGAAGATAATTCGCCTAACCGGAAACCACGCATTGGAATGTTGCATGATTACTTGACAGGCAATTATGACATAGCGCATTCGTTTGTAATCGGCGATAGAATCTCTGATGTGGAAATGGCGCGAAACATTGGCTGCAAAGCAATATGGTTGCAAGATGCAGAAAGCGCTTTCCCATTGTTGAAAGAGAATCAATTAGAGGATGTTTGCGTATTGTGTACGACGAATTGGGATGAGATTGCATCGGTTTTGCTGGCAGGACAACGTATTGCTGAAGTCGTTCGCAAAACGAATGAAACGGATATTTATATTCGCCTCAATCTGGATGGTTCAGGGAAAACAGAAATTTCTACCGGATTGGGCTTCTTTGATCACATGTTATCACAAATCGGAAAACATGCAGGCGTAGATCTAACGATAAGTGTGAAAGGTGATTTAGAAGTAGATGAACATCACACGATTGAAGACACCGCTTTGGCTTTGGGCGAAGCTTTTTCCAAAACCTTAAGTGATAAACGAGGTGTGGAGCGCTACGGATATTGCTTGCCGATGGATGATTCGTTGTGTCAGGTGGCAATTGACTTTGGTGGACGACCGTGGTTGGTTTGGAAAGCAGAGTTTAAACGTGAGAAAATTGGCGAGATGCCTACCGAGATGTTTTTCCATTTTTTCAAATCGCTTAGCGACTCAGCTAAAATGAATTTGAACATTCAAGCAGAAGGTGACAACGAACACCATAAAATTGAGGGAATCTTTAAAGCTTTTGCCCGTGCTGTTCGTATGGCTATTCGCCGTGATATTTTTAGTCAAGAACTTCCTTCTACAAAAGGAACACTGTAAGTAATCTATTCTATATTAATGAACTGTTATCATGAATCTGTGGGTTGAAAAATTACTTCGCGTCACGAAACGTTATTATTACATAAGTTATCTGATCGGGTTATTGACAGCTCTGATTGGTTTTTGGTTGTCCCGCTCATTGTATTTTAATCGAATGGATCCAACGCTCATCGGATTGCAGTCGTTGGACATACTTTTTCTTTTAGGAAGTTTGCCCGGTATTTTGTGGCTATTTCATCGAAAAACAAAAGAGTTGCTGTCCATTTCATCGCTGGAAGAACGGTCACAACGGTATGTTCAATGGGCGTTGATACGATTTATCGTTGTTGATATAAACTTGATAATCAACATATTATTATTTTTTTTATTACGCGATTTTTCTTATTTATTGTGTTCGGCGATTGTTTTGGTGATGCTGGTGCTTTGCCGTCCGGTAGCTTTAAAGTTGGAAGAAGAAATTGGGGTAAAAGAAGAGAGCAAATCTTCTCCTTTTCCATTTGAAGAGACAAATAAAGAGGAGTAATCTCATAGCTTATTTGTAAACAAACAGAACGTAAAAGTTGACATATATGATGATAGCGGTAGATTTTGATGGCACGATTGTGGAACATGCCTATCCTAAAATTGGGAGAGAAATCCCCTTTGCTATTGATGTATTAAAACGCTTACAACAAGAAGAATTCCATCAATTGATATTATGGACAGTGCGTGAAGGCTCTTTATTGGATGAAGCTGTAGCATTTTGTCATATGCGAGGACTTGATTTTTATGCCGTTAATAGCAATCATCCTGAAGACACAAACAGTGGTGGAACAACGCCGCGTAAATTAATGGCTGATTTGTTTATTGATGATCGAAATCTGGGAGGATTGCCTGACTGGGGTGTTATTTA
>DAHXOX010000219.1 GCA_027364655.1 Paludibacter sp. | reverse complement strand
ACAGAATAATAAGCGAACGCAAAAATTGTGTAACTTTGAACGCAAAATACGAAACATGAAAACAAAAAAAGAAATTGTCGAGAATTGGTTGGTTCGCTACACCAAACGTCCTCTTGAATCTTTTGATTCCCATATACTTTTAACGAACTTCAATAATTACGTGGAGATGTTTGCGCAACGTTTCAACGTCCCCGTCATAAGTGAAGGTAATATGACCAATGCCTCTGCCGAAGGAATTACCATTGTTAATTTTGGTATGGGAAGTCCCAACGCAGCCCTTATCATGGATTTACTGTCAGCTATTCAGCCTCACGCAGTACTTTTTCTGGGCAAATGCGGCGGACTCAAAAATAAAAATCAATTAGGCGATTATATTCTTCCCATTGCCGCCATTCGAGGTGAAGGAACTTCCAACGACTATTTTCCTCCGGAAATACCTGCTCTTCCGGCATTTAGCCTGCAACGTGCCGTTTCGTCAAACATTCGTGATTTCGGAAAAGATTATTGGACAGGAACAGTTTATTCGACCAACCGTCGAGTATGGGAACACGACGAACATTTCAAAGATTATTTACACCAAACACGGGCATTAGCCATTGACATGGAATCGGCCACGTTGTTTTCTGTCGGATTCTACAACAGCATTCCCACAGGTGCCCTATTGCTTGTTTCCGATATGCCGATGACACCAGATGGCATAAAAACCGAAGTAAGCGACAAAAGCGTGACAGCCAGCTTTGTGGAAGAGCATTTACAAATTGGCATCAAATCGCTGTCGTCTATCATTCACAACAGTAGTACCATCAAACACTTGCGTTTCGAATAATGGCAAAAAACAGCACTTCGTACCGCACCTTGCTCGACGCACTCCGACGCCGAGAGTTCGCACCCATTTATTATTTAATGGGAGAAGAACCTTATTATATTGACAAAATAAGCGATTATGTGGAAAATTACATTTTGACTGAAGATGAAAAGGCATTCAATCAGACCATTTTTTATGGCAAAGACAGTACCATTGGGGCTATCATCAACACCGCCAAACAATTTCCGATGGGAGCGCCTCTCCAAGTTATTATTGTGAAGGAAGCACAACAGCTCAAAAACATAGACGAACTTCAATTTTACCTCAAACAACCTTTGCCAACAACCTTGTTGGTTTTTTGTCACAAGAACGGGAAACTGGATCGCCGTATCAAAGTTGCCGTAGAAATTGAAAAGAAAGGGGTTTTGTTTACATCCGATAAAATTTATGACGATCAAGTTCCAAAATGGATTATCGACTATTTGACTGAAAAGAAAATCACCATAGAAGGCAAAGCAGCCGAAATGCTTTCTGAATTCTTGGGAAACGATTTAAGCCGCATTGCTAACGAATTAGAAAAGCTGATCATTACCAAACCTGCAACGATGCGTAGCATCACTCCCGAATTGGTGGAAAAGAACATTGGCATAAGCAAGGACTTCAATAATTTTGAACTCGTCAAAGCACTTACCAACAATGATATATTAAAATCAAACCGCATCATTCGCTATTTCTCCACCAACGAGCGGGCAAATCCAATTTCGGTAACACTGGTTGTATTGTTTAATTTCTTTAGCAATTTATTGGTTTACCATACCTTACCCGATAAAAGTAATGAAATTGTGGCCAAAGCGCTCGGTATAAACGCTTACTTCGTAAAAGACTACGTCACGTCAGCACGTCGATTTTCGATCGCAAAAACAGAACAAATCATTTCATTGCTACGCAACTACGACGCACAATCCAAAGGAGTGAATAATGTTTCCGCCGAATCAGGAGAATTATTAAAAGAACTGATATACAAAATACTACATTAATATGAAGCAGCTCATTCGCTTTTTTCTCAACCATGTGCCACGAAAACAATTGCAGCTTTTCAGTCACATTGTTATTAAAATCGGTTCAATATTTTATTGGGGACACAACATTGAATGCCCTATATGCCATCATCATTTTCGCAAATTACTCCCTTACGGATATGTTACTTCGCGCGAAAACGCCCTTTGTCCTTCATGTCTCTCATTAGAAAGACACCGGCAAATATGGCTTTTTCTCAACCGGAAAACCGACTTCTTTGATCATAAAGGCAAACTATTGCACATTGCCCCCGAATATTGTTTCATCAAACGATTTCAAAAATTGCCACAGCTCGATTATTACTCTGCCGATCTGGAGTCACCGTTAGCCCGCGTCAAAATGGACATTCATCATATTCCATTTGCCGATGACACGTTTGATGTCGTGATGTCAAATCATATTCTCGAACATGTGGATGATGACCGTCAAGCGATGCGTGAATTGTATCGCGTCATGAAACCAAACGGTTGGGGAATCGTGCAATCGCCTGTCAATGGGAACCGTGCTACAACATACGAAGACAAAACAATTGTCACACCGGAAGAACGCTTACGCCATTTTGGACAAAAAGATCATCAACGCGAATATGGCCGTGACTATGCCGAACGATTGCGCGAAGCGGGATTTGAAGTCAGCGAAGTCCCTTTGACCGACTTTGTCAGTGAAAACGAAAACCGTTATTACGCATTAACGCCCAACTTGGAAGCAGCAAAAGAAACTATCATTTATTATGTAAGCAAAAAATAAATTCGTTTCCACTCAACACATCTTGTCTTCATTGAAAGTGCTATAAACTTTTGAACATGAATCATCTCCCTATGCGATTTCTACTCGTTGTGCTATTTTCAGTCTATCTCTCCCACTCAATCCAAGCTGAAGTATTTCCTAAACGCGAATTTCGCGGAGTATGGATACCAACCGTCGGCAATACCCGTTTTCAAAACATGACGCCTCAAGCCATTCAAAAAGAATGGAGTGCCATGCTCGACACCTTTCAACGAGCAGGCATTAATGCCGTTATTTTTCAAGTACGTCCCGAAGCCGATGCGTTTTATCCTTCAAAATTAGAACCTTGGAGTCGTTTTTTGACCGGAGAACAAGGCAAAGCGCCTAATCCGATGTGGGATCCGTTAGCATTCATGATTCAAGCCTGCCATGAACGTAACATGCAACTACACGCATGGTTGAACCCTTATCGCGTTACCACGAACGAACATGAAATATTGTCGAAGATGAACAAGAAACACCACAAGCTATTCATTAAATACGGAAAACAACTCTTTTTTGACCCGGGAAATCCTGAATCATGGAAACTTGTAACCAAAGTGGTGGCCGACATAGTTTCGCGTTATGATGTTGACGGTATTCATTTCGACGACTATTTTTATCCTTATCCCATTAAAGGAGAAGAATTCAATGACAATGCTTCATTTAGAAAATGGGGTAAAAAGATGGGATTCAAAAAAGATGAACGAGCCATGTGGCGACGCAACAACGTGGACGAACTAATTAAAGAGGTATCCGAAACCATTCATAAAATCAAACCCTGGGTGGTGTTTGGTGTCAGTCCATTTGGCATTTATCGCAACCTCAACGACACGCCCGACGGTTCCGGCAGTAACACGCATGGATTGAGTAATTACGACCAGCTTTATGCCAATGTGCTTTTATGGGAAAAATATCATTGGCTCGATTACGTGGCACCACAGCTTTACTGGCCAATTGGTCACCCTGCTGCCGATTACGCTACATTAATTAAATGGTGGAGCAAAAACAGCTTTGGCACAAATCTTTACATTGGACAAAGCATCTTGACCTTTCAGGCAAAAGATTTGAAGAACCCGTCAATAAATCAATTTGCAGAAAAGATGCGTTTAACGCGTGAAACTCCTAATATTCAAGGCAACATTTGGTGGTCCGGTTATCAATTGGCACAAAATCCGTTTGGAGCAGTCGATACGTTGGCCGATCATTATCAAAAATATCCTGCGCTCATGCCTTTGTATCCTTCATTAAATGCACAAGCACCTGCTCCTATTTCTGATTTACGCATCACTCTCGACACGTGTCGGTTGCAATTACGATGGACAGCAACGCCGGGTAGAAATGAGTTTGACAAAAGCGCCTATTTTTGCATCTACCGCTTTGGATTAAATGAGCCGATTGATCTTCAGAATGCCACGCATATTGTTGCCATACAGCACAATACGACATATACCATTTCGAATGCAAAACAACCTGCAAAATATGTGATTACAGCGCTAAATCGTTTAGATAACGAAAGCACACCGTCAGCCCCGGTTTTAATTGGAGAATAAGATTTTTAAGAATCGGTAACTTTCGTTGTAACGTTACCATCGTGAAAGCCGATTTCCAATACATCACCTTGCTGAATTGAATTTTTGGAATAAATCCGCTTTCCATTTAGCGAAGCTAAACAATAGCCTTTTTCCAAAATGGATAATGGATTGGCATAAGTTAACTGATTTTCCATTAATTGCAACACATGATGATGAGTGGAAAGTTGTTTATTTACAACCGACAGAACCAAACTGCTTGTACGACTCAGCATTTGCTTCCGATTGGCTGTTTGCTGCATAGCAATACGTTGCAGAAAAGAGAGTTTTTTTGATAATTCCATCTTCTGAACAGCCGTTCGACCCAATAACACGGAAGGCAATGCCCGTACGATGTTTTGCAGTTGTAATGCTTTAGATTCGTGAATAGACATGGCATTTTCAGCCAGTTTATCAGCCGCCTGAAGTAATAATTGGTGAGCTTGATCAATTTTATCGATCAGAAATTCGGCTACAGCTGTAGGAGTTTTTAAACTGGCATACGCCACATGATCAATCAACGTATCGTCGCGAAGATGCCCGATACCTGTCAACACAGGCAATGGAAACTGAACGCAATGCAACGCCAATAAATAACGATCGAAGCTACTTAAATCGGCAACAGCCCCACCACCACGAAGAATAACAACTACATCAAAATGCTTTACTTCAGCAAAAACAGCATCTAATGCAGCAATAACAGAACGCTCTGTTTGTTCGCCTTGCATGACTGCCGGAAACAAACGGGCATAAAACACATACCCAAATCGATTAGCATGGAGCTGATCTAAAAAATCACCATATCCGGCGGCTGTGGCTGAAGAAATAACGGCAATACGTTGAGGCACCATAGCAAATGGCAATTGTTTATTCATGTTCAACATGCCTTCCTCTTCCAACTGTTTCAACAATTGGAGCCTTCGTATCGCCATTTCACCCAATGTGAATGTAGGATCAATGTCGTGAAGCACCAAGTTGATGCCATAAACTTCGTGAAATTCAACACTACAAGCCGCTAAGATTTTCAATCCTGCATCCAACGTTTCGCCGGTGGTCGATTCAAAATACATTTTCAACATCTTGTATGTTGACGACCATATCATGGCCTTCATTTTAGCAGCAATCCGATCATTCTTTTCTTCCTTATCAATCAATTCTAAGTAGCAATGACCATTTGCATTCTCCCTGAACTCACTAATTTCGGCTCTCACCCACACAGTCGTAGGAAAAGCATCCGCCAACTTTTCTTTGATAAGCTGGTTCAATTCGAGCAAAGAGATGCTGGCAATGTTATGACTTTGCATACTTTAGAGAAGTTGATGTTTTGGAAAGATCAATACACCTGCTCAGCCACCTTTTTCACGCTTTGCGCAGCCATTAACGTGTAAAAATGAATGCTTGGGACGCCATGTTGTTTCAATTCCTTGGCTTGCATGGTGCACCATTCCACACCCACTGCCGCAGCATCAGCATCAGTTTTGCATTTACTCAGTTCCAAAACGAACGGTTCGGGCATATCGACATGGAAGATTTTAGGCAAAGCCGTCAATTGATTCATAAAGGTGATTGGTTTCAATCCGGGGATGATAGGCACGTTAATACCTTCAGCACGACAACGATCAACAAAAGAGAAATACTTTTCATTGTCGAAGAACATTTGAGTAACAACGTAAGCCGCACCACGACTCACTTTTTCTTTCAACCAAAAAATATCCGTCTCCATGTTTGGAGCTTCATCGTGCTTCTCGGGATAACCGGCAACTCCATAAGAAAAGATGGGTTCAGCACGTTCCATTGTGGAGCCGTCTAAAAATTTTCCGGTATTGAAATCATTAATCTGACCCTGAAGATCAAGTGCGTGGAGATGTCCTTCATTGGAAGGAGCAAAGCTTTTTTCATGCTTTGCCTTATCACCGCGAAGAACCAATAAATCATGTATGCCCAGAAACTGCAAATCAATTAGCGCGTATTCGGTCTCACTTTTCGTAAAGCCACTGCAAATGATATGAGGAACCACATTGATTTTATATTTATTCTGGATGGCAGCAGCAATAGCGACAGTACCGGGACGATGACGTTCCGCCACTTGCTTAAAGAGATTCTGCCCTACCTCTTTGTAAACAATTTCGCTACGGTGGGTGGTAATATTGATGTATTTTGGATCGAAAGGTCGCAATAAATCAATCGTTTGATATACCCGATCAATGTTGTTTCCTTTTAACGGAGGTAAAATTTCAAACGAAAAAGCAGTCGTTTGGTTGTTAGTAATCAAATCAATGACACGCATAATGGAAATTTAGGAGCAAAGTGAGAGACTTTTGTTCATTTTAGAGCGCAAGTTACAAATTTTCCGCTAAATTTTAATCAAACAAGAAGGGATAGATGCAATTATTTTATGCCTTTAGCCGAAATCAAAACCACATTTACTTCTCCCACTAAAATTTTCGAGGCAACGCGAATAGGAATTCTTGCAGCATCATTTGTTACCCACATTAATATATCTTCTTTGCCACTAAAAACTTTTCCTTTGATGGTACTTACTTTAAATTTTGCACATAAATATTGGCGATCATTATTATCGCTGCACATTTCATTCCCCAAAAACTGTATGTTGATTGGATAGACGTTGCCATCAACAAACGTATTAACAGTATAGCTATCTCCCACAACCATCTTTGCAAAGTCAAACGTACGGAAATAATAAGCTGAAGTCAAAATATCGAAGACTTTACCTTTAATTTTCTCTCTACCAGTTGAATTTCCGCCTGAATTTCTTATAATTCGATAGGTTACAATTCCACTGTCAGGATTAAACTGAGATCGGTCACTCACCTGATAAGTTCCTTCAATCGCTTCGCGTGTTGCAAGCGCAGGAGCTAATGTTTTGGCATCAACGGTGGAAGTATAATTCTCACGTAGCTTAAAAAAAAGGTCATATCGTTTGAAGCTTTTCCCAACAGCTTGAAGTGTAATGTATCGTGAATCCTCATTAGGTAACACCGAAAGCTCAATAGAAGCAGCAGGAAGCCACACAAAGCCAAGATGGTAATATGCTTTATACACAAGCTGTTCGCCGGGAGCAAATACATTTTGGGCAGCCAGTATATTTATTGACGTTAGAGATGAAAAAAGAATCAGGAAAGAAATAAAGATGCGGTTAGCACTCATGGAATCTCAAAATTGCAGAAATAATATGTATTCGACTTGCCGGTATAAAAAAGAAAGGGTTGTCTCACGACAACCACAATCAATTATTAACCTTAAAATCTAATACCATGAAAAACACAGTACAAAGATAGGGGTATTTTGATTGCTTATCCAATTATTTTCTGCATTTTTCAGATTGATTAATCTCCATTTGCAGGATAGATTACGAATATCTTTAAGTGTAAGTTGACTAACAATGAGATAACTAAACAAGACAATGGAATAACCTTGATAATGCCATAAAACCGATACATCACATTGCAAACAAAAAGCATAGTTGAATCAATTCCGGATGGTTTAAAAAAGAAAGGGTTGTCTCACGACAACCACAATCAATTTATTAACCTTAAAATCTAATACCATGAAAACACAGCGCAAAGATAGAAGCATTGGGATTGTTTATCCAATTATTTTCCACATTTTTGAGCATGATTAATCTCCCTTTGCATAATCATATTTGATCCATAAAGAAGAAGCGAGTTTGGATTCAAATCTTTGGGTGGAAGGTCGATTTAGTTTAAAAAAGAAAGGGTTGTCTCACGACAACCACAATCAATTTATTAACCTTAAATCTAATACCATGAAAACACAGTGCAAAGATAATGCGACAACATACCGAAAAGCAAATCATTTCCGAATTATTTAACTTAATTAGCCTCAGTTTAGATGCATCCATCTATAATGACTCAAAAGCAACAAAAGAGCAACGCAATAACACAAAATATAGTCAAAATACGATCAAACACTTACGACTTGAGAATTGCTTTATTTTCCCGACTTACTTTTGCCGTATATTTAATTATTAAATTATTTCAAATGAAAAATCTATGGTTGTTGGTTGTTGTAATGACGACCTTATTAAGTGTCAATGTTTTTGCTAACGGAAAAGCAGTTCCGGCAAAGGTAAAAGCAGGGTTTGAACAGAAGTTCCAGAATGCTCAACAAGTTAAATGGGGCAAAGAGAATGCCACAGAATGGGAAGCTGATTTCATTTGGCATGGGAAAGCCTATTCTGCAAATTTCAACGAACAAGGAAAATGGTTGGAAACAGAGTACCGCATTTCGCAAACAGAAATTCCTTCAGCAGTGAAAACATCGTTAAACAATGAATTCACGGGATTTAAAATCACTATAGCTGAAATATCTGAAACAAGCCGCGGAAAAATGTATGAATTTGATCTTCAAAAAGGGCAACAAAAGAAAGAAGTTGCTTTTGACGTAAATGGAAAGTTAATGAGCAAGTAACCCAGCTGAAATTAATTCGAGCAAACGAAACGAGCACTCCATATCAGAGTGCTCGTTTCGTTTGTAACAATGCCAATAAGTTTATTTTACAAGTACGAGACACGACATAATTTAGACATCCATTTGAGTATCTAAATCACTGAGTCACGTTCGTTTCATCTCGATCAAGAAAAAAAAGCGATTGAAAATGGAATAAAAACAAGCAAAAAGCATGTTTCCATATCCAGAAAAAATTTCTTATAGTAATAATCTCATATCATGTAAATTACCGAGTCTCCATAACGCCCTTTCCACATCATATTTTATCAAAAACAGGATATTTTCTTTGTTACGAATCTAATTTTGTACTGTTCAACATTGATCCTATTACAAACACTTCCTTTCAACTGTTGTTGTAACCATTGAAAAAGTTCGATTATGAAAACGCTTCCAGTTACTGTCGTTGCTCTTATGTTATCCGTCTCCGGCTTGTTGGCGCAAAGCAATGTCTCAAATCATCCCATATTAAAAGAGGGCTTTAACCAACGAATTATTTTGGAACCCACTAAACCCTCATTCCAAAGTAACAGAGAAAATACTGTTGTACCACAAAACTTATCCATTGAGATACCAACATTACAAATCATTGTACCTCACACAATGGAAGGAAATATGTTGTTACCGGCACAATGGAAACGCATAACCCCAAGTATGGACATGAATTTACAAGCAATGTACCTTTCCGATCGTAAAGATCCTGCTCTTTCGTGCACTATGTCACTTCTGGTGCCTGGGTTAGGTCAATTATACAATGGACAAACAGGCAAAGGAATTGTATTCATGGCTACTTCGTATGGAAGTTTAGCTGTTGGTGCTGTTGCTCTTTCGACACATAATAATGGGTTAGCAAGCGTAGGATTTATTGCTGCCGCTGTTTCCTATTTATGGAGCGCATTCGATGCTTCAATTACCTCAAACACCATAAATAGGCATCTTGGGTTGATGGATATTTCACTGAATAGAAATCATCTTTCTATACAACCTATTGTTTCGTCACTTCGAGATCCAAAAGGAAATTATTTGCCCGGATCAACAAACGCTGGTCTTGCTGTTGCCTACGCATTTGGCGACAAATAATCAAACCATTATTTTTCAATAGTTTATATAATTCAACGGACTAAGTTGCATCACCTTCTTTTGCTAAAAGTAAAAGAAGGTGATGCAATGTTTATTATAACCGAACGAAAACAAAAAAAAAGGTGTAAGTTTGTACCAACAAACACCAAAAACAAAATGCAATACGGGTTTATAAAAATAGCAACAGCCATTCCCAATTTAAAGGTAGCAAATTGCGGATACAACATTGAACGTATTGAAAAAATGATGTTAAAAGCTGCTCTTCAGCACGTTCAAATTCTATGTTTTCCGGAATTAAGCATCACAGCATACACATGTGGTGACCTTTTCCATCAACAAACACTCATCGAAGAAGCCGAAATTGCTCTCAATCAGCTATTATGGCGAACTCAGAACATGGATTTGATTGCTATAGTCGGAATGCCTATCCGTCAACGAGATCGCCTTTTTAACTGTGGTGTAGTTATTCAGAAAGGCAAAATTCTGGCTGTAATACCAAAAACTCATATTCCGAACTACCATGAATTCTACGAGAAAAGATGGTTTGCATCGTCTATTCATGCGTTAGAAAATCAAATTGTTCTTGCCGAACAACAAGTTCCGTTTGGGATTAATCTTTTAATCGGCGACAATAGTTTTCGGTTTAGCATAGAGATTTGTGAAGATTTGTGGGTAACTATTCCCCCAAGCTCATTACATGCTTTGTCAGGGGCACATCTGATTTTTAATCTTTCAGCCAGCAATGAAACCATTGGAAAAAATGAATACACCCGCTCATTAGTAGTCCAACAATCAGCTCGCTGCATAGCAGGGTATGTTTATGTTAGCTCCGGTTTTGGAGAATCAACGCAAGATGTTGTTTTTGCCGGAAAGAGTATCTTGGCTGAAAACGGAAAAATTATAGCAGAATCTCAACGCTTTCAATTAGAAGAACAATTAACCATTAGCGAAATTGATATAGAAATGCTGAAAAACGAACGGCAAATGAATACCAGTTTTACCCAAGATGGATTCAATTTGACATCTCCAGCTACTCAATATCAATTAATTGATTGTCACATAACCACACATAAAGAATTCCATTTAACAAGAAAGTTCAGCGCAACTCCTTTTATTCCTGCAGGACCTGTGTTAGATACACGTTGCGAAGAAATTCTTGCCATACAAACAACAGGATTAGCACAAAGAATCAACCACACACAACTTAAAAAAGCGGTTATTGGAATTTCAGGCGGTTTAGATTCTACACTTGCCCTATTAGTCACTGTTCTCACGTTTGATAAGTTATCTATTCCAAGAGAAAATATTATAGGCATCACAATGCCAGGCTTCGGAACAACAGACAGGACCTTGCATAATGCAAAAAAAATGATGGAGTCTTTACAATGTAGTGTTCGCGGAATAGACATTACAAAAGCCAGTTTACTCCATTTCAATGACATTGGTCATGATCCTGATAAACATGATATTACATACGAAAATACGCAAGCTCGAGAACGAACTCAGATACTCATGAATATTGCTAATAAAGAAAACGGGTTAGTAATAGGGACAGGTGATTTATCAGAGCTGGCTCTTGGCTGGTGTACATACAATGGCGACCACATGTCAATGTATGCAGTCAACTCCGGAGTTCCAAAAACATTGGTGCGCTATTTGATACAATGGGCTGCCAATCACAAAGTAAATGAGCAAAGCTCTCACACATTGCAAGACATCTTAGAGACACCGATCAGTCCTGAATTATTGCCAATAAACAATCAAGGAAACATGACTCAAATAACAGAAGAAATCATTGGCCCATACAAATTACATGATTTTTTCCTTTATTATATGGTTCGCTATGGATTTAAACCTTCCAAAATACTCTTTTTAGCTACACAAACATTTGAAGGGGTTTACACAAAAACCACGCTTCAAAAATGGCTTGAACTTTTTTTAAAGCATTTTTTTAGTCAACAATTTAAGAGATCCTGCATGCCTGATGGACCCAAAGTCGGTACCATTAATCTCTCCCCTCGTGGTGATTGGAGAATGCCCAGCGATGCAGATATGTCATTGTGGATTAATGAAATAAATCCATCCTAATGATTATATTTTAAATTTTTGAATTTCAATAATTCGAGACAAATATCTCCATAAAACAAATTTAGCCGTTTTCCGTTGCAAAATGAATGTTTCAATTTTTATTTTTTTTTAATATTCTAAATGATACAAACGAAACAAAATGCTTTATCTTTGTAATATTAGTGATCCGAAGGAGCACTTCAACTAAAAACATCTAACTATTTGAAAATAAAATAGTAATAAAAGGTGACGTGATCATAAATAAAGCAAATACAGACTTAGAAATAGCAAAATCCCTCTAAATACTCGCTTATCAACAAATTAATTTCTTAAAAAACTTATTTACTCAACTCAACTAAAACGTATATCAAAATGAAAAGGAAATTACAACTCACATTACTTGTGGTGGCTTTTGCTATTGGAATAAATGCACAAACTCCAAACAAAACAACCCCTGAAACATTCCAACCTAATTGGTATTTAAGTATGTATACGGGATTTAACTGGTTTTTAGGCGAATATAACAGACCTTTCACAAGCCCTAACAATTTCAGTTTTTACAATAACGGCAGCCCGTTATCAAGTTTAGCATTAGGTTATGAATTTAATCCGGTAATTGGTATTCGTGGCCAATTAGGCTGGGCACGTTATAAATGGACACATTTGAATAAGTACCCTTTTACAGCTTGGGGGGTTAACTTAACTGGCGATTTGATGGTGAATCTTAGTAATTGGTGGGCAGGTTACAATCCCAATCGAGTTTTTGATGTGCAAGCATTTGGTGGATTAGGATTAGGTTATAGAACAAAAGATGTTTATTCGTCATCTTCTTCTTCGCTTGTTACGCCGATCGTTCGTGTAGGATTACAAGGGAATTTTCACGTCACCAAACAGTTTGACATTAATTTAGATTTAGCCACGAACATGGTTTCAGACAAAATGAACGATTTGGTCGCTGGTCTTTTCTTTGATGATTTCTCTTCGTTCCAAGTGGGCTTTACATATCATTTCAAACAGAGTGAAGCTAAAAAAATGGCTGTAGCTCCTGCGCCGGTAGTGCAAATTAAAGAAGTTATCAAACACGATACAGTGATTGTAAAAGAAGCTCCAACTCCAATAATAAAAATGGTGACTAAAGAATTCACCAAATGCGTATTCTTCCACATTGGAGTATCAAAAATCACAAATTACAATCAAAAACAAACCATCGAAGATGCTGCTAACTTTTTGAAAACATACCCCGATGCAATAATACAAATTGATGGATATGCTGATAAAGCTACAGGATCAAAACAGGTCAACATGAGATTAAGTCAGCAACGGGCACACAACATTGCCAACGAATTAAGTAAAACTTATGGCATAGATGCTTCAAGAATTACAGCAATTGGACATGGTACAGTTCCTCAAATCTTCCAAACAGATATTAAAAACAGAGTTGCAACATTGAAAGCCACGGCTGAGATCAAAGAAACAACATACTAATTAATAACAAATTAGACACTAAAAAAAGCAAGCTTATAAAGAGCTTGCTTTTTTTGTGTTATTAATTTCATACGTGAATAATTGATTTTTAAAGGTCGTATGGATCTCGCATGTCAACCATTCTCATACTCTTGGGTGTAAGTAATTTACATGCTCGTTTCAGATAAATAAGCAATAACGATATTACAATACAAAACGAACTTCTTTAAAGGAACATCTCAACAACTGACCTTGTTGCGTTTGTAAAATCAACTGTCCATTGGGCTGAACATTAACGATACGTGCTGAAAACACTTCATCATGCTGCTGAAAAAGATGAAATCCCTCTTTACGAAATAAATGAGTATGATAATCTTCATCAATAGTAGGCATTTCATCACGCAATACACGCATGTAAAATGTGTACACTCTTTCAATTAATCGATGCAATAATTCTTCTCGATCGTACTGTTTTCCTGTAATCAGAGCCAATGAGACCGGGTTAGGAGCCAATCCGAGAAACTTTTCTTGATTGACGTTTAGACCAATGCCAATAACAGAATGAATTATTCTATTTCCAAGTAATTCATTTTCAATTAAGATACCAGCTAATTTCAAATTTTCCCAATAAATATCATTTGGCCATTTAATCGATATATCAGATACCTCTTCTTGAAGAAGATCAACTATGGCAAGCGACACTAATTCCGAAAGCACAAACTGATTGGCTGGTTCAATATGGCTGGGAGAAAAATAAATACTAACAAGCAAATTCTTTCCATCTTCCGATTCCCAGAAGTTTCCTACCTGACCACGTCCTTTAGTTTGAAAATCAGCAGTTACAACTGTGCCTTCCGATAAAGTATCTCGCTGAGAAACAATTAAGTCCTTGAGATAGTTGTTGGTTGATAAAGTTTCTCGAAGTCGGATAATCGTTGCCATATTCAATATATTAATGAAAAGGATTTTCCTTTTATCATAATCAAGATGAATGACATACCTGTCAAAATCAGGGAAATCAGTTCTTAATCTATGTTATTCTCCAAAATAGAATATCAAGGAGTTCAAAAACTATTTACTTACGTGTGGAACCATGAAATAGGTTACAAAAATTCTTATGTACAAAATTAGGCAGAATCAGATGAAAGTATTCTTCAGAAAGCAGATAAAAGATCACCTATAAGCATAATTAGTTGTTTTTTAATTATTTATGCAAGGCGAGCATGATAAAACGACTAAGCAGTAAAAATCAATAAATGGGTATTTAAAAAGCTCATATCTACTTGGTGCCTTTTTTCCCACTATTCTTACTGTTTTTATTCAAGATTTCTTTTGATTCAGTTAGTTTCAAGAAATTCAAATCTTCCTTCAAACGTCCATGCGACAATTCACGCAAATCGTCAAATATCTTTTTATCATCCACAACTTCTTTGTTCCATGTCAAATAACATTTCTTCATATGATTAGCAATGAGCTGAAGCAACTGTTCTTTTTGTTCTCCTTCAGGAAATGTCACAGCTTGATCAATCATTTCAGTTAAAATGCGTCCGTAATGAGGATATTTCATTCGGTTTTTAGAATAGGGTATTCGTTCCGGGTGAGTATACAGATTTTCCTTTTGCAACACTTCATAAGGGTACTCAATGTCTAATCTGAAATCGGACATGATGGCTAAATGATCCCACAATTTGTGCTTAAAATTATTAATGTCACGCAAATAAGGGAAGAGACTTCCCATGATAGTTATTATGGTTTGTGCACAGCGCGCTCTTTGTGCAGGGTCTTCAATGTGTACGGCATGATCGACCATTTGTTGAATGTTACGACCATACTCGGGAAGAATCAGCGTTTGTTGTTTTAAATACTTCATACAATTAATAAAAGCATCCTCATCACGTGATGAAAGATATTAACTACAAAGGTAGGCATTTTAATCGATTACGGAAATACCCTCAGCTATTGATGAACAGAGAAACTCGCATTCAAAATGTCCACTTTACCTGATCACAATTTACTTGGCGGAGATACGTTTGCCATGAATCTCAAATAGAAGACAAACTAAGGGTTGATTTTCATTGGATTTTATAAAAAAAAACAAAGCCCCTATCTTCTTCAAAAATACAAGCATGTTGGACAAAAAAATGCCCTACTTTTGCATGAAGAACATGAAATCATTTTTTCATAACATATAAATAGCTCATTCACCGAAAATCATGATAACAATTGGCATTGCAGGAGGAACAGGATCAGGGAAAAGTACCGTTGTTCGTAAAATCATAGAGCGACTTCCACTCAATGAAGTAGTGCTTTTGCCACAGGACTCCTACTATCGCGATAGCGCGCATATACCGCAAGAAGAACGACTCAAAATCAATTTTGATCATCCAGAATCTATTGAATTCGATTTATTGATCGACCATCTCAAAAAATTAAAACAAGGGCAAACAATTAACCAGCCAATCTATTCGTATGTTTCATGTACCCGATCGAATGAGACTATCACGATTTTTCCCAAAGAAGTCATTATCATTGAAGGCATTTTGGTACTTACCAACCCTGAACTGCGGCAGCAAATGGATTTAAAAGTTTTTGTTGACACTGATGCTGACGATCGTTTAATCCGCGTCATTAAACGAGATATGGTAGAACGAGGAAGAGACGTTTCGACAATTATTGAACGGTATCAACGCACGGTAAAACCCATGCACGAACAATTTATTGAACCTACGAAACGATTTGCAGACTTAATCGTTCCACAAGGAGGACATAACGAAATTGCCATCGATATTCTTACCATGTTTATCCTGAATAATTTGAAAAGCCAGTTATAATCAGTCGTGAAGAACACAACATGGTTCCTTTTGAATCATTATTTCAAACAAACTCCATTATTTCTTATTCATTCCAAATGCCGTTAACGCTTCCCTTTCAATTTATAGAGCGAACTCAATCTCTTTTAAAAGAGGAATGGAATGCCTTTGAGAAAGCGTTACAAGGCACTTCGCCCATCTCCATTCGATTAAACAATAAGCTCACCCCTACTCTACCGTATGAACAAGTTGCATGGTGCAAATCAGGCTATTACTTACCAAAACGTATCGTATTTACATTAGACCCCTTGTTTCATGCGGGCGCTTATTATGTGCAAGAGGCAAGTTCTCAATTCCTTGGCTACATTGTAAAACAACATATTAAACGACCTGTTACCGCATTAGATTTGTGTGCAGCACCCGGCGGAAAATCAACCCACTTATCGAACTGCCTTCATCCTGATAGTTTTTTAGTTTCCAATGAAATTATCCATTCTCGAGCAACTGTTTTAGTGGAGAATATGCAAAAATGGGGAAGTCCCAATGTGGCTGTTACCAACCGGCAGCCTTCCGATTTTCAAAAAACACCTTCTTTTTTTGATCTGATTGTTATTGATGCCCCATGTTCGGGCGAAGGCATGTTTCGGAAAGATCCAGCAGCCATCGAAGAATGGTCGGTTGCTAATGTAGCACAATGCACCATGCGACAACGAAACATTGTTTCAGATGTTTGGGACGCGTTGAAGGAAGACGGATGGCTAATTTACAGTACATGTACATATAATCAATCGGAAAACGAGGAAAATGTTCGATGGATTATGAACGAATTAGGCGCAGAAAAAATAGATATCGACATCAATGAAGCGTGGGGAATTACTGTATCCGAAGAAGGGTACCGTTTTTTTCCTCACAAAACACGTGGAGAAGGCTTTTTTATCACCTTATTACGAAAAACGTCGAAAGCGCCTAAAGCACAAAAAAACAATCGGTCTCTCAATGAGCTGACTCTTTTAAAAAACGATCAAACGAAACACTTCCTACCAGCTTCGCAATGGGAAACAGCGAAACAGGGAGCATTTCTTTTCTCGTTTCACGAGCAACATCAAGAAACAATAGCACAAATTATGCATGCTTATCATCCACTGTATGTCGGCACGCTTATCGGTGAAATAAAGGGAAAGGATTTTGTTCCTCACGCAGCGCTTGCATTATCCAAAATACTCGATCGAACGTCAACACAAGAAGTGGAAGTGGACATCAACAATGCCATTCGTTTTCTGCAACGCGAGAGTTTACCGCCTGTGAATGGAGACAAAGGACTTATGTTAGTTACCTATCAACATCTGCCGCTTGGCTGGATAAAAAATCTTGGCATGCGATCGAACAACCTCTACCCTACCTCATGGCGCATTCGCATGAAGACAAATGCCACAACCCTTTTTGAAAGCCCCTTGATTAAGCCTGTTTCTTGCAATCCGTAAAAAAGAAGATAATCATCACATATAAATATTCAACCCCGACATTTGCTGCTTTAGTTGAAAGCCATTATTTTTGTATTCGATTTGAACACTGAATTTTTCATTGTAAACTAACAAACAAACAATCTACGACTATGCTTAAAGACATTTTATCGGTATCAGGAAAACCCGGTTTATTCAAACTTGTTACACACGGTAAAAACAACATGATTATCGAATCGTTGATCGATAAACAAAGGATGGCAGCCTTAGCAAACGATCGTGTAGTCTCTTTAGGCGATATATCTATTTACACTGAAACAGAAGAGGTACCTCTTATCCAAGTTTTTGCAAAGATTAAAGCAAAAGAAGCAGGGAAAGAAGCATCCATTGATCCAAAATCAGATACTAAAGTTCTTCGTGACTATTTCGAATCAATTATGCCCAATTTTGACAAAGAGAAAGTTCATAATTCGGATATTAAGAAAATCATTGTTTGGTATAATCTGCTTGTGAAAAATGAATTGACCGACTTTGAGACAAAATCGGAACCCACTGAAGAAGCCATATAAAAGAAAAAGTTGGATGCGGAGTATCCACTTAAAAGGAAGACAGTAAGTAACTAAACCCATTTGATCATGCGCATTGACATTCTCACTGTTTTACCGGAATTATTGGAAAGCCCGTTCAGCCATTCCATCATTCAACGAGCTGCACAAAAAGGATTGGTAGATATCCACCTTCATAACATTCGCGACTATTCGCTTGACAAAAAACATCACCGCGTGGATGATTATCCTTTTGGAGGAAGTGCCGGCATGGTGATGCTAATCGAACCTATCTTTCGAGCCATCGAAGCGCTGAAAAGTGAGCGTGAGTATGATGAAATCATTTATACATCGCCTGATGGAGAACTTTTCTCGCAAGGCATAGCCAATCAATTGTCCTTGCAAAAGAACCTGCTGATACTTTGCGGTCACTACAAAGGTATTGACCAACGCATTCGCGAACATCTGATCACAAGAGAATTATCAATTGGCGATTATGTACTCACCGGAGGAGAATTGGCAGCTGCCGTTATGACTGATGCCATCGTAAGGTTGCTGCCTGGCGCAATGAGTGATGAACAATCGGCACTTACCGATTCGTTTCAAGACAATTTGTTGGCGCCGCCAGTTTATACACGACCATCAGAATTCAACGGATGGAAAGTGCCGGATATCTTGCTGTCGGGTCACGAACGAAACATTGCCGAATGGCAATTGCAACAAGCTATTGACCGAACAAAGAAACTACGACCCAATTTGCTTTCCGACGATAGTTTATAAATTGCGTACACAGTCAATTACACTCGACGAATATAAATACGAATGGGGAACTCATTCCGTAATAAAGAGGTGAAACAAGCATATAAATCACTTAACCCAAGTTTATCAACTAACTACGTATCGCACAGATAAACCCAACAATTTTTCAAATGATAAAAGCAGGTATCATAGGTGGCGCCGGATACACGGCAGGAGAACTGATTCGGATATTAATTAATCATCCTGAAGTTGACATTGCTTTTGTACATAGCGAAAGCAACGCCAACAATAAAATCACGGACGTACATAGCGGACTTCTTGGAGAAACAACCTTGACGTTTACTAATCAATTGGATTTGTTGAATGCCATTGATGTCCTCTTTTTTTGTACCGCTCATGGCGACACCGAACGTTTTATATCCTCGCATTCATTACCGAAAACACTGAAAATCGTTGATTTCTCAACCGACTATCGCATGAAACTTCCTGACAACCGGTTTGTTTACGGATTGCCGGAGCTTAATTATGATGCCATTTGTCAAGCAGAATATATTGCCAATCCTGGTTGTTTTGCCACAGCCATTCAATTAGCCATATTGCCATTAGCCAAAACACAAACGTTGAAGGAATTGCATGTTCATGCCATAACAGGCTCTACCGGCGCAGGGGTAAAACCTTCATCCACAGCCCATTTCAGTTGGCGAAATGATAACATATCCGCCTACAAAATTTTTACGCATCAGCATTTATTGGAGATAAAACAATCGATTCAACAATTGCAACCTTCCTTCTCTGCCCCAATTAATTTTGTGCCTTTGCGTGGGGACTTTACTAGAGGCATCTTTGCCACACTTTACACAGAATGTGATTTAACGATTGAAGAAGCCTACACGCTCTATCGTTCGTTCTATGCAAATTCACCTTTTACGGTGGTAACCGACAGTAATCCTGATTTAAAGCAAGTGGTTAACACCAATAAATGTATTCTCTATTTAGAAAAACATGACTCAAAATTAGTCATCATTTCCCTGATTGACAATCTCTTGAAAGGAGCAGCCGGTCAAGCGGTCGAAAACATGAACCTTCTTTTCGGATTGGAACAAACTACAGGATTACGATTGAAGTCAGTGGCTTT
>DAHXOX010000209.1 GCA_027364655.1 Paludibacter sp. | reverse complement strand
CATCTTTTTATCAATGGAGCTGCGTCGTTGAGTGGCGAAGCGTCGTTGATCGTCTCCAAAAAACTGACATTGATGGATGTAGCAAGGACTATTCATCCCCATCCAACCTTGACAGAGGCATTTGGCATATTGGCGTTAAAGATATTGGCAAACCTTAAGTTCAACGAAGCAATAGTTGCAGAGTAACTTATCGGAGAATAAAACAGTCGATAAATATATCACTAATCGGCCACATAACTTTATTCTATCATTAATTCAAGATATTCATTTTTGTCCTCATTATTCATTTAAAAAATCAACAATATGAAAAAGTTAGTTGTCATCTTGCTTGTTTTAGCATGTTCAGTTGGGCTTGTCATGGCTCAATCATCATCCGAAAAGAGTGTTTCAAAATTTACCTTGGGAGCTTTTGGCGGCTTAAATATCCCCGATCTGACAGGAGGAGGCGGTAACCCGTTAAGTACAGGCTGGTCTTCGCGGACAGGTGCTGCCTTTGGGTTAACTTTTGAATTAAAAACTGGAACTCACTTTGCATGGCAAGCTGATGTGCTCTATTCGAGCGAAGGTGGCCAGCGGAATGGGATGCAGGCATATATGGCTAATCATGATCAAACAACGCAATCTGTTATGCCCTATTTCTATGCAAATATTAAGAATGCATCAGAACTAAATTATTTAGAGATTCCTGTTATGGGCAAATTCTTGATTCCGGTTACGAAAACCTCCAATTTTTATGTTGATTTTGGTCCCTATGTAGGTATTTTATTAAATGCAAAACAAATTACAAGTGGACAGAGTCCTGTGTATGGAGATATGGCTGGAACGATTCCAATTAGTAGTTCGCAAAATTTTGATGCCAATACGGATATCACCAACCAAATCAATACGGTTAACTTTGGTTTGACCGGAGGTATCGGATTTTCGCAAGGAGTAGGATTTGGTTCTGTTTTTCTTGATTTCCGCGGAGCTTATGGTTTGACAACTATTCAGAATAATTCGCAAAATGGAGATAATCATACCGGAAACTTGTGTATCTCATTGGGATATTCAATTCCATTATAATTTAAGCAACCATGAGTAAATATAACAATAAAGGAATGAAGCGAACGGGATTGACGATCTTGTTTTTCTCGATTGCTTCGTTCCTGCTTTTTTCACAATCAAAATTTGATCAGGAAGCTGCCGTATTTCACAAGAAAGCGATTATGATTTGTGCCACGGTGAAGCAACCCTCTCCCAATGCAAAGCAAGTGGATGCGTTGGTCGCTGACGCTACGGCTGAGTTGGCTAAACTATCGGGTAAGTATCAATTTCATCCACCTGTCGAGTATGCAGGAGACCCGTTATGGTCGAGTTATTTCGATGACTGGGCAGACAACATGGTGTTAGTGAAGACGTTTGTTGAAAAACAGAATTATGCGCTTGTGGCAAAATATTGCAACACGTTTTGTCGCATTTTTGTACGCATGCATCAAAACAATGATCGGGTGGATTTAACGGATCGACTTTTTATGCTCAATGTAGAATTGAAATCGGGAACTGAAATGGCAAATGCAGGTCAATTGGTTATGACGGAGAAAAAGCTACCAAGTATTGAGTCGGCATTGTCAAAAATTCAAGACATCATCAAAGACAGCAATAACAAGCAATTGCAACAATTCTTTATCCCGATTGATTCAGCTACGAGAAATTGGATAAAGGCCATTCGCGAGAAAAATCAACTATGGGCAAACACAGTATATGGCACGTTTTCATCCAATTTTGGAAAACTCTTTTTGTCCAGTCTGTAAGGAAATTTTATAAAGAAGAAAGTATTGAGTATTATTAATTTTAAAACAAGGAGATGCTTATGATCAAGAAGATGATGATTTTTCTTTTGTTCCCTCTTATGCTGCATGCCCAGCAACCAGTGCAACATATCAGTCAGTTGTTTGATTCATTGAAAACACATCCGCAAACCAAAGCGGATGAAATCACAATGCAACAAGCAAAAGCAGCCCGCACTCAGGTTTATAGCAAACTACTGCCAACTATTGATGGATTTGGGCGTTACGATTATGCCTCGAATCCGTCGCCGATGTTGCCATTACCACTAAACGACCTTTTTGCGTTGAAAGCCGATCCTTCGAAGCCACAACCTTACAGCCAGAACATTTATCGGGTTGGCGCCGTGGTATCGATGCCTATTTTTGTGATGTCGCTCTACACTACTGCAGCAATGGCGAGTAAAATGTATCAGTCGGCCAAAGCGAAAGCACAAATCGATTTGTTGAAGAACGAAGCAATGTTGGTGAGCCTAAATGCTAATTTGCAGTACATTGAATCATTACAACAAGCGCTGGATGGCAAAAAAAATTCGTTGCTTAAAACCAAAGAATTCGTTGTTATTGAAGTCAACAATGGACGTGCGCCAGGTGCAGCTTTGTTGCAAATCAACAATGCGTTGGATGATGTTTCGGTGATGATCAATGATCTTGAGGTACAAAAACAAGAAGTCATTGCCACCATTGCTTCCTACACAGGAATCACCATGACAAAACCTGTGCCGATGGAGCAGGTCGGAAACTATCAGACAGGCGACATGAAAGCATTGGAACCACTCACGAAGAAAATGCAAGCTGACAAGTTAGCGTTTCGGGCTGAATGGCAAAAATTGTTGCCTTCCATCGTGGCACAAGGAAGTTACAGCGACAATTTTGCCAGAGCCTATAACAACAATCAATCCATTCATAATGACTATACGACGGTGGGAGTGGTGGTGAAAGTGCCTATTTTGGAAGCGGATCAGTATGCTCAAATCCGACGCAGTCATTTGGAAGCAAAAGCAACGGAGAATCAGTTGGATCAATTGCGGTTGGATTTGACGGCTCAAGCCGCACAATTGCAAAAAGACTGGATGTTGCTCGATGGTTCGGTGCAACTTTACACGCATAGTGTGAAAGACAAACAAGAGCTGGTTGCCATTGCGCGAAAAAGCTATGAAATGGATCAGATGTCAATGACCGACTATTTGAAATACGAAGATGACCTGACCTTAGAACAAGCCAATTTATTTAAAAGCGAAGCCAAAAGATGGCAAACGCTCGTACAACTTGCAGTAATTTATGGAAATAATATAGAGGAGATTGTAAAATGAAACGAAAACAAATCATTCAGTTATCCATCGTCATTCTAATCGTAGCCGGTGGAATCTTTGCGATACGAAGAGCCGTTGTAAAAGACCGTTCGTTACCTGTTGCAAAAACATACGACTTGACGGTCAACGTAATAAAACCTCAGATCAAACAAGTGAAGTTGACACTTCCCTATCTTGCCGTTACGCAAAATGATCAGGATGTGATGATGGCATCGAAAATTGCCGCCCGATTGGAATATGTAATCCCCAGTGGCACGATGGTACATAAAGGCCAAATAGTAGCGCGATTGGATAACACAAGCGTTGAAACGGGGAAAAAGAGCATTGTGTCTCAAGTGAGTGCTGCCGAAACTGCTCTCAAGAATCTGAAAGCTACGCACAAACGAACGTTGGAATTGCTGGCAGTAAAAGGCGCTTCCATTGAGCAATCGGAACGAGAAGAAAGCAGCTTGGCTGAGTTAGAAGCCAAAGTGGAATCATTGAAACAAAGCTTGAACGATGTCAATAATACCATGACGTATGCTACCATCGTAGCTCCAACGAATGGTATTGTTTCCAAAAACTTTCTCAATGTTGGTGATATGGCGATGCCCGGGCAACCAGTTGTCAGCGTCAGCGCCAATAAAGATTTTTATTTGATGATTTACGTGCCTTCCAATCTGAAAGTTTATGGAGTTGAAATGAATAACCAATCATACACAGCCACGCCACTCAACACGACAATGAACGGATTGGAAGCTTACAAAGTAAATGCAGATGTTTCGGGTATGACGACAGGCGAAAAAGTGGAAGTAAATGTTGTTGTCTTTCAAGGAAAAGGTATTGAACTTCCCTTTGATGCCATTCTGAATCGTAATGGCGAAAATTATGTCTTAGTAAAGAATCAAAACAAAGCAGTTCCGGTAAAAGTAACGATCATTCAGAGTGGAGACCAAGGTGCCGTTGTAAGCAACACGGAATTGCAAGGGAAAGAACTGGTAGTGGCTAAACAAGACATTCTGCTAAATTTGTTAAGTGGCTCAACTATAAAAACTGAGGAGGAATAAATTATGTTTGATTATTTTTACAAACGACCTTATACCCTCTATTCGCTGATCACGGCATTTTTCATCGTAGGATTGATCGCTTTGATCACGCTGCCCAAGAACTTGTTTCCTGACTCAACACCACCGGAAGTAGTCGTCATTACACAAATTCCTGGCGCTACAGCACAAGTATCCGCGAATACGGTTTCAAAACCTATCGAACAAGAAATTGCTCGTCTGGGATTGGTTACGGACGTAAGTTCGGTGAATGTGGCAAATTTTTCCATCGTAAAAGCTGAGTTCTCCTATAAAAAAGGGCTGAATGCTGCTGCTGTGGATGTATCAAATGCGCTTTCCATTGCAAAAGCCAATTTACCTGCCGGCGTTAACCCTGCTATTTATACCGTTGGCGATTTTACCTTGCCGGTTGACGTCATTGCGCTTTCTCCGAAAAACAATAACATGACGCTTGGTGACATTCGGAAAATTGCCGACAGCTACATCAAACCGTATCTGTTAAGTTTGGGATTTGGTAATGTAGAAGTGTTTGGCGGGTATCAAACATCTATTAATGTAGAAGTTGACCCTTTTAAAGCCAAAGCATATAATGTTGATTTTCAAACCGTGTCTCAAGCTATTCAGACATTGAATCACGATATGCCGATTGGGTTTATGAAGGGCGAAAACAACTTCTACACCCTCACATTCTACGGAGAAAAAGATGAAGTGGAGCGACTGAAGCAGATCAATGTGCTACCCAACGTGCACTTGTCCGATATAGCAACGGTAAGTTGGGGTTACGATAAACGAATGAGTGGCTATATTGGCAATGGAAAACCGTCTATTGCATTAGCTATTGAACGTGCTCCGGGAGGCAGTGTGCTCGATGTTAGTAATGCAGCGCGTACCGCCATGAAAAAGTTGGAAGTACAATATCCAAACGTTCATTTTGAAATTGCTGATACACAACGCGATTTGATTCAATTGTCTAATAGCAACATGCTGATTGCTCTTCGGGATGCTATTTTCTATACGTTGATTGTCATCCTCTTTTTCTTGGGCAATTTCAAAGCCATTATTGCAGCGGCCATAACAATTCCGATGGTATTTTTCTCGACAATGGCGGTAATTTGGCTGACAGGAGGCAGCCTCAACATTGTAATTTACACAGCTATTATCTTGGCCTTGGGGATGTTGACCGATAATGCGGTGGTGGTGCTCGAAAATATAGAACGGCACCTTACCGAATTGAAAGAAGATTTGCAAACAGCCATTCAAAAGGGAACAAAAGAGGTCATCGGGCCAATCTGGTCAGGAACGTTGGCTACCATTGCCATTGTGTTCCCGTTGATGTTTGTGGGTGGATTCCCGCAAAAGATTTTTCAACCGCTGATCTTCACGTTGATTATCGCTCTTTTGGTCTCATTTTTCCTGTCTATCACATTTATTCCCAAATTGTTGGAAGTGCTCTATAAAAAAGGCGTCCGCAAGTCCAAAGTAGAATTGTGGTTTGATAAAATGTATAACAACTCGTTAGGTCGCCTCATCGAACCGTATGTGGGTGTGATACGTTATTCCAACACCAAAAACAAGCTTTGGAGACGCATGTTATTGTCAGTCGGTGTTTTAGTCATTTTAATATTCAGCTTTAGAACGATCATGCCAATTATTGGGCGCGATGCCATGCCGCCTATGGATACCGGTATCATTAAAGCTCAGGTAAAATTTAGCTCCAACGAAACGGTGAATAGTGCAGAGACAAAATTAGAACCTTTCTTAGCATGGTTGCAAAAACAGCCTTGGGTGGTAAGAAGTTCTGTTGCATTGGGGAATGAAAAAGACGTGATGAGCTTGGGTAGCGGTAATTTACCTTCGGAAGCTACCATGACCATCGATTGCGTCGATCGTTTCCATCGTAAGCAAACGGTTTGGCAACTTGAAAACATTATTCGTGATAAAATCTCTCAATTGGAAGGAGTGAAGCAAAATGATGTGTTCGACTTTGGGGCAACGGCTCTTTCGACTATTAAAGCACCATTAGATGTGCGCCTTGAGTCGCCTTTCTTAGATGGGTTGCCTTCTAAAGCGCTCCAAGTACAACAAGCTTTGAGAGACGTGCGGGGATTGACTTCTTTGTCAACAAGTTGGAATAAAGACTTTACCGAAATTGTGCTCAATATCGACGAAAACAAAGCGTTAAGTTATGGGGTCACGCCTTATCAAATCGCGATGCAGATTCCAGTCAGAGGGCAGATTGTAGGGTTAAATGCCGATTTGCAATCGTTGACTGAACAACCGCTGCGACTCTATTTGAAAGGGAAATTCGGGTCTGACATTCAATCGATTCGCCTTTTGCCAATAAATACTCCGATGGGCGAAGTACCTTTGGCTCAATTAGCAACCGTTTCAACTAATTTGACTTATGCCAAAATTGAACGGGATCAGTTGATGTATAGTGTCGACGTGAATGGCTATCGTTCAGTTCGTCCGGTGAGTAAAATCACTGCCGATGCAGAACAAGCTCTTCAAAACGTGAAAACCGATGCCGATGTTCAAATCACACAACAAGGTGATGTGGTTCAAATCAACGACAGTACTTCGAGAATGTTGAAAGCCATTGGTTTTGGCGTTATCATTCTGATCATGGTCTTAATCTCCATTTATCGTTCTGTGAAGATGTCATTCATTATGATTGCTGTGTTACCGCTTTCGCTGATTGGTGCGGCATGGGGCATGTTGTTATTCGGTAAGCCAAGCTGTATGCCAAGTCTTCTGGGAATTCTGCTACTTTTCGGGATCATTATAAAGAATGCGGTCTTGCTCATTGATTTTTATCAAAAGTATAAAGATGGAGGAGAATCTCCTTATGATAGTGCGGTGGAAAGTGTGCGTATTCGTTTCCGTCCTGTCATGATGACTGCTTTTGGCACCATTGCCGGCATGATTCCTATTGCTTTGCAACAGGCTGTTGGCTTGGAACGTTTGAGTCCTTTAGCCGATGTTGCCATTGGTGGGTTGCTGATTGGTACGTTGTTGACGTTGATTTATGTTCCGATGTATGCTTACATTGTTGACACGAAGAAATGGAATAAAATACATGGCATTGGGAAAAAACGAAATGCTCAACCTGAAGAATAAGCCCTGAAGTTGAGATTGTCAATAATTAAAAACGGAGTTGTTTCTTATAATGAGAAACAACTCCGTTTAGTATGTCTACTCGTTTTCAAAGCAATTAAACGGCTTTTAAATGAGCTTTAAACCAGCTTGCAATGG
>DAHXOX010000206.1 GCA_027364655.1 Paludibacter sp. | reverse complement strand
TTGCACTAATTTTGTCGCAACCAAACAGATGGGGAGGAGTATGTCATTGTCTATTTCTATTGACAGTAAAGTTATTGACTATATGAACTCATAAGAATTTTTCATAGTGATCTTGTGTTTCTTTTTTGTATTAAAGAGTATGTTTGAAGTTCATAAGAAAGATTTAAGAAGTTATGTTCCAGCCAATAAAATATCAAGTGAGGTAATTGGGCAAGCATACACGCGCATTTATTCAATTTTACTCTTTTGAATCTCAAAGTGTTAGAAATCGAATAACAAGTTGAATGATTTCAAATTCAAAATAAACAATGGTAGGTTTGTACGCCTCAAATCTACTATTTTGTAAAGTAGGCGCAATTAACAGTTTCTTTATCCTTAAATCCTCAAAATTATGATGAGAACTATTCAGCAAAAATGGATTCGTTTGGGTATGGCATTCTTTCTGGTATTATTTACTATCGCGGGGAGTTATGCGCAAACAAGAGTCATTAAAGGGAAAGTGGTTGATGCAACCAATCAACCTATTATTGGAGCAACAGTAAAGGTTGCAGGTACTTCTATAGGAACCATAACGGATGTTAAGGGATTTTATTCCCTTTCGGCAACGTCGAACGACAAATTGATTTTTTCGTTTATGGGCTACAAATCGGTAGAGGAAGTAATCGGCAATCGTTCTGTGATAAACGTTACATTGGAGGAATCGAATGTTCAGTTGAATGATGTAGTCGTTGTTGGCTATGGAACCCAACGAAAAGAAAATTTGACAGGAGCTGTTTCGACAGTCGATGTTGCAAATTCATTGACAGCTAAGCCTTTTACGGATGTAGCGAAAGGATTACAAGGAGCTGTGCCCGGTCTTACCGTGACTTACGGAAGCGGAGGCATTACAACTGCTCCTGCCATAAATATTCGTGGTTTAGTGTCCATCAATGGTGGCAATACCCCTCTGATTTTAGTAGATGGTGTTGCAGTGTCTGACATTAGCATGGTAAGTCCAGACGACATTGCAAGCATCAGTGTATTGAAGGATGCGGCTTCTACATCTATTTTTGGTGCTCGCGCTGCTGATGGAGTAATTTTGATCACAACAAAATCGGGTGCAAAGAATTCAAAATTTAAGATCAGTTATTCGGATAACTTTTCGTGGGGAACTCCTACTACGCTGCCACAGTTTCCAAAAGATCCGGTAGCTGAAATTAATACGGAAGTTGGTGCATTTGCACGCCAAGGAAGTGGATTCGATATGTTTGGCATGCAAGCTCCTCAGTTGATTGCAGGTATTCAAAACTGGGAAGCTAATTATTCTAAGGGCAGAACAAGCAACCAAATGGTCAAGGGACAGGATTTTGATTTTATAAACGGAACTGCTTATTTTTATCGCATTTGGGATCCCGTAAAAATCATGTATCAAACCATGCCACAAACAAACCACAATATTCAATTCTCTGGAGGAACGGATAAATTATCATATTTTGTGTCAGGGACCTATAGTTACCAAGAAGGAATTTTGAAAATCCATCCTGATAAGTTGAGTCAATATAATTTGATGGCTGGAGTTAATGCCGATGTGAATAAGTGGCTAAATTTGGATGTTAAAACGTCTAATCGGCAATATAATTATGATTATCCATATTCTTACCAAGATTATTTCTATTATATGTGGCGTTGGGGAGCTTATTTCCCCTATGGAACATACACCGATCCAAACAGTGGATCTAATTATTATTTTAGAAATGTAAATGGTTATTTGGCAAATGCCAATAACAGTACGTATCGTCAAAATACGCAAAATATTAATATTGCTGCAACTATTAAGATCACTCCAAATCTAAAACTGCGTTCTGAATTTAGTTATATGAATATTAATGCAGTAAGGCACGAGACTGGAGGACAAATGTCTTTGTGGGATTATTGGGCAGGCGGATTGGCTCTCAATAGTACTTTGCCGGGAGCATCATACAACGAAACTGATTATACAAGTTCCTTCACAACTCATTTGACCTCCAATAGTTATATGACGTATGAGAAAAGATTCGGGTTACACGGTGTTAAAGCAATGGTGGGTTTAAATGCTGAAAAAGGAGAGTTTGTACAACAATTTAGTAAAGGGTACGGGTTAATGAATAATTCAATGGGAGAATTAGCATTGGTAACTAACAGTACTCCTCCGGTAATTACATCCACAAGTGCTACTTATGCACCTGCTCATACTTGGTGGTCAGTTGCTGGTTATTTCAGTCGTATCAATTATGATTATAATAATAAATATCTGGTTGAATTAGATGGTCGATATGATGGGTCTTCAAACTTTCCCATGAGTGGACGTTGGGCATTCTTCCCATCAGGATCTGTTGGTTGGAGAATAACAGAAGAACCTTTTATGAAAGAAATTAAAAAGGTAATTACTGATTGGAAAATTAGAGGTTCTTACGGTACTATTGGGAATCAAAACGTAGGTGCCAACCGGTTTTTACCCGTAATGACCACTGCTCAAAATTTATGGATTGTAGGGAGTGCAAAAGCAACGTACACCGGGATGCCTCAAACGGTAGCTTCAACACTAACATGGGAAAAGATTAATACGTTGGACTTTGGGACAGATGCACGTTTCTTAAACAACAATCTTGGTGTAACTTTCGATTGGTTTAGAAGAGATAATGTGGGTATGATTTCTAATTCTACCACATTACCTAATACATTTGGTACCGGAGCATCAAGTACTAATGTTGGTAATCTACGGACAAATGGATGGGAAATTGCTGTCGATTATCATTTACAGTTGCATAACGGGATGCAGTTTTATGCCAATGTGTCCTTAAACAACTATTTGACTAAAATCACTAAATGGGGAGGAAATCCATCTAATTCACTCACAACTTACTATTCCGGCCAAACATACGGTGAAATTTGGGGCTTTAAAACTCTTGGCTATTATAAAGATGCTTCGGATGTGGCAAATTCGCCAAGTCAAACCAAACTACAATCGGGTAGTTTTGTATTTGGTCCAGGCGATATTAAATATGCAGATTTGAATAAAGACGGAGTAATTGATGGCGGCTCATTGACATTAGCAGATCATGGCGATTTGGAGAAAATCGGTAATAACACCCCTCAATTCCCATATAGCCTTCGTTTAGGCGGTAATTGGAAAGGATTCGATATTGACATGTTCCTACAAGGAGTCGGAAAGCGCGACTATTGGGCAACGGGAAGTATAGCTATTCCTGGATACACTGGGAGCAGCATATTCTTACAACATCAAATGGATTATTGGACATCAACCAATACAAATGCTTATTATCCTAATCCTTATCAAGGGAATGGATCGTCTAATTTGTCAGGACAATCGTTTTGGGCTGGCAATACTTCATTAGTTTCTGGGAATAACTTTTATCCACAAACGAAATATTTACTCAATTTGGCCTATTTAAGATTGAAAACGCTGACTTTTGGCTATACCTTGCCGACAAATTTGACTAAAAAAGTTGGGGTGGAGAAATTTCGTATTTACGTTGAAGGAATGAATTTATTGACGTTTGCTCAAAATAAAATTCCAGTTGACCCGGAAATTACCGATCACTCTTCTACAGGCAGCTGGTATGGAGCAACAACTCCTTTTACCAAAACCTATTCATTTGGTGTGCAAGTGTCATTTTAATTATTAAAATTACGATTATGAAGAATACTATAAAAAAATTATTCATCGCATTGGCTACTGTGCCGTTGATCTTATCGTGTAACTCATGGCTTGATAAGCCGCCACTCACACAATTTTCGGACACAAATTATTGGACAAGCGAGAGTAATGTAAAAACTTTTTGTTTAGGATTTTATTCCCTTTTCGATGGTTTTGGTACAGGCGCCTCTTCAAGCATTAACTCAAATGGTGGTAGTGGGACAGAGTCAGATTTCTATTTCACAACATTTGGAGATGATCAAGCGAACAATGCCATAGATATTTTTGCAACTGCTGCACCTGCTTCAGCAACAACATGGAGTACGCCTTACAGGTATATTCGATTGGCAAATCTATTGTTAGCAAGAATCAATGCAGTTCCTATAAGTGAAACTGCTAAAAATCACTATCGTGGGGTTGCTTACTTCTTTAGAGCCATGGAATACTATGACTTAACAAGACGTTATGGTGATGTGCCTTATGAAAATAAGTATCTTGATCAAGTGACGGACACAACTCAAATCTGGGGAACTCGTACTCCAAGAAATACGGTGATGGATAGTGTACTGAGTGATTTGAATAAAGCAGTAGCATTACTTTATCCCAAATCAGTGGCTGATACCTACACTGGAGTTAATACTGTGAATCAAGATGTTGCCAACGCACTAAAATCAAGAATTTGCCTCTATGAAGGAACATATAGCAAATATCAATTGGGCGATAATACTAGAGCAACGAATTATTTGACACAATGTAAAACAGCTTCCGAAGCCGTAATGAACACAGGAACTTATGCCTTAAACCCAGATTATAGAACTGTTTACAGTTCACTTGATTTAACTGGAAATAAAGAAACGTTACTCTATCGTCTTTATTTAGATGGTATTGTTACTCATTCAGTAATTGGATATACCAACAGTAGTACTATTATCTCTGGCTTAACAAAAGATGCAGTTGATGCTTTTTTATGTACTGACGGGCAGCCTATCAGCTTATCTCCTTTATACATGGGAGATACTCCCAATGCAACAAATCTTTCTATTGGTCAATCTACGTTGAAAAATAGGGATAAACGTTTAGTTGAAAGCGTTGATAGTACTCTTTGTTATATTAGGAAACCCAATGCAAGCGGGTTTACTTCAACAACGGGATATCGCATTTCTCGTTTTGATAATTCAACGCTAACTAAAACTCAAACTTTAGCTCCAAACAATCCTACAGACGCCCCTATCTTTTGGTTACCTGAAATATTGTTGAACGAAGCTGAAGCATGTGTAGAATTGGGCAGCTTTACTCAAACGGTAGCTGACAATACGATAAATAAGCTAAGGGCGCGTGCAGGCGTTGCTCCATTAAATGTCTCAAATGTTCCTAATGATCCTAAAAGAGATGCGGACGTATCCCCTCTTTTGTGGGAAGTACGTCGCGAACGCCGCGCTGAATTGATGATGGATGGATTCCGATATTGGGATTTACGTCGCTGGGGAAAATTATCTTATTTAAACCCGACTGTTAAGCCGGATATTTTCAAAGGCGCAAAAGCTCCTGCAGGAACAGCGGGTTCTCCTGGTGGTCAGGACGCTTCGGGATACATTCTTCCTTATTCAACGACGACTGCAGCTAAAAGAGTTGTGACAACACCTAAAAATTATTTGGATCCTATACCTACAGGGCAATTGAATTTATATCAAAATCATGGCGTAACTTTCCCTCAAAATCAGGGTTGGTAAAGTAAGATTAAAATGTGAATCGTTTGTTCATAAGGCTTTTGGTTCCTTATAACTTTTGACTTCAATTTTTCAGCAGAACAACGGTTAATGTTGCTGTTTTTGTAGCGTTAGGTTGTTCTGCTGTTTGTTTATGACTTTGTATTCGTGAGCAAAGAAAGACAGCTTAATTCTACTTTTAGACTTTAAAATAATTACAGTTACATGTCGAAATAATCACATTATTCCATTGATATATAAATTATTATGACTATATTTGATGACATAAACAAAGAATAATAACTCCCGATAGAATTTGGCATGAGT
>DAHXOX010000185.1 GCA_027364655.1 Paludibacter sp. | reverse complement strand
TGTAGTTATTGCGTCTTTCAGGATCAGATGATCTTGTTGAGGGGGTGCCTGTTTTGAAGCATATATATTCAATATTACTTTCAATTTGTTACTTGTGAACAAAAAAACAAGCATAAAGGGAAGATATACAAATCTGGTTGAACGGTCTCTCTAAAAATCACCAGTGATTTTAAAATAATCACCTGAGAAAAAAAATAATCACAGGTGATTTTTTAGAAAGGTGTCGTGATCATTTTCCCGACAAAAAAATTGATTCAAGAAATTATCTCTTACTTACAATTCGTTACTGTAGAAATTAAAACTGATTCAACAGCGATCATGCCACAAAAAATCAAAAAACAACGATGCTTCCTCTATGTGTCAAACAATTTTTCCCACAGCCATTCAATGTGATCCGAAATTTATCTCTTTCCCAAGCAATTAACGAGTGACCCTACTAATATTAAGTCGCAACTGAAACTTTGGGGAAGTGAAATGAAGGAAGAAAGTGGAGGGTAATATTACGATAGCTTTTACGGGATTGATTAGCGCATTTGTGTATTGACACTTTATTAATGCCGATTGATCCTTGCTTTTAGTTCGGCGGCTTTATTTGCCATTTTCAATTTCGCTTAATTCTAACCAACGCATGCTTTTTTCGTCGATCAGTTTAATCAATTCTGCGATACGTTGTGAATGAGCGACAAGCAGTTGCTCGTCATTTGTGCCACTGTTCAGCACATCTTCAAGTGTTGTTTTTTCTGTTTCCAAGGCTGTTATCTCCGCCTCGAGCATGTCGTATTCGCGACGTTCCTTGAAACTCATTTTTCGTTTGTATTCTGCTCTTCCCGGTTTTAAACTTTTAGCCTCCTTGTTTTCTATCTTCTTTTCGGGTTGCTTTTGAAGTAATTTCCATTCGCGGTAATCTGTATAGTTGCCCGGAAAATCACGAATGATGCCATCTCCTTCGAAAATAAGGATATGGTCGACTACTTTATCCATAAAGTAGCGGTCGTGCGTGACAACAATCAAACACCCTTTGAATTGTCGTAAATAGGTTTCCAGCACGTTGAGCGTGACAATATCCAGATCGTTGGTAGGTTCGTCGAGTATCAAAAAATTGGGATTTCCCATCAATACAGTGCAGAGATATAGTCTTCGTTTCTCACCTCCACTGAGTTTATACACAAAGTTATACTGAGTTTCAGGTTCAAAGAGGAAATGTTGCAAAAACTGGGATGCGGTGAGTTTGCCTTCCTTACCAAGATCGATGACTTCGGCAATTTCCCGTACCACGTCAATGACCTTCATCTGTTCGTCAAATTGCATTCCTTCCTGACTATAGTAACCAAACTTAACCGTTTCACCTACATCAAACGTGCCACTATCGGGAGATATTGCGCCAAGCAGCATTTTGAGAAACGTGCTTTTGCCAGTCCCGTTATTGCCCACGATACCCATTTTTTCGTAACGGGTAAATGTGTAGTTGAAATCGTTGACTAAACGCACTTGGTCGAACCGTTTAGAGATATGATGTGCCTCGAAAATCTTATTTCCTATGTAGGATGCTTTTGCAGCCAGTTTCACCTCTTTTTCGTCACGTTGTTGTTTCGCCTTTTCTTCTAATTGGTAAAAAGCCTCTATACGTGACTTTGCTTTTGTGGCGCGCGCTTGAGGCTGACGACGCATCCAATCAAGTTCTTTGCGCAGTAAGTTGTTGGCACGATCTATTTCTGCCGATTGAGCAAGAAGACGCTCTTCCCGTTTTTCGAGATAATAGCTGAAATTTCCTTTGTAACTATATAGTTGACGCTGATCTATTTCAAGGATACGGTTGCATACACGATCGAGAAAATAGCGGTCGTGGGTGACCATGAGCAGGCTGAGCCGTGAACGATTCAGGTAATCTTCGAGCCATTCAGTCATTTCCGTGTCGAGATGATTGGTTGGCTCGTCCAATATGAGTAATTCAGGTTCAGAAATCAACACATTGGCAAGCGCTACCCGTTTCAACTGACCACCTGAAAGTTCCGCAATAGGTTGGTCGTAGTGTGTGATCTTGAGTTCCGACAAAATTTGTTTGATACGTTGCTCATAGTCCCATGCTTGCAAATGATCCATCAGTGGCAACAATCGTTCTAATTCAGCATGATTTTCGGTGGCAATCGCTTCTTCATAATCGGCAATGAGACTTACCGTTTCATTATTGGAGTTGAAGCAAGCTTGCAGAATAGTCAGTTCAGGAGAATAAAAAGGAGTTTGACTTAAATAGCCGATGCGCAGACCTTTTTGAAACGTAACGGAGCCGGTTTCAAAATCTTCGTTGCCGTTTAGAATCGTGAGCAAAGTCGATTTTCCGGAACCATTAGGAGCAATTAATCCTACTTTTTCGCCTTCGGCAATGGAAAATGAAATGGCATCGAACAGCCATAGATCGCCAAAACGTTTTGTAAGTTGATCAACTTGAAGAAAGACAGCCATAGAAAAAGAAACAATGGGAAAGAGATGAGTTGAAAGTTATCCCGATTTTTTTACAAAGTAACACATTTACGGCGAAAGTAGCACACAGCAAAAGACATGGATAAGGAGAAGACACGAATAATCATGTTTTCCCCTCATCATAGCACTCTTTTTGAAAAGATAGTTGCTTATTCGTTTATAGTAATTCTGATGATTTTTATATCATCATGCGGACGGTCCTGAGAATCTGTTTTTACATCTGAAATCTTATCAATAACATCCAGTCCTTCGATTACTTCGCCGAAAACGGTATAGTTACCGTCCAAAAATGAAGTTCCTCCAAGTGTTTTGTAGGTTTCACGCTGCTCCGTTGTGAAATGAAAAGGATTCATCGCATCCACTTTTTTCTGTGTTTCTTCATAAATTGAATCGCGCAGAGCATTGAGACCGTCGGTATCATTTGCTTTTTGAAGCGCTACGATTTGAGAACGCATCGTATTGGCAATTTGTTGAAAAACTTCTTTTTCTTTGGCGTAACGTGACGAGTTTTCGAATTGATCGAGTTCTTCATCGCTCATGGACTGTCCTTGTACAATGTAAAATTGAGAACCCGATGAAGCCTTTTCAGGATTTACCTCATCACTTTGGCGTGCAGCTGCCAAAGCACCACGTTTATGAAATAGTTGCGGGAAAACGATTTCAGCCGGAATGGTATATCCTGGTCCACCGGCTCCCAGATGTTTGTGTCTATCAGCATTTTTTGATTCAGGATCACCGGTTTGAACCATGAAATTTTTGATGACACGGTGGAATAAAAGCTCGTCATAAAAACCTTCTTGTGCCAATTTAATGAAATTATCGCGATGTAATGGAGTTTCATCATACAAGTTTACGAGCATAGTGCCCAACGAAGTTTCAATAGTAGCTGTCATAATGTGTTGATTGGTTTGTTGCTAAAAGTAAAAGAATGGATAAAAAGCAATTATTGTAAAGGAGCTATTTGTTCTGTTCTTATTTTCAAGTAAATTTGCCGTTGCTAACTGCCTTAATTGTGCAGTCTACCGACTTTTTGCGCAAATTGAACGCATCATTGGTATGAATTTGTAACCAGAAGCCTGAACCTGTCTTTGTAAAAGACATTTGTATACCCTCGATATAATGCTCAAAAGTAAACAAAAATTCCGAAACCTGTTTTTGATTGCACTTGCAATCATGGCATTTTTGGTACTTTCTGCTTATATATTACTGAATAACAAGTATGTGCAAAACATCATTCGGCAACAAATAGTTTCCGAATTACGCGAAATTTTGCACACGCGAGTGGACATTGCACAACTTTCTTTTCAACCCTTTTCTCATTTTGTATTGAAAGATGTCTATCTCGAAGACCAACACCAAGATACGTTGTTTTATGTGAAGCAGGTGAATGTGCGGATTGATTTCTGGAAGATGTTTTCACGAAAGGTTTATATTACGGAAGCGAATATGAGCCAATTTGATTGCCATCTGCGAATTGATTCGACAGGGCAATCAAATCTGGCTTTTGTAATTAAGGCGTTTGCATCGAAAGATACAATTCATGGCCCGATGAAAATCTCGTTTCATGTGGCCATGTTTCGGTTAGATCACAGCAGATTCAGGTTCACAGATGAAAGAAAACCTCAGATAGGCAATAAGTTTAGTCTGACGAATCTGGATTTTCGTAATCTTCATCTGGACATGTCGCTTAAAGATTTTTCGTCCGATACCCTTGTTGCTACGATTCATTCGTTGGGCTTGAAAGAGAGATCCGGATTTCAGATCAATAACCTTCAAACGGTTATTTTGGGCAATCAGCATCGCGTCTTTTTCCCTCGCTTCCTTCTAGAAATGCCTAAAAGCGCTTTGCGAATGGATAGTGTATCTTTTCAGTATGGAAAGCTGGCTAATTTATCGGATTTTGTGAACAAAGTCAAATTGAAATGCCGATTGTTACCTTCGGATGTGGTCCTCTCGGATTTGAGCGGATTTGTCCCAGCTTTCAAAGGGTATGATGATGAATATAAATTGTCAACCAGACTGGAGGGAACGATTTCGGATATTAAATGTAATGATTTGAAGATCACGAATAAAAATAATTTCAAGTTTGATGGAGATTTTGAAATAAGCGGCCTTCCCAAGATAAATGATGCTTTTGTGTATGCCAATGTAAAACAGATGCACCTGAACATGGCTCATTTTCAGGATATTATTGCTGACCTGACGAATAAACCATTCCTGCTGCCGGCTCCTGTCATACGTTTGGGAACCATTTATTTCAGTGGATCGCTAACTGGCTTTTTAAGCGAGATGGTAGCTTACGGGAATATTTCCACCCGAATGGGTAATTTGCGTACCGACTTGAAACTTAGTCTGACAAATCAATTACGTGACTTTAGCTACTCGGGATCGCTCGGTATGAACAATTTTCAGTTAGGCACCTTCTTAAACAATCCACAGCTTGGCAATGTCACGCTTCACGCATCAGTGCAAGGAATGAGTCAAGTGAAAAAGCCTATGTCATTAACGGCAAATGCAACAATTGCCTCAATCATGTATAATAAATATCTTTATCAAAATATTACGCTTGATGGAACAATTAAGAATCGTCAATTTGACGGAAAAGCAGCCATTCATGATCCTAACATAAACTTTGATGTCTCTGGTTTGATTAATTGGAATAAAGCAGATCCGATTTACCAATTCACAGCATCGTTGGACAACTTCAAACCCAATGCCCTTCATTTGACACAGAAATTTCCTAAGTTGAGTCTGTCGTTGCAAGTGCAGGCAGATCTTCAGGGCGATTTGTTGAACCAAGCCAATGGAACCATCTTTGTTAATCAGGTTAAAGTAGACAATGACACGGCACAATTTCTATTGCCTTCGTTAAGTATCAATGCTACACGAATAAATCAATCAACCAATGAAGTACGCGTTACTTCACCTTTAATCAATGGCAATATTCAAGGGCATTACAATCTGCTGAAAGTGTCGGATGATTTGAGTTATTTAGCCGCTGCTTATTTGCCTTCTGTTTTTCAAAGAGTAAAGAAACTTTCATTTTACAACGATTTAACGTGGACTTTTACCATCAATCCCCATGAAGCCGAGAGATTGGGAGAAGTTCTGGATCTTCCGATACAGCTACATCGTGGGGCAACTTTTGAAGGGATGCTGAATAGTAAGGATCGCAGTGTAAACATTGCATTAGATATACCTGATGTCACTATGGGAAAGAACCATTTCACAAAGATGCATTTTGCATGCAACAATCCCCACGATCAGCTGAGGTTTATCTTCAACGCCATGATTCAACAAAAAGAATCTATTCTCAATTTCTATGCAAATTTTGCAGCAGCACACGATTCCATTGGGACACGCTTATCATGGGATAATAATACAGCGACAACTTTTGCCGGAGAATTGGTTACACAGACACATTTTACGCGTACCAACGATCAGTTGATGGCGCGAATGGCGATTCTACCCACTCAAATCATTGTGAATGACTCGACATGGAACATGCGTCCGGGAATTATCAGAACCGACATGCACACTTTTTGGGTCGATCAATTTGGTATGGATCGCAGTTTGCAGCATTTGTATGTTAAAGGAACTATTTCCGATCAGCCATCAGACAGCTTGCAAATCGATTTGTTGGGCTTTCGATTAGAAGACTTATCAGACTTAATTCATTTAACCACGCCTCGACTTAATGGATCGGTAAGTGGCTTCGTTTCCATTCTCAGCGTATTGAAACAACCTATCATCAAAGCCAATGTAGTGGCACGAAATTTCGGGTTAAACAATGCGATATGGGGTGATGCATACGCAGTAAGTCGATGGGATGGAGTAAATCACAAATTAGACGGAGTGGGAAAAGTATATAATGCCGCTAAAAAAGATACAGTAGGATTCCTTGCCGGAAGTTATTTCCCTGCAAATGATTCCTTGGCTTTTTTTGGAGGTGCACACCAGCTTCCTATTGACTTTTTACATCCTTATCTTGAATCGTTTTTAACTTCCCCGAAAGGCTATGCCAGTGGCAGTTTTGCCATGTTGGGGCCATCGAAACATCTATGGTTTAATGGCGATCTCTTAATTCAACAAGGACAAGCGGGACTGAGTTCCCTCAATACAACCTATTTTTTCAACGATTCGATACATCTAAAACGTGGTGAAATTGACATACGCAACATGACAATGCGAGATAAGGAAGGGCATACAGGCAAACTTAACCTTATTGCAACCAATCACGATTTGAAAGATTGGAGCTATGACGTGCAGGTTAATGCAAACGATATGCTGGCGCTAAATACCACAGAAAATAACAATGCAAGTTTTTGGGGAAGAGCTTACGCATCGGGATTAGTGCATGTTTATGGAAATGAAAAAACGACACATGTTGATATTAATGCTACTTCGCAACCGAATACTACGGCATTTATTTCTGTAGATAATTCTGTTTCAACCACAGACAACTCATTCATAACCTATGTCGTTAAAAAGAAAAATAGGGATAACAGAGCGACTACTCCCGTTGATTCGACACAGACATCCTCAAATGATCAGGAGACAATAATTAATGCCACATTAAATGTAACTCCAGATGCACATATTCAACTTATTATCGATAAGAGAGCGGGAGATCGCATTGATGCGGTAGGATCGGGCGTATTGAATATTCTTTATAATCTGCAAACCACCGATTTACAAATGTTAGGCAATTACACTGTGAATAGCGGAAATTACCTTTTTACATTTCAAAATGCGCTGAGCAGGGAATTTAAAATTGACAATGGAAGCACCATACGATGGGATGGCTCGGCGAAGAATCCGCAAATAGATATCAATGCCACGTATGAAGTGACTGCTTCGTTAGCCGATCTGATGGATGCTGATTTACTAAAAACAACAAATAGAACAAGTGTTCCTGTGGATTGTTTGCTAAATTTGACCGGAAATTTAATGCATCCCGATATCAAGTTTAATATTGATTTACCAAACGCTCGCGACGAACTGAAGCGCTCTGTAAAAAACATTATCAATACTGACGAAATGATGAATCGTCAAATCATTTATTTGTTAGCTTTTGGAAGGTTTTATACACCTGATTATATGCGAACAACGACGAATAATTTAGGACAGAATGAGCTTCTTTCGGTAGCCACTTCTACGCTTTCGAGCCAGCTCAATAGTTGGTTGTCGCAAGCTGTCAAGGGCTTAAATCTTGGGCTTAACTGGCGCCGCTCCGGTATGGGCAATATGCTTGGCAATGATTATGAAGCGGCAATTTTATATCAAAACAATCGTTGGGTCATTAATGGAAATGTGGGTTATCGCGATGATAACTTCTCAGCAACCAAATTTATTGGCGACCTGGATGTTCAGTATCTTTTTTCGCAAAATGGAAGATGGAGCATTAGAGCCTATAATCACACGAACGATTATAAAGAACTGAACCCATCGCTTTATTCACAAGGTATTGGGCTTACCTACACGCAAAATTTCAATTCAATCAGCGAATTGTTTGAGAATTATTGGGAAACATTCAAATTGCTTTTTCGCAAAAAATTAAACACAAAATAATATGAAAACAGCTAGTTTGAAGCATATATTGCTTCTAATTTTAATTGTATGTTCCGCATCGGTAGTTGCACAACCTCCTACATTGAGAACGCTCTTTATGTCGCTGCCAAACACGGTGCTTGCTCTCGATTCTGCTCATCGAAGTGATTTAATGGCCTATTATTATGATAAAAAGGTCGATTCCGTGCCAAACGGCATGAATGGCTACATTCGCATCCGCACATGGGATGAAAATGAACATCATTTTGTTCTGGAAACTTCAAAGATGGGAACGTTTGAACTGCAAGTATTTGCAAATGAACATCCGGCTTTCATTGCCATAAGCAAAACCGTGTGTGCTCCCGCGTGCCTTTCGTCGCTTTCGTTCTACACCATGAATTGGGAACGACTTCCTATACATGCACCGGAAGTGCAAGAAAATGATTTTCTCAAAAATGACTTATCTGCTGATGCGTTAGATTTTGCAACAGGTTGGATGACGCCGCTCTTTATCCGTTTTTCATTTAATCCATCACAACCATCCATCATCGCTACATGCGATCAAAAGGCATTTTTATCGGAAGATAGCTGGAAAAAACTTCAGCCCTATTTAAAGACGATGGAACTTCGTTTTACTTTTTATCAAGGACAATGGATTCAGCACAAACTTTAATAGAAAAGGAACCCTTCACCATTTACCACACCATCTTATCACCCAATAAAATTCAATTGCAATGAACGTAAAACGCTTTCTTTTTCTCGCTTTATCGGTTTTCTCCATTTTCGTGACAGCTCAAAATCTTCAAAACGATTACCTGACTTATATTAAACAATATCGTTCTCTTGCCTTGACAGAACAACAAAAATATGGAATCCCCGCCAGTATTACATTGGCACAGGGACTCCTTGAATCGCAAGCCGGTAAAAGTGTATTGGCGACCACAGCGAACAATCATTTTGGCATCAAATGCAGCGACTGGACAGGAGACCACGTCTATCAAGATGATGATCAGAAACATGAATGTTTTCGTAAATATCCTACCGTATATGCTTCCTACGAAGATCATTCGGAGTTTTTGCTAACTCGCAGCCGGTATGCATCGTTGTTTTTGTTGCCTTCGACCGATTACAAGGATTGGGCGCAAGGGCTTCAAAATGCAGGTTACGCCACGAATAGAAATTATGCAAATCAATTGATTAACATCATTGAACGTTATAATTTAGAGGGATTAGACAAAGAGGGGTTACGTATGCAATTGGCAGCACGTCATAAGCCAAATTCAGAAACCTCAATTGCTGAAGCATTAGCTGATTCGTCATCCGTTTTTAGCAGTCGATTTGGAGTTATAGAGGCACCATTTACTCATAAAGTTTACAAAAACAATGGTATAAAATATATTATCTCAGCTCCCGGTGATACTTATCATTCCATTGCCAAGGAATTCAACTTGATAGAAAGTTTATTACGCTATAGGAATGAAGTAGACAAAAACTACGTGCTACAACCCAATGAAGTGGTTTATCTTGGAGGCAAGAAAAACAAGGCTTCACTTGCAGTGCCCTCAACTCATCAAGTGATGCCGGGGGAATCGATGTATTCCATTTCTCAGTATTACGGAATTAAAGTGAAGAAACTATACGAAATGAACGGCATTCTTTATGGGACTCCTGCACAAACAGGTCAAGTACTACATCTTCGGTAATTGATTGAAAAAACCGGTATGTCAACACCACTTGCAGAACGAATGCGGCCACACACGCTCGATGAATATGTCGGGCAACATCATTTGGTAGGCCCTGATGGGGTTATTCGCCAAATGATTGATTCAGGCCATCTTGCCTCCTTTATTTTGTGGGGGCCGCCGGGTGTTGGCAAAACAACGCTTGCACGAATCATTGCAAACCAGCTGCAACGTCCCTTTTACGCGTTGAGTGCCATACATGCCGGGGTAAAAGAGGTTCGCGAAGTGATTGAACGAGCAACAAAAACGCGTTTCTTCAATCAACCCGGGAGTATTTTGTTTATTGATGAAATTCATCGTTTTAGCAAATCACAGCAAGATGCTCTGTTAGGTGCTGTCGAAGATGGTACATTTACGCTGATTGGTGCAACAACAGAGAATCCTTCTTTTGAAGTGATTACCCCATTGTTGTCGCGTTGTCAAGTGTTTGTATTAAATCCATTGTCGCAAGACGACTTACAACTCTTGCTCAATCATGCACTCAAAACTGATCTGGAACTTAAGCAACACAACATCAATGTGCTCGAAACGGATGCATTGTTTCGGTTTTCAGGAGGCGATGCACGTAAATTACTCAATATCCTTGAAATGGCTTTGAGTGCCGGCGATGATGATTCGATAACACTTACCAACGACATGGTAACGCAACTCTTATTGCAACACTCGGTAGCTTATGATAAGATGGGCGAAATGCACTATGATATCATTTCCGCCTTTATTAAATCAGTTCGGGGTAGCGATCCGGATGCAGCAGTTTATTGGTTAGCACGTATGGTTGCAGGTGGAGAAGATCCCAAGTTTATTGCTCGTCGATTAGTGATTTTGGCCGCCGAAGATATTGGGTTAGCTAATCCAAACGCGTTGCTTTTGGCCAATACTTGTTTCGATGCCATTGCCAAAATAGGCTGGCCTGAAAGTCGCATTATTCTTTCGGAAACGACGATCTATTTGGCTCTTTCTCCTAAAAGCAATTCGGCCTATTTGGCCATTGATAAAGCTTTGCAGATAGTTGAAGAAACGGGAGATTTGCCTGTGCCTCTGCACTTACGCAATGCACCTACACAATTAATGAAACAACTTCATTATGGTGCTGATTATTTTTATCCACACGATGCTCCCAATCATTTTGTTCAGCAAGCCTATTTACCGGACGCGCTTTCTCAACAATCCATTTGGGAAGCAGCCGATAATACGGTGGAACAAAAACAAGTTAACTATTTGAGACAGTTGTGGCAGAATAGATACTGAAAAGAGATATGCATTATGCAAAAATTGTTGTTACTTTGTTATGTCACTCTTGATGTATTCTCTTTAGTTTCCATAGAATAAACGTATGAACAAAATTAAGTTTCGCAGTATTCATTTAATCATATAAGATATGTGTGGCATAGTAGGTTATATCGGAACAAAACAAGCTTCGCGCGTGTTAGTGGACGGATTGCAAAAGTTGGAGTATCGCGGATACGATTCGGCCGGCATTGCTGTGATGGAAGATCATAAAATCAACGTGGTCAAAGCTAAAGGAAGATTGAAAAATCTGGAACAGAAAATGGAGCACAACGGGGTGCCTGCAGGCACTATTGGCATTGGACATACACGTTGGGCAACACACGGCGAACCATCTGACATCAACTCACACCCACATGGCAATGAACGGGTTACCATTGTGCATAATGGAATTATTGAAAATTATGTGCAGTTGAAAGAGAAAATGATCGCCAAAGGATATACGTTTTTGTCGGAAACAGACACTGAAGTCATTGCGGTACTGTTAGATTATTACTACACCGGGAATCCGGTTGAAACAATCACTCGAGTGCTTGATACGTTGAAAGGATCCTATGCTTTAGGTATTCTTTTTGTGGATTTTCCTGAGACGTTATATGCAGTGCGCAAAGACAGTCCGTTGATCGTGGGGGTTGGTGATGGAGAAAATTTCATCGCATCTGACATTCCTGCTATTCTCAAATACACCCGCAATTATTATCTACTGGAAGAGAATGAGATAGCTGTTCTAGAACGTACGGGTGTTTCCATTGTTGATCGCGAAAATGAACCCATTTCAAAAGAACTTTTCACTGCAACATGGGACATAGAAGCGGCAGAAAAAGGCGGTTATCCCCATTTTATGCTGAAAGAAATTCATGAGCAACCTAAAGCTTTGCTGAGTACACTTTCGCCTCGCATTGTTGACGGGATGCCTGACTTTGGCATTAAAGTCTTGTCGGATGATATTCTGAAGAGTTTTCAACGCATTTATATTGTGGCGTGCGGTACAGCTATGCACGCCGGCATGGTAGGAAAAGCTGCCATTGAACAACTGGTACGTGTTCCTGTTGAGGTCGATGTGGCTTCGGAGTTTCGCTACCGGAACCCTATTTTATCCAAAGAAAATGATTTGGTGATCATCATTTCTCAATCGGGTGAAACGGCTGACACGTTAGCCGCGTTACGCTTAGCAAAAGATAAAGGAGTACATACATTGGCCATAGTCAACGTAGTGGGATCGTCCATTGCACGCGAAGCCAACAGTGTTTTGTACACATGGGCAGGTCCAGAGATTGCAGTAGCCAGCACCAAAGCTTACTCGGTGCAAGTAGCCATGATGTATCTTTTTGCCATTAAATTAGCTTATGTAAAAGAGACAATCAGCGCCGAACAAACAAGAGCGTTATGTGCGGAACTGATGGAAATTCCACAATTAGTGGAGCGCACATTGGAAACGGCTGATAATTGCCAATTTTTCGCCAGCAAATTTCAGAATGCACATGATATCTTTTTCATTGGTCGGGGGCTTGACTACGCACTTTCGCTTGAAGGTTCACTGAAACTGAAAGAAATATCCTATATTCATAGCGATGCACATGCTGCCGGAGAACTGAAACATGGCACTATTTCGTTGATTACGGAAGATATGCCGGTCATTGCCGTTGCTACACAAACAGCTTTGTTGGAAAAGATGGTGAGCAATATCAAAGAGGTGATCACACGCGGTGCAAAAGTACTGTTGGTGTGCAAAGCTGAGAAAGAAAAAATTTGTGATTTAACCGACTTTGTGATTGAGATTCCAGCTTGCAACGATTTCTTCACTCCCTTATTAGCCGTTGTTCCATTACAACTTTTTGCCTATTATACTGCTGTTTTGAGAGGCTGTGATGTGGACAAACCACGTAATTTAGCTAAGTCGGTTACTGTGGAATAAAACTCTGAATCTATTTTACCCGTTGTTGTCATTCGTTTTATCTATGACAACAATGGGTTCTAAATGAATCTCTTTTGCTTTATCTATCAAATAGCGCATTGCAGCGGCTCGTTCGTTTGGAATGATACCTTCCAGAATAGCTTCTTTAATAGCATTTTTTAGCCAGCCTATTTCACGACATTGGGGTAGCCCAAAAATCTTCATGATCTCTACACCGTCAACAGGCGGCTGCCAATTTCGGAGGTTGTCTTTTGCTTCAATGTCGATCAGCTTTTGGCGTACTATCTGAAAGTTATCAAGATGACGTTTTACGCGTGTTTGATTTTTTGAGGTGATGTCGGCTTCGCATAACGTCATCAACTGTTCGATGTCGTCGCCGGCATCAAAGAGCAAGCGCCGGATAGCTGAGTCGGTCACTCCTTCTTCGCTTAACACAATGGGACGCATGTGCAATGAAACCATTTTCTGCACAAACTTCATTTTCTCGTTCATTGGTAATTTCAGACGTTTAAAAAGCGTCGGAATCATCTTCTCACCAATAAAATTGTGGTTGTGAAAGGTCCAGCCGGCATTGTCGTCCCAGCGTTTGGTAACCGGCTTGGCAATATCGTGCAACAAAGCCGCCCAGCGCAACCATAGATTGTCTGAGTGACGTGCTACTTTGTCGAGCACGGCTAATGTGTGAATGAAATTGTCTTTGTGACCTTTACCTTCTCTGGTTTCAACGCCTTTCAATGCGATCAGTTCGGGAAAAATGATGGAAAGTAAACCGCTCTGTTCGAGCAAAAGGAAACCGATGGAAGGACGTGATGCCTCCATCATTTTATTTAATTCGTCGGCAATTCGTTCGGCTGAAACAATTTCAATCCGTTGACAATTCTTTTTGATCGATTCAAAGGTTGTTTCTTCAATGTGAAATTCCAATTGGGTGGCAAAGCGAATAGCACGCAACATGCGTAATGGGTCGTCACTGAACGTAATGTCAGGATCCAGCGGCGTTCGAATAATTTTATGGGCTAAATCGTCAACACCATGAAAAGGGTCCAGCAATTCACCGTAGTTTCTCTTTGAAAGTGATATTGCTAATGTATTGATTGTAAAATCTCTTCGCCGTTGATCATCTTCTAAAGTACCATCTTCTACAACCGGTTTGCGCGATTCTTTGCTATATGATTCGCGACGCGCTCCCACAAATTCGATCTCTGTACTTCCGGCTTTCAATTGGGCAGTTCCAAACGTTTTAAATATGCTCAGGGTGGTGTGTCTCCTCCATTTGACAGCAACGCGTTGTGCCAAAGCTATACCGCTGCCAACCACCATAATATCAATATCTTTCGAAGAACGATGAAGTAATTTATCGCGCACATAGCCACCAATAACGTAGCAATCGCATTCTATGTCATCGGCTGCATCGGAGATAATTTGAAAAACAGGATTTTGAATAAAGTCTTGCATGTTTTAGAAAATAGCTTTATCGAAATATGATGTCAGTGATTACTTCACTTCCTATATGAAGATTGATTTTTTCGACAAGTTCGTGACGTGACATCATCAAATTGTGTCGCAATAGCGATGAAGACAACGTTACAAAGAGTTTTTTATGCTTGATCTCAAGGTGAGTCGTATAGCCCGCTACACCACTTCCCATGATTTCTCCCCACGATTGGATGAGTCGTGTTTCAAGTAGTTTACTATTAAGTTTATGCTGCTCTTCCAAAAAAAGGCGAATAGCATCTCCCAATGTTTGGGCATTTTGTCGTTTCATCTATGTTCATTTTGAAATCAGTAAGTTCAAAACTAAGCAAAAACCTCTATGCTACTCCCAATTCACATTGTTTTGGAAAGAGCTTTGTTTTTGATACTTCAAGTCTTGTAAAAGCGACGATTTCACAGCAATTCGGAACATGTACGACGTATAATAGCCTACAGGTACAATCTGCGCCGACATCGACCAACAATGTAAATCACGGGTGATTCCAATGTTGATTTGTGTAAATTGTTTGTTAGCAAAACTATAGGATGCCGACCAATTCACATTCCATTTCGGAGTAGGAGAAAGCGTCCCGCTGAGACTTAAGTTTTGAGTCCATTGCATGCCATAGTTCATTGTGTTATAGTTAAAAACACCTGATTGCCCATACATCAACGAATAATTGAAGGTTAAACTCCAATGAAATTGGGGTTTTTCGTATCCGTCAGCATCGACTTCGGCATTGGTAGGCTTTGTTTGTTTGCGGGCGGTTGAGTCCGATTGATTATACAATGAGGGTAAGTCTGAATTATCCATTGCGGGAGGTTGTGTCTGAGATTGTGAGGTATTATCTGTTTTAGTCTTGCTCCCTTTTCGCTTAAATGTCTGATCGCTTATCGTAAAATTTTGAGAAAAATTAGTTCCCATAAAACGGGGAAATTTCCCATGTGCCCAACGCAGTGAATTGATGTGAACAGGGTTATGATTGGCGTCTAATCCATACATGTACGGATCGAACGTGCCGCCTAAATTGAGCGTGTACGATTTTGAAAAGGGTAGCTTCAATCGTAAGTTGGCACTAATTAATGACCACCGTAAAGAATCGGCGGCTAAATTATAACTGCCGCTCCAACTGAAATTGTCGATTAAACTCACAATTTTGTACACCGGTTGATCAGTGGTGTCCGATTTTTCTTTCAGTTTCATCTCCACATTGTTACTAAACGAATAGCCAATGGCTCCCGATCTTCCCGCTGCCGGATAACCGTAAAGTCCTCCTGCAAAAGGCGAGTAAAGTACCGTTTGTTTATCCATGATTTGCGGATTTTGGGTGTCTTGCACATATTTATCATACGTTTTGTACGATCCCCAAATAGGATTACTAAAGTCAGGATTATAGGTAAAACTAAACGACGGAATAAATACGTGGCGAATACGATCAATCTTGTCGCCAAAAATTTTACGATTGGGAATAAAAAAACCGTACAATGTGGTTTGCGCCGTCACACTGGCATTAAAATCATACGAGCGATAAAAACCGGAGGTAGTATCTTTGATTACGGCTTGTTTAGAGTTATCCCAACGTTGTTGAACCGATTTGAAATACCAACGCTCATGATAGTTAATAGCAGGAGAAATTGAAATATAATTGAATAAGTTGAAAGAGGCGGAAATTGGGATTTGGTGATCAAATCCGTTCTGCCAATCACGCGAAAGGGATGAATGCAGTAGTAAGTTTTCTTTCGTTTGAATGCTGTTGGCAAAGGATCCTGCATAGGACAGTGCTATTTTATCATACCATTTTTCAGGGCCAACGCTATTTTTTCTTTTGAAAGGATAGATACGACTCATGTTTACCGTAAGATTTGGTAATTGCATGTTGATGGTGGAGTCGGCGGTACGTTGTGTAATGTTTGCGTTAGCCGACAAAGTGAATGGACTATTTGGGAATCGCTGAGAGAAGTTTATACTTGAACTTTTTGTGTTCTGCGACATCAAGGTTGGATTATACACGTTGTTGATGTTGCTGCGGTCATATCCACTGGTTGAAAAGTTGACGCTTCCCGAAAGTGTGGAGTAAAGTGATGCTTTAGGATCCTGGCTATGAGTCCATTGAATGCTCATATTATTCGATTTGCCATAATCGGGCAACCCTTTTTCGCTTGTCACGTCTTCACGGTAGCTAAAGTTAAAACTTCCTCGATATTTGTAACGTTTTACGTAAGTACTAATAGCATTAATTGCCCATGTTCCTTTTGTGTAAATTTCGCCGGTCAATGCTAAATCCATATAATCGTTGATGGCAAAATAATAACCTCCGTTATGTAAATAGAATCCTTTTGTAAAATCGTCTCCATACGCCGGAACGATAACACCAGATGAATATTTGTCATTGAAAGGAAAATAGCCGAAAGGAATGGCCAAAGGCAACGGGACGCCTTCGATTACCAAATAAGCAGGCCCTGAAACAATGTATTTTTTGGGTCTAACTTTGGCTTTAGTCAATTGGATATAAAAATCAGGGTTGTCATGGTTGTCGCAGGTGGTATATTGACCATTCACCATGTCAAAAGTGTTGTCTGCTGTGAGTTTCGTTAGGTCGCTCACCACGTAACCATCACCTTGTTTGGTCACGGTATGGCGAATGAATCCCCGTTTTGTCTTGAAGTTGTAGGTCAATTCTTTTGCATTAAATTGATTGCTTTCATCCTTAAAATCCGGCTCGCCAACCCATTTTCCAATGGAATCTTTAGAACCGGTTGCATAGACCAAACTGCTGTCCATTTTCATGCGGATGTAGTTGGCTTTCAACTCCATTTTTTGATATTGAACATCTCCTTGCCCATACATCATGCCGGTGCCATTGCCCAGGAAAACAATCGAATCGTTGGCTTGATAGACAATTTTATCCGTGAATGTTTGTTTTTGGTTGCCTTTTGCAGTGGTATCCTGAGGCAACTTTCCGTGCAACGTGTCTGAAGCAGGCTTGATTGTCTTTTGTGAAAAGCCTGTTGCTGCTGAACCCAAGAAGAACAGTAACAATATCAGTATCGGTAAAAAGTTGATTTTTATCGTTTTATTTTGACACATGCCATGAGGATAGAAGAGCCGATTATCCTGCAAAGATAATACTTTTTGGCGGTGCGATAAAGGCACGTTTGGGGACAATCCCTTTACAAACCGTTATTTGGTTTCTTTATGGATAGTGTGTATTCCAACAAAAATAAGGATGTCGCCTGAAGTTTGCCAAAAAACATCGCCATGCGACGAAGCATTAATGATGGATCGGTTCAATTCCAAAAGTAAATCCTCCTTTCACACGTTCAATCAATTCGGGCAGAATGTCGGTGTATTCTCCTACAATGCCAAAATCGGCAAAGTGGAAAATCGATGCTTTGGGATTATGATCGATGGCAATGATCTTTTCCGATTCTTTCATACCGGCGACATGCTGAATAGCTCCCGAAATGCCAACGCCAATATACACTTTCGGACGTACTGTTTTGCCGGTTTGTCCAACCTGACGCGCATATTCCGAAAACCCTTCATCCACTACCACACGACTACAAGCCCATTCGGCTTTTACCCCTTTTTCTTTTAATGCTTCTGCCAGTTTTTTGATCAGTTCCAATCCGTCGACTGTAGTTCCACGTCCGCCAGAAACTATTACATCGGCATCGAATAAGTTTACCGAGCTGCCTTCGCCGCGAACTGTTTTTAGAATTTCTACACTGAATTCCTTGTCAGTCAGTTTAGGTTCGAAGGTTGAAACAATTCCGGTGCGTCCTTTTACTTTGACAGGTACTTCGAAAGTTCCTGCACGGGCGGTGGATATTTGCGGATAAACAAAACCAAGTATGGTTGCTAATTTACTTTCTCCGTAAGTCGGACGACGGGAATGCAAAATCGGTTTATTGATCACTTTTTCCTTGCGGTTCACATACTCGCCGATTTCAAGTCCGGTACAGTCGGCTGTTACGCCGCTACCAGTTTTCATGCCGATGCGTGGTGCCAATTCGCGACCAGAAGTGGTCGCTGCAAAAAGAGCAATTTCAGGATTGCGTTCTTTAATCACCTGTTCGAAAATGGATGAAAAAGGAAGTACCAAATATTCTTCCAACTTGTCATCTTCCACTACGATTACTTCGTCGGAACCATGCTCAAATAAAGTTTGTGCCTGATCCTTTACATTTTTACCGATCAGCAAGGTCATGATTTTCGTATCATCCCCCAATTGATCAGCCAAATGACGGGCAGGAGTAAGCAACTCTATGGACGGACGGACAATTTTACCGTTGGCAATTTCAGCCCAAGTCAAAATACCTCTGGCTCCGTTTCGATTGTCATAAAACGGAAACTCCGGTTTTTCTGTTGTTTTCTTTTCCGCTGATACTTTTTTCTCTAATACATTGCTGCCTTTCTTGATATTGGCAATCAAACTATTTACTAAAGTTGATTCATTATGCCCTTCGGACATGATAATTGGAGCACGTTCGCTTACAATATTTACCACATTGGCCACGATAGTTGGAGATCCGCTCAAACCAATTTTCTCAGTTCCTAATCCTATATCGTCAATGCCAAATACCGTAATCTTAGCATTGCGGGCTTTAATAGCTCCCGTGAGTGATGGTTTTCGCGGTGGGATTCCGGTTGGAGCCAGTGAAATGGTACATGGCATGGGTAGTTTCATCATCTGATACCCACCTTCTATAATACGTTTTGCGATCACATTTCCTTCACCATCCGCTTTTACAGTTTCCACGAAAGTCGCTTGCGGAATACCTAAACTCTCGGCCACTTGCGAAGGGACATGAGCAGTATCGCCATCGCTCGTCTGACGACCGGCCAAGATAATAAACGGTTCTTTTGCGTCTTTCGTAAATCCTAAATGTTTCAACATGGTCGAAATTGCCAAACCGGTAGCATACGTATCGCTACCGCCCAATTTACGGTCGGAGAGAAGAAACGCTTCGTCATATCCCATCGAGATGGCTGTTCGTAATGCTGTTTCAAAAGATCCAGGCCCCATGGAGCACACAATCAAACGAGCATCAGGATATTGTTTTTTAAGTTGTAATCCGGCCTCAAGACCAAACTGACAATCAATATTAATAATCGATTTTGCTTTGGTACGGTCCATTAATCCATCCTCACCCATTCTCATCTCCGTGGCAAGGGGAACTTGTTTTATTAAACTTATAATAGTCAGAGCCATATTTTATTAGTTTGAAAATTTGAAAATTTCAATCTCCTCAAGTCTCCTTTGGAAGATTTAGGGGATATGCCTACATATTTTTAAAATCAGGGCCATTCCCACCATTCGGAACGCTCCAGGTAATGCCATCTCCCGGTGTTTTAATATCGCAGGTTTTGCAATGCATGCAGTTTTCGGCGTGAATGCGTAATTCTTGATGCCCGCTTTTGTCGGTATGAAGCTCGTACACTTCCGAGGAACAGAAAAACTGACAGGGAGCGCCATATTGTTTGATATTAATGGCATTAAATGACTCCGGATTATTAATCTTTACATGAGGGACTTGTTGTTCGTCATGGTTAACGCCTGAATAATAAACATCAGTAACTTTATCGAAAGTCAGTACTTTATCAAAGTCTAATTTTCCTTTGAATCTTTCTTTGAATGGCTTACCTTGGAATTCAGCCAGTGTTTTGGTAGCGTCTTTATCAGGATGTGATGTTAGTTTTCCAAAGAATCCTGCGCCACCGGTTATCAGCAGTGTTCCGAAATTCAATCCACC
>DAHXOX010000178.1 GCA_027364655.1 Paludibacter sp. | reverse complement strand
ACGATTGCATCCTCCGGAACCATCGCCTGATCACGATTCAACGCATTCATCGCGTTAGGACGACCTGAAAACATACGTTCGATATCGGCATAAACCGAAGGATCAAACACTAATTTTGAACCATAAAAATCGGCTAATGTTTGCAAGGTAATATCATCGTTTGTTGGCCCTAAACCACCAGTTATTAACACAATATCAGCATTATCCATTAAGCGGCCCAACGTATCTTGAATAGTTTTGGCGACATCACCAATGGAAGTGATACCCTGAACGCGAAATCCCTCTTTAGCCAACATAGCGCCCATCCATGCAGAATTGGTATCTACCACTTGTCCCAACAACAATTCATCACCAATTGTCAATATTTCTACTTGCATAATTTTCATTTTTGTTGCTGCAAAGGTACAAAATTCTAACCCTCAAAATTCGCATTTACTAATTGAACTTTGAAACTCAACTGATGTAACCTAAGCACCAGATAGGCATAAAAACTTATCGAAACCGCATTTTCTGCGACACATCCAACCGTAGTAGAATAAATAACATAACGGTGAATGACCAAAGTGAAGAGCCTCCGTAACTAAAGAAAGGAAGCGGGATGCCAATGACGGGCGTCAAACCAAGCACCATGCCTACATTGATCAGCACGTGAAACAATATAATACTGACGATGCTGTAGGCATAAACACGCAAAAAGGTATCGCGATGGCTTTCGGCAATTAGTATTAAACGGAACAACAACAAAGCATAAAGTATTAAAACAGTTACAGAACCCAAAAAGCCATGTTCTTCGCCTACCGTGCAAAAAATAAAATCGGTATCCTGTTCGGGAACATATTTCAGTTTAGTTTGCGTGCCTTGCAAAAAGCCTTTTCCCCAAAAACCACCCGAACCGATGGCAATTTTCGATTGATTGACATTATACCCAACGCCTTGCGGGTCGTTTTTCATGCCTAAAACAACTTCAATACGCGTGCGTTGATGTTGTTCCAAAACATGATCGAAAAAATAGTCGCCCGAGAAACTAACCGCTGTAGCTCCTAAAGCAAATAAGGCAATCCAGATATAAGCCCGTTTACGTTTATAGATATAAAGGGAAATCAGATAAAGCGAAGAGAGAATGACTAAGATCAGGGCAATTTGGTTGAACAACACATCATACGACATTTGCAACAACAATCCGATGCCAAACAATAATACACCAGCCAGAAGAAAATAACGTGCCGTTTTCCAGTCGCGTTCATAAGCCACAACAGCACCTATTTCAATCAAGAAGATGATGGATAGAGCAATCAAAAAGCCAAGTGAACCCACGTTGCCATATATAGGCACTTCGCTTAACGGGAGTACAATTAAGAAAAGCACAATGAGCACAGTGACAATCAACAATAAGATGCCGGGCAAACCTTCGCGATAAAGCATAAGGAAGAAAGCCATGAAGACCAATGCAGAACCGGTTTCAGCTTGCAAAATGATCAGAACAAAAGGAGTAAGAATGATGCCAAACACCCACCAAACATCCTGCCGTTTTGAAAGTGAAAATCCCGGATGACTGATGTATTTCCCCAACGCTAACGCAGTAGCCAACTTGGCCAACTCAGCAGGCTGAAAACTGACGGGGCCAAACACCAACCACGAATGGGATCCTTTAATGTTGGGAGCTATCACAATGGTAACAGCCAACAAAACAAGTACCGCCGCGTAGAAGATATAAGCCAACTGCTCATAATATTTACCATCAAGCAGCAAGATAACTCCGCCAATGACAAACGCACAAGCAATCCAAATCAACTGCTTCCCCGACCGGTATTCAAAACTCCAGAAATTGGTTTGATGAAAGCCGTAGCTTGCCCCATACACATTGAACCATCCAAAGATGATCATGAGCAGGAATATAAGAATAACCCACTTATCGAGCAGGTGCGACAATTGAATTTTTCGAACCATAATTTGGAATCAAAAAGGTATTTTCCATTGTTGTTTCAAGTCCCTGACGTGCCGGCGAAATCTTTCTGGTCAAATAAAACTCCATCATCAAACTGGCAATCGGCGCTGCATACGTGGCGCCAAAACCACTATTTTCGACAATACACATGATGGCAATTTTCGGATGATTCATGGGCGCAAACCCCATAAAGATGGAGTGATCTTTATGAGGAGGATTTTGCGACGTTCCGGTCTTTCCACAAACCACAATGCTGTCGCCAAAGCTGGCAATACGCGACGTTCCATAAATAACCGATTGTCTCATGCCTTCAACCACGTTAGTATAATACCACTTATCAATAGGTGGAACATGTTTCACATCATAGCGTGGATCGAGCGTTCCCCCTTCGATGGAGCGTACAATATGAGGCGTAATCCAATAACCACGATTAGCGACTAACGCACATAAGTTCGCAATTTGTAGCGGTGTGGCAATTACCTCACCTTGTCCAATAGCATCCGAAACCAAATTAAGCGACTTCCATCTGCCTTTTCCATGCTTGCGGTCGTAAGTCTTGGTGGTAGGAATGCTTCCATTGTTTTCATTGGGTAAGTCAATCCCTAATTTGGCGCCGAAACCAAATGTGAGCAGATCTTTGCGCCATATATTGAAAGACTGTTCTATGTTCTTAAACTTTTTGCTATCGAGCATGGCACGAAACTCAGTACAAAAATAGGTATTACACGAATAAGCTATCGCCCCTTCCAAATCGAGTGGAGAAGGATGAATATGACACCCTACTTTGAAATGACCAACAAAATAGCCTCCATGACATGCTACCTTCGTATCTTTGGTAGTAATTCCTTCTTGCTGAAAAATCAATGCATTAGCCGCTTTGAAGGTAGAACCAGGAGGATAACGACCCATGATAGATCGATCTAAAAGTGGTTTCTCGGGATCCGTGTTAAGTTGTTGGAACAACTGAGAGCGCTGGCGTCCTACCATTAATTCCGGATCATAGCTTGGTGCCGAAACCATCGCTAAGATTTGTCCTGTCGAAGGTTCAATGGCCACAATGCTTCCACGTTTCCCTTGCATCAGTTTTTCACCCAACATCTGAAGCTCTATATCCAAACCCAACGTAATATCTTTACCTGTAACAGGTTGTTTATCATATTTCCCATCATCGTAACTTCCTTTGATACGGCCACGCGAATCGCGCAACAGTATTTGCACTCCCTTTTCACCACGTAACACCGATTCGTAACTTTTTTCTACTCCGGTAATGCCGACATAATCGCCCGGCTTGTAATAAGGATCATTTTCAATTGTTTCGCGAGATACTTCACCAATGGCTCCTAAAGTATGTGCTGCAGCATCATAAGCATAATCACGCACCGAACGTCGCTGCACCGAGAAACCGGGAAAATGAAAAAGCTTCTCCATCAAACGGGCATAATCGTCAGGAAGAACTTGTGTAATAAATACTTGAGGTGTATAGGGTGAATATCCCTGATTGATATGTCGGTCTTTGATGTCATTCATGCGTTGGTCGAACCAATCTTTGGTAATGCCCACCGTATTACAAAAATCCATCGTATCCAAATTCGTTATCTCTTTCATCGTTACCATAATGTCATAAGCCGGACGATTGTAAACCAACAATTTTCCGTAACGATCATAAATCAACCCACGTGACGGGAAAAGAATACGCTTATAAAAAGCATTGTCATCAGCCAACACTTTATAAGAGGAGGTAAACACCTGCAGAGAGAGTAGTCGAATTGTAAAAATGATTACTACTAAAACGATCAAACCACCGATAACAAATTTCCGGTTTTGTAGTTTGTCATTAACCATTACGTTTTTGTTTTTTGAAGACTCAACACCAACAATAGAGTCAAGGAAGAATTGATAATCGTTTTTTCCAAAACCAGTTCGTAGTGGACAAACGAAAAAGCTTCGAGAGTAAAGAGCAACAAGTGCAACAGAACGATTAAAACAGCAGCATATTTTAGAAAAACAGGAAATCCTAATGATTTTACAGAAGGTTCATACGATGACGACACATCATCGCGAGGCACCACCAGTTTGAGTAAAGGAGCACGAAAATAAGCAACAAAAACCGTTGCGAAAGCATACATGCCGGGAGTGTTTGAGAATATATCCAGAATACTACCGGTGATAAAAGCCAGGATCAACAAAAACGAGCGGTTAATGGTGGAAGGCAATCCAAGGATAAACCAGATATAAAGTAAAGGGTTTATATACCCCAGAAATCGAATGTTATCGAAAATAGCGACTTGCAATATTATTAAAACTGCAAACCGGATAAAATGCTTCAGGAGTTGATTGCCACTCATTGTACGCCCTCCTTTTGTACCGTTTGCAACTCTTCCTGATTTTGATACTGAATCACCTTGACATAAGTCAACGATCTAAACTTTGTGGTAAGCTTCGCGGTAATGTCATAATAGGAAGAAGTGGAAGGTCGCGATGATTGTGTGACGATTCCAACCGGAATACCTTCAGGGAAAATAGCCGAAAATCCGCTTGTAATCAATGTGTCACCTACCCGAACATCAGCATGGCGCGGCACTTCCAGTAGCTGGGCATAATCACTATCAATTCCGTTCCAAACCAAACGACCAAAGTCATTGGTACGTTTAATTTTACAACTAAGTTGCGATTTTGAATTAAGCAACGACATGACGGCAGCAAAATGGTCACTCACAGCAGTCACAATGCCCACTACACCTTGATCATTGACAACGCCCATCTCCGGTTTAATGCCATCTAATTTTCCCTTGTTCAGGGTGATGTAGTTCTGTAACTTATTAATGCTGTTACCGATTACTTTTGCGGAAACATAATGATATGCTTGATCAGGAGCAATTTGCAAATTGCCATGCGTTGAATCTTTCAACAACTCCAATCTTCCTTGCAACAACGCAACGCGATTTTGAAGCGCTGTGTTTTCGATAGCTAATTGCCGATTTGTAGTCTCTAAACCGAAATAGGAAGTAACGGAACTTTCAGCATTCAAAAACGATGCTGCAACTTGATTACTTGACGACAAAAAAGAAGCATGTTGAAAACTGTTTTGGTTCACAACGATGAGAAGAGAAAAAACTTCTAAGATAACAAACAAAAAAGTTCCTCCATAGCGCATCAAAAACCGAAGCAGTTGTTCCATGCTTATTTTTTACGGCTGCGATTTATCGCAATAAGAAAGAGAATCGATTGACATTTTTCAATGCTACTCCGGTACCACGAGCTACTGCATGCAACGGATCATTGGCAATGTGGAAAGGAATGTTCATTTTGCTTTCCAACCGCTTGTCCAATCCTTTTAGCAAAGCACCTCCACCAGCCAGATAAATGCCATTGTGCACAATATCAGCATATAATTCAGGAGGCGTTTGTTCTAAAGCACTCAACACAGCCGTTTCAATTTTTGAAATGGTTTTATCCAATGCGTGAGCAATTTCCTGATACGAAATAGGCACTTCCATCGGCAAGGAAGTCATACGGTTTGGCCCACGAACGACGTAATCTTCGGGAGCATCTTCCAAAGATGTCAAAGCAGCTCCCACATTGATTTTAATCATTTCTGCCGTACGCTCGCCCACTTTCATATTGTGTTGACGTCCCATATACTCCACGATATCGTCCGTCAAATCATCACCGGCAATACGGATGGATTTATTGGTTACAATGCCACCAAGTGAAATAACGGCAATTTCGGTTGTTCCACCTCCAATATCCACTACCATGTTGCCATCAGGAGCTTCAACATCAAGCCCGATACCAATTGCGGCAGCCATCGGTTCGTAAATCATATATACTTCGCGTCCACCGGCATGTTCCGACGAGTCGCGCACTGCACGAATTTCAACTTCGGTACTACCCGACGGAATACAAACAACCATTTTCAACGAAGGGGTGAAAAATGTTTTTTGTGTCTGCATCATTTTAATCATGCCACGAATCATCAATTCGGCAGCAAAAAAGTCGGCAATAACACCATCACGCAATGGACGAACGGTACGAATATCTTCGTGCACCTTTCCTTGCATTTGGCGGGCGCGTTCACCGACGGCAATCAGCTTATCGGTGCGACGATCCAAGGCTACGACTGAAGGTTGATCGACCACAATTTTATCATTATGAATAATGATGGTATTGGCCGTGCCTAAGTCAATAGCTATTTCTTGGGTTAATGAAAATAATCCCATATTTGTTTGGTTAAATGATTAGTCTATTAGTCTTAATGTTTAAAATGACGGATGCCTGTAGTTACCATCGATTGTTTGTTTGCATTGCACACATCAACCGAATCCTGATCACGAATGGAACCTCCAGGCTGAATAATAGCAGTAACACCTTCTTGATGTGCAATTTCGACGCTATCTGAAAAAGGAAAATAAGCATCAGAAGCCATCACAGCACCTTGCAACGAAAGGTTGAAAGCATGTGCTTTTTCAACAGCATGGCGCAACGCATCGACTCTCGATGTCTGTCCGACGCCGCTACCGCACAATTGTTTGTTCTTGGCCAACACAATAGCATTTGACTTACTGTGTTTTACAATTTTATTGGCAAAAAGCATGTCTTCAATTTCTGCTTCTGTAGGCGCTTTTTCGGTCACCACTTTCAAATCTGAAGCATTTTCTACATGCTTATCCTGATCTTGCACCAAAATACCATTGAGTGCAGAACGGAATTGTTTGGTTGGCATTTTACCCTCTTGAAGCACCAGAATGATGCGATTCTTTTTCTGCGTCAATATTTCAAGCGCTTCCACATCATAGTCGGGAGCCAAAATCACCTCAAAGAATATCTTGTTAATCTCTCCTGCAGTAGCTTTATCAACAATTGCATTGGTAATCAACACACCACCGAAAGCAGAAACAGGATCGCCTTCGAGAGCCGCTTTCCATGCTTCCAACAAAGTAGAGCGCGATGCAAGCCCGCAAGCATTGTTATGCTTCAGAATGGCAAATGTCGTATCATCGAAATCGTTGATTAAACGAATGGCAGCATCAATATCGAGGAGGTTATTGTACGAAATTTCTTTGCCCTGTAATTGTTGAAACATTTCCTGTAGTTCGCCATAAAAAACGCCCTGTTGGTGAGGATTCTCTCCATAACGCAACACTTTGGCATTATCTTCGGCTACTCTGAATTTACTTCCCTCGCTGTTATCGAAATAGTTGAAAATGGCTGTGTCATAGCCTGATGAAACCGCAAAAGCTTCTTTGGCAAAATAAGTGCGTTCTTCGAGTGAAGTTACAGCACCATTTTCGTGAATAATATCGAGAAATGGTTGATATTGTTCTTGCGAAGCCACAATCACGACGTCGCGGAAGTTCTTGGCAGCAGCACGAATCAAGGAAATGCCGCCAATGTCAATCTTTTCCACAATCGCCTCATCGGAAGCTCCGGAAGCAACGGTTTCGACAAATGGGTATAAATCGACAATCACCAAATCAATGGTAGGAATTTCATATTGAGTTACTTGTACAAGGTCTTCATCAACGTCGCGTCGGTAAAGAATACCACCAAATACTTTGGGATGCAGGGTTTTTACTCGTCCACCAAAAATGGAAGGATATCCTGTTAAACTTTCAACGGTCTGACAGGGAACACCCAATGACTCGATAAAGGTTTGAGTGCCTCCGGTAGAAATAAATGAAACTCCTTGAGCATGTAGCGTGAGAACGATGTCATCTAAATTTTCTTTGTGATAGACTGAAACAAAGGCAGTTTTAATCTGTTTTTTATCACTCATTCTATATGTTTTTAGTGTGTACAAAGGTATAGAAAATGTTTGGATAAACCACGTAAAACGGATATTTCATTTAACAATTATTACTCTCATTCTCACGCATCAAAACCAAATAATCACCGGATTGGTTCGTTTGCAAAACACTTTCAGCAACTCATTTGTGATTGCGCCCCGCGTATTGTACTTTTGTAGTAGCAAAACGCACGTAAGCATTGCACTTTTTCAGCGCCAGAATATGACTGATTTCTTTAGCATTAACAACGTACTAGTGGAGATTTGGGGATACAAAATGAGCGTGGTGGAATTCTTGGGAACCATCACGGGATTGGTTGCCGTCTTGTTGGCAACCCAATCGAACATTTGGTCTTGGCCTGTTGGTATCGTCAATTTCATTCTTTCCTTTTTGTTATTTTATCAGGTAAGTTTGTATAGCGACATGTTTTTGCAAATATATTACTTCATTACCGGCATTTATGGCTGGATTTATTGGTACGGGAAAAAAGAAGGAGAGCAAACCCCCATTACCTATCTGACAACACGAGGAAGAATTGTTCACACTTCGTTGATCGTGGTGGGAACTATCGGGATAGGCTATTTTATGAGTCATATCCATCAACTGTTCCCGACAGCTTTTCCCAAACCGGCAGCTTATCCTTATCCTGATTCCTTTGTGGCCGTGATGAGCATTCTGGCCAATTGGATGTTAGCGCAACGACGCATCGAAAATTGGATTCTCTGGATTGTTGTCGATGCTATTTGCACCGTGATGTATTCGTTGAAAGGCATTCAATTTTTCTCTTTTGAATATTTCATTTTTCTCCTAATGGGAATTTACGGATTAGTCAACTGGATTAAAATCTACAACAAGACATCAGTCGATTTGCAACCGAAAGAGGCACTTTGACGTTTTGTATTTTGTATCATAATCACACTAAACGACACTAAACACACATAATCATGACGTTACAGGAAGAATTGACCCGGCGCATCCTGATACTCGACGGCGCTATGGGAACCATGATTCAAAAGCATAAGCTGACAGAAGCCGATTTTCGTGGATCGCTTTTTCAAGATGCACCAAAATCACAAAGAGGAAATAACGATTTGCTTTGTTTGACGCAACCGGATATCATTGGCCAAATTCATCGCAGGTATCTCGAAGCCGGAGCTGACATCATCGAAACCAACACCTTCAACGCGCAACGTATCTCGTTAAGCGATTATGGAATGGAAACGCAAGTACGAGCCATCAATCTGGCTGCAGCACAATTAGCCCGTAAAACAGCCGACGAATTTACATGCCAAACGCCTGGCAAACCTCGTTTTGTTGCCGGATCGGTTGGCCCGACCAATAAGACAGCGTCGCTTTCACCCGATGTAAACAATCCCGCCATGCGTGCCATCACATTCGATCAATTAGCCGATGCGTACCGCGAACAAATGGAGGCATTAATCGAAGGAGGCGTTGATGCTTTATTTGTAGAAACCATTTTTGACACATTGAATGCCAAGGCTGCTATCGTTGCGGCTCAACAAGCCATGCAATCTACCGGACGTACCGTCGCGTTAATGCTTTCGGCCACAGTTGCCGACAAAAGCGGACGCACCCTTTCCGGCCAAACCATTCGCGCTTTCTTAGCTTCCATCGAACATGCTCCTTTACTCTCGGTGGGATTGAATTGTTCCTTTGGTGCACACGACTTAAAACCCTATCTGGAAGAACTTTCAGACTTGGCGCCTTGGTATGTAAGTTCACATCCTAATGCCGGTTTACCCAATCAGCTTGGCGACTACGACGAAACAGCTGACCGTATGGCCATGCAAATCAAAGAATACATTGATGAAAAATTGGTCAACATCATTGGTGGATGTTGCGGAACTACGCCGGCTCACATTGCCGCTTACAACAAACTGTTGGAAAATGCCACCGTTCGCGTGGTTCCGGCTCCTTCGCAACACACCCATTTGTCGGGATTGGAACTGCTTGAAATAACACCGGAAATTAACTTTGTCAATGTTGGCGAACGATGCAATGTAGCCGGATCGCGTAATTTTCTAAAACTGATTGAAGCAAAACAATATGACGAAGCCGTGACCATTGCCCGTAAACAAGTGGACGATGGCGCTCAGGTATTGGATATTAACATGGACGATGCCATGTTGGATGCCAAAACAGAGATGGTCACTTTCTTGAACAGCCTGATGTCCGATCCTGATGCGGCACGCGTACCGATAATGATAGACTCCTCAAAGTGGGAGGTTATTGAAGCAGGATTGAAATGCGTGCAGGGAAAATCCATCGTCAACTCCATCAGCTTGAAAGAAGGTGAAGCTATTTTTCTGCAACGCGCCCGTTTGATTCGTCAATATGGTGCCGCTGCCGTAGTGATGGCATTCGACGAGAAAGGTCAAGCCGATACGTTTGAACGACGCATCGAAATCTGTTCGCGGGCATATAAGCTGCTAACCGAAAACGTTGGGTTTCCACCTCAGGACATCATTTTCGACCCCAACATTTTGGCCATTGCCACCGGAATGGAAGAACACAATCGTTACGCCATCGACTTTATTCATGCCACCGAATGGATCAAAAGCAATTTACCATTTACCAAAGTGAGCGGCGGGGTCAGCAACCTGTCATTCTCATTTCGTGGAAACAACAAAGTGCGTGAAGCCATGCACTCTGCCTTTCTCTATCACGCCATTCGTGCCGGCATGGACATGGGAATCGTAAATGCAGGTATGTTGCAAGTGTACGAATCCATTGACAAAGAACTGCTCGAAATAGTGGAAGATGTGCTTTTTGATCGTCGTCCGGATGCCACGGAACGGTTGATTGAAATAGCTGAAAAACTGAAAGCGGAAGGTACGACCATGCAAACGGCAGTAAAAGAAGAAGCTTGGCGCTCCCTTTCACTTAATGAACGTTTGGCAACATGTTTAGTAAAAGGATTGAATACTTACCTCGAAGAAGATTTGACGGAAGCTCTTACCATGTATGAAAACCCGCTTATGATCATCGAGCAACCGTTAATGGAAGGAATGGGCATCGTGGGACAACTGTTTGGCGAAGGAAAAATGTTTCTTCCACAAGTGGTGAAGACTGCACGCGTCATGAAACAAGCCGTCGCTTTTCTTCAACCGCACATTGAAACCTATCAGAAAGGTGCTGAAGTGAAGAAAGCCGGAAAAATTGTCATGGCAACCGTCAAAGGCGATGTGCACGACATCGGAAAAAACATTGTAGGTGTGATCCTTGCATGCAACAATTACGAAGTGATTGATCTGGGCGTAATGGTACCTTCCGAAAAGATTCTACAAGCCGCTATCGACAATCAGGCCGACGCTATTGGTTTGAGCGGATTGATTACGCCGTCGCTCGAAGAGATGTCGCATGTAGCTGAGGCGATGCAAAAAGCCGGATTTACCATCCCGTTACTCATTGGAGGTGCTACCACGTCAAAAATTCACACCGCACTGAAAATTGCCCCGCATTATGCCGCCAACGTGGTAAGTCACTCGCGCGATGCGTCGCAAGCCGTCATTGCATTAGGACGTTTGCTCAATCCGCATCTTTATGAAACGTTTGCCGAAGAAATACGCGCTGAGCAAGCTGTTTTGGTAAACAAAGAACAACATGCCGCCCCCTTGCTTTCCCTTGCCGAAGCGTTGAGAAACTCGTTACAAATCGATTGGAAGGAATATAAACCGCTTAAACCACGTCATTTCGAAAAGCAAATGATTGAAGTTTCCATCATTACCTTGATGCCATTTATCGATTGGCGATTCTTCTTCAAAGCATGGAGATTGCCGGGCAATTATCCCGACATTGCTGCTATCGACCGATGCATAGCCTGCGAAACAGGATGGATCAACAGCTATCCGCCTGAAGAACAAGAAGAAGCAAAACAAGCACTGAAACTGTTTCATGACGCGCAAGATGTGCTTTCCATGTTGCATGAAAAAGGTATCGTGGCAAAAACAACATTCGATTTCTTTGAAGTTAATGCAACCAACGAAAAAGATGCGCTGCTTGTTCACACTGGCAACAAAACGTTGACAATCCCTGTGCTCAGACAACAAACGCTGAAAACGGACGGCCAACCCAACCTATCATTGGCCGATTTTATTCTTCCCGAAAGTGCCGGAAAATCGGATTATATAGGCGCGTTTTCGACTACCATTGCAGGAACTGAATTACTTTCCAAAGAGTTAGCCGAAAGTGGTGATGACTACACGGCTTTACTCATTCAATCTTTGACCGACCGACTGGCTGAAGCAGCTGCGGAATATATTCATTTACACATCCGCCAACATGCGTGGGGATATGCGCCTGAAGAAGCACTTTCGGAAACCGAATTGTTGAAGGAACGTTATCAAGGCATACGTCCGGCTGTGGGATATCCCTCCCTTCCCGACTTATCAATTATTTTTGAGCTTGATCCGATGTTGCATCTGTCTGACATTGGCATTCAACTCACCGAAAATGGAGCGATGATGCCCAATGCATCGGTAAGCGGCTTAGTGTTTGCCAATCCTCAAGCGCGCTATTTTATGATCGGGAAGATCGGACAAGATCAACGGGAAAAATACGCTGCACAACGCGGAATTACCGTCACGGAATTGCGCAAATGGCTGCCTGAATAAACCGTAAACTCATTGTATATAGGGGCCATGTATATCGTTACAATCGGACAAAATGACATGGAAATTTACTGCAAAATGGAGTAAAAGGATCAATTGACTGAAAACTAAAAACGACGCTCATCTTTTCAAGAAGCGTCGTTTTTAGTATTGAACTATCAGAAATTTGGTGTCTATTTCTCTACGGAAAGTAAAGCGCCCGTTGTAGGATCGAGACGAACTTTCAACATGTTCTTATTAAACATTGTGGCAGGTAATGCCTGAACGCTACCAAATTGAGCAATCGTCAAAGATTTTCTGAGAATCACATTACCTGTAGGATCTGAAAGAGTTACAATGGCCTGTCCGGGCAAACGATAATAAAGTCCATTCGCACTACCACGATCTACCATGCCTACAATGTTTTTGTTTGTCACATCATTCACACTCAGATAGTAAGGTTGACCGCTTAGATCGTCGCGAGCGACAACACCATTTTCTGTAGAAAGGCGGAATAATACTTCGTTTTTAACTTCCTGAGCAGGAATAATCTCAAAAGTTACCGTTGTGGGAACAGTCACCGTCTTCCCGACAAAGAGTTCCATCAGATCATGTTCCGATTTATCCATCTTTTGCACCATTAACTTCATGGCAGAACCATCGGGTATTTTATCCATATCGCCTGTAATAAGGCTCATACGACTATCGCGTAAGTGATAAATCTGCTTTGCAGCTACTTCAGCCATGCTTGCAATTGAGTTTGCCTGTAACAAATCCTGAGTGAAAATCAAATTATTAAATGCCAAATCGGGCGCTTCCTGTGCTGGTGTTGCACTATCACAAGGTTTGTTTGAAAAGGAAGGCAATGCAACATTCAATCCATATAAAAAGCCTTCCGGCGTTAAAGTAACAAATGATACTGAAGAAGAAGGATCCGGTTTAATTTTATAAACATTCTGATCATCAGGAATTGCTTTCGTCGTCACTTTCACATTGTTGACTGACCACGTAATGCTGTTTTTCATAATGACATCGCGCGTTCCCAAATATCGTTCCGTATATTGGTAATAAGGGCCAACTAATTTAATGGTCTTTACTGCCTGAATCTTTACAACTACCACCGTCTTGGGGAGACTATAGGTTATTCCGTCGGGAAAAGTGGCTCTGTTTTGACTGTTGACCACTTCCGTTTGAGCAGAAAGAAACAATGCGCTGCTTAAAAGTGCGCTTAATAAAAGGTATTTCATTTTATATCCATTTAATGATGAGTTATCTATAAAATTAAAAGCAATAAAAAACGCCATATTAGCGAGTTCGTTCCGAAAACTTATGACATCCTATTATGGCAACAAAAATAGGCAATTTATAGAAAATGAAGCTACTTTTCTTTCAACTTTTTGAAAGCTGCTCCCAAATAATCAATTAACGTACCTGCTGTCAAAAATTCCTGAGAAAAAGTAGCAGCAGCCACATCTCCCGCTAAACCATGCAGGTAAACGCCTAATCGGGCTGCATCAAAAGGTTCGTATCCTTGTGCCAACAAAGCTAAAATAATGCCGGTTAAAGCATCACCACTTCCGGCAGTAGCCATACCGGGATTTCCTGTCGAATTAAACCATACTTCACCAACTAAGTTAATAACAGCAGAATAAGCTCCTTTCAATACCACGATGCATTGATTGTCAATTGCCCACTGACGTGCTTTATCCAAACGCTCCATTCCTCTTGATGATGATCCGGCCAGACGGTCAAATTCAATCGGATGAGGCGTTACAATGGCATTGGTTGATAGAAGAGTTTTCCAATCAGGATGCAATGCAATGAGGTTCAACGCATCAGCATCAATCACCATCGGACAGACAGCGCGCGTCAATAAATCTTCTACCGCTTTTGCCGTTTGTTGATGAGTGCCAAGCCCGCAACCAATGCCAATCGCACTCACTTTTTCAAGCATGGTCACGTGTGTAACCCGGTCATCATGCTGGTCGGCATCAACCATGGCTTCAGGCACAGCGCCATGTAGCACAAATTCAGCGCTCGCAGGCAGATGTACAGTCAACAAACCGACTCCGCTATGGAGACACGCGCGCGACGCTAAAACCACCGATCCCATTTTTCCCCGACTTCCACCAACCATCAAAGCATGACCAAATTGTCCCTTGTGTGCAAATTTCGAACGCTTAAAAAGCAAGTGCACTGCCTCTTGGTGAGTTAGCATAAAATAGGAAGTTTCTGCATTTTCGATAGCAGCAGGATGTAGCCTGATATCCAAAACATGCCATTTGCCTACCAACTCCTCATGTTCGGCAAACAAAAAAGACAGCTTAGGTAATTGAAAAGTCAGCGTGTAAGTGGCATGAATACATTGCCCTGGATCGACAACGAAAGTTCCGTCGGTGGACAAACCTGACGGGACGTCAATGGAAACAATGGTAGCTCCCGATTGATTCGTATATTGCACACAATCAACTATTAATCCTTCCAAAGGACGATTCAATCCTGAGCCGAATAATCCATCAATGATCCAATCGGTAGATTCTATTTTTGGAAATGATTCAACATCAAATACTTCGTTGAAAATAACATTGGGCAAAGCCACTAAATCCCGTTTAGCCATTTCGCAAGTAACCGAAACCGTCGCATGATGATGGCACAAATAGGTAGAAACAGAAAAGCCGGCCTCCGTCAACAAGCGGGCAGTCACCAACGCATCTCCTCCATTATTGCCACTTCCAGCCAACACGATGATTCGAGATCCCCACGGCACCCGATGTAGCAGCCATTCTACAGCAACTCCGGCTGCACGTTGCATCAGATCATAATCTGAAATCGGTTCATGTTCAATGGTATATGCATCAACCTTGCGGATGGCATTGGCAGATAATATCTTCATAAACGTATAGGTTAAATGAATTTTACAGAATCATTGCAACACCCAATTCTTCACATAAAAACGAAGTATGTTGCAGATTCATTCACAAAGATAACACGGATTTGAAGAAACTCGAATACAACAGAACTGTCTTTTGAATAACTACTTCTTGATACACTTATTGATATTGAATATAAATGGGTTGCGGTTTGAGTTTCATTAGGTCAGAAGGTGTCAACATGCGATGAGGCGCCTTTTTCAAATCGTTCTTGTAAAACAGTTTAAATCCGGTAAATTGTACCGGTTCCCTATAAATATATTGTTTATACGTATTGAGTTTAAGTACGGGTTCGCCCCAACCATCCATGTTCATCACAATTTGCACTTCGGGATGCAACTTTATATTCCGGTAGTTTCTCACCATCCCCTGCGTAAAGCGATGTACAATAAGAATTTTTGGAGGTAGATGATATTTAACAACTAATTTAGCCAGATAATTCGAGCAAAAATTAATATCACTTGCATCCAGAGTCCCTATTTTATGGCCGGGAATGCTTCCATCTTTCATGGAAAATTCGGGATCAATAGCCAAATGTACTTGAGGCATTTTGAGGTATTTTTCCAATAAGGGAACTTCATGTTGCAGATTACTTTTCCCCAACTGAATGTCTAAAAATACAATCGCATTTCCCATTTTGGCTATTGTCAAAACCGAATCTATCTGTCTTGCAGGCATACGCATACAATAGTTCCCATCTTTCATCGGGATACCTTGTCCTACAACAGCAATGTAATGAATGGCAGTTTGTACAGGTGTGGAAGGATCGGCTTTTTCCCACGCTTGAACTTCCACATCTAATCTTCTCCACATTTCTTTCGGTGGATACTCGCCCAAAACTCCCATCTTCTTCGAATAGAGATTACCATAATAGGCTACGATTCTTTTGAAAGGAAGAATAGCTCCTTTTAAAGGATAGGGTTGGTGTTTAACAGGCCATAATCCGGAAGTATCCCCATTTGCTAAATCTTTAATTTTTCGATTGTAAGCCAGTGTGTCAACCGTACCTGTTTTCTTCTCGTATGTTTGAGCCGGAAATTCTTCCACGATTTTTTTTGCTTTATTCTGAGTACATCCACTTAGGGTAAAAACAAACGCAAAAGCTAAGATGGTGATTGAATAGTGGATAGTGGATGATTTATAGTTCATAAGACAAGCTTAGTTAATGTAATGGTTAAAGGGCATATCAATTTTTAAATGTTCGGTGCATGGCTTTAAGTAGTCCTTGTGGAGTCCATTCCGGGACAATCATGCGACGTACGGTTTGCAAGGGTAGTAGCGAATCCCGTTTTGTGCCAAGCGAGAATGAGAGCTTAAAATACTTGCTTAGTTCCTCAGTACCTTTATGGTCAAAGACACCATCGGGATAAGCCCAGTATTCAACCGGTCTGCCAACGATTTTCTCTAATTTTTTATTAGGATCGACTACCTGTTTTTGCCAATCTGCTGCATCTTTATATTTAGTCACCATCGTATGATCCCAGCTATGCAAGCCAATGGTGTGTCCTGCTTTAGCTAACTGAGCAATTTGATCGGTTGTCATGTAATTTTTCTTGTTGTAGGTGATGGTCATAATGAAGAAGACACCTCTGAATCCATACTTCTCCAGCATGGGTGCAGCAATAGTAGCACCCTCCACCCTAGCATCATCGAATGTTATCATAAAAGGTTTTTGGGGCAACGTTTTGTTATAAACGAGATAATCGTATAATTGAGCCGGTGAGATGGAATGGTAACCGCTATCCGCCAAAATTTTTATATCTGCGGCAAAAGCAGTCGGTTTTATATTGTACACGCTTTTACTCCCATCTTCAATGCGATGAAAGCAAAGAACCGGCACTTCGGGTTTTGCATAAATCTGTGCAGGGGAATTCATAGCCTGTCTGTCATCCGTCTTTCCTGCAATCGGGTTGTTGCCCTTATTTTGATTAGCATGGCTACAACTGACAACTGCTAAGCCTAAAAACATCGCGCCGATAAAGATACGTTTCCTATTCATGTTCAGCCAATTATTATTTATTTTCTATTTCATCGATTGATAAATTACCTCTTGTATCTTGGATCGTATTGCCATTTTAAGCAGTCTGTTTCCTTTGTCCAAAGGGTACGTACGATTGCTTAGAAAGACATATATCATATCATTAACGGGATCGACCCAAACGCATGTTCCGGTATATCCGGTATGACCATAAACTTCCGATGGTGCGGAAATGCAACACGGACTGTGTGTTGGATTTGAAGGAACCGATTTATCAAATCCCAGTCCACGTCTCCCACTTGCCGAAGTAGTCGTCGTAAAGAGTTTGCATGTTTCTGCGCTAAGGTAACGTTTCCCATTCAATACACCATCATTGAGTAACATTTGATATACTTTTGCAACATCACGCGCCGAAGCAAATAAACCGGCATTTCCCGAGACTCCTCCCAGCAAGGCGGCATCCGGATCTTGCACATAACCTTGTATTACTTCGTCACGCAAAAAATCCTTTTGCATCGTAGGTGCGATATCTTCCTTGTTATGCGTTCGCAACGGCAAATATGCTATATGATTTAGTTTCATCGGAGCATAAAATTCTTTATTCAGGAACACATCCATCGGCATACCACTAATCGCTTCCACAATCTCTTTCAACAAGATAAAATTCAAATCACTATAAAGATATGTCTTGCTTTTCAGGGGCGCATCGGCAATCATCTTCATGGATGCCTGATGGAAACGATTGTTTACATAGCAACTATCCGAAACCTGTAAGGTAAAGTCTCCATAAGGAATCTTCGATGCCCACCCATCTTTGTATTTCAAGGTTGCGACACCTGTCCGAACCGTTTGGGTCGTGTCTTTCATGGAGGCCATGAAG
>DAHXOX010000171.1 GCA_027364655.1 Paludibacter sp. | reverse complement strand
ATTGGAAAAAGAATATGGCGAAAGATCGGAAACTATTATCACCGATGCCAAATACGGTTTTATTGACGGTGCCCTCAAGGAGACGCATCATGAAATTATAAAAGACAAACGCAAAAGCAAACGGGAATTAGACGATCTTCTGACTCATCGATTCTGGGGCTTTCCTGTTTTCATCTTTTTCATGTGGTTTATGTTTCAGGCCACTTTTACCATCGGAAGCTACCCGATGGAATGGATTGGCGACGGTGTTGCATGGATCAGCCAAACAGTACAAAACCTAATGTCCGAAGGTCCTTTACGCGATTTAGTGGTCAATGGCATTATTGCCGGAATTGGCAGTGTCATCGTTTTTCTCCCTAACATTCTGATTCTCTTCTTTTTCATTTCCATCATGGAAGATACCGGTTACATGGCACGCGCCTCTTTTATCATGGATAAATTGATGCACAAAATCGGACTGCACGGGAAATCATTCATTCCTCTTTTAATGGGTTTTGGTTGTAACGTTCCTGCCATCATGGCCACACGTACGTTGGAAAATCGCAAAGACCGCATTCTCACCATGATGATCATTCCTTTCATGTCATGTAGCGCTCGCTTGCCGGTGTATGTTTTGCTCATCTCTGCATTCTTTGCAGCTTACCGCGGATTGGTTTTATTTTCAATCTATATGATTGGCATTCTGTTGGCAATCTTGGTTGCATTAGTGATGAAAAAGGTTGTATTCAAAAAACAAGAAGTGCCTTTTGTCATGGAACTTCCACCCTATCGGATGCCAACCATCAAAAACACCTCTGTACACATGTGGTTTAAGTCAAAACAATACCTTCACAAAATGGGCAGCATCATTTTGGTTGCTTCTATCATTTTATGGGCATTAGGATATTTTCCCAGACATAGTGGTCATGAAGCTCTCTACTCACAACAAATAGCACGAGTAGCTGCCAATCCACACTTGAATTCTCCTGAAAAAGAACTTCAAATAGAACAAATTTCGAACCATCAAGAAGCTGATAGACAAGCAAACTCTTACATCGGACGTTTAGGCCATGCCATTCAACCTATCATGGCACCGTTAGGATTTGATTGGAAGATGAGCGTCAGCATTCTGTCCGGTTTTGCCGCAAAAGAAGTCGTTGTCAGCTCAATGGGAATTCTTTATCAAGCCGGATCGCACGCTGACGAACATTCCAATACATTGAAAAAGCAACTGATGAATGAAAAGCATCAAAGGGGGCCACTCATTGGGCAACCTGTTTTCACGCCTTTAGTTGCAATGGCATTTATGATCTTTATTCTGATCTATTTCCCGTGTATCGCAACCATAACGGCCATCAATCGCGAAGCTGGTTGGCGTTGGGCAGTGTTTGCCATGACTTTCACCACGTCGCTTGCTTGGGTTGTTGCGTTTCTCGTGTATCAAATTGGAAGCCTCTTTACCTAATTGCAAATTGCTATGATACAAACAATCATTGTTTTACTTGCTGTTGCAGCTGCTCTTTTTTATGCAATAATGAAGATTCTCAAACGGATTCATCCTAAAAAAAATGGTTCCCCTTGTGATGGTTGCGACGGCTGCGATTTAAAGAGTGGATGGATGAAAAGTCAGTCCACTTGTTCGCATAAACCGACACATAAATGAATATTATAGCTTATTTTTATTCCAAAATGGGAAAAGCAAACATCTGTGCTTATCTTTGCAACGGTTTCTGATGCGTTGCTAACTTATTTAAGAAAGGCAACGACATATTATTTGCCTTTAGCCATATTCTACGTAATAACAAGTAATTAAACCCACACCATTCTCTTTTTGCATGAGCATCTTTTCAAAAAAGCATCCAATATCATTCAAACGTGAATTGACAATATTCTTGTTGTCACTCATGTGGGGCGCAATTTTGATAAAACCCGTACACTTTTTGTGGGTTCATCACGATATTATTGTGGTGCACAACGAAGAGACAAAAATATCCTCTCCGGTAGAGCAAGATTGTCCTATATGCGATTTTGAATTTTTTCTATATACCTCTGAAACAGTACACCTGCTCCCGCAAGCAGCGATTCTGCCTCATCAACCCGAGCTTTCTATCGAAACACGAAAAGCGTTTGATAGTTTGTCGCTATCCGCTTCTCTGCGTGCGCCTCCCGCTTGGCTTCGCACCATTTAGTCACACATTCGAACAAATCTTAGAACTCAAGATCGTCAATTCACTTGATCAGTTAATCTGTTCAATAATAATGAATTGAGATTCGGGTTATCGTTGAATTACCCGTGTGTTTTAGCGTGTAGTTTTCATGATTTACGTTCGATGAGCGATAAAAAATAGGCTGCTTTGCCACAAGCAGAGCAGCAAAATATCATTCGTTTCATTTAATTCTTTCGACTATGACAGTAAAAAAAATAATATTCTTCTTATTGATAGCCTGTGCTTTTCATCCCCTCTTTGCCGATGATATGGCAAGCAGAGGAAAAACATTCTTACAAGGCACTATTACAGACAAAACATCAGGGACTCCATTGATTGGTGTCAACGTTTATTTTCCTGATTTGAAAATCGGCGGCATTACCGATGCCAATGGAAAATATCACATCAACAACCTACCCAAAACAACCGCAATGATAGCAGTGAGTTACGTCGGGTATCAAACCATTGCAAAGAAAATTGACCTAAACACAACACAGACAGCCAACTTCACTATGGGACAGTCAGCCGATGAGATGAACGAAGTCGTTGTGACAGGCGTCAGCAAAGCCACCGAGATAAAAAGAGATCCGGTACCTTTGATAGCTGTGAACAAAGTCTATATCAATGAGCATTCAACCTCCGGCAATGTCATTGACGAGATAGCCAATTTGCCGGGTGTCAGCGCTGTCACAACCGGCCCAAACATTTCAAAACCTTACATTCATGGCTTAGGCTACAACAGCGTGATCACGCTTGAAGATGGTATCCGGCAGGAAGGCCAGCAATGGGGCGATGAACATGGCATCGAAGTAGATCAAAATTCCATCGACCGCATCGAAATTATCAAAGGCCCTGCCAGTTTAATCTATGGTTCTGATGCTCTTGGCGGCGTCATTAATCTTATTACGGCGCCTCCTGTTCCTGATGGTAAAATATTGGGATCAGTAACAGGCGTATATGGCACAAACAATGGCTTAATCAATGGTTCGTTCAAGTTGCAGGGAAACCACAATGGTCTTGTATGGGGAACGGTATTATCTGATAAAGAAGCCAAAAATTATCAGAACCGTCACGATGGCAGAGTCTATGCCACAGGCTTCAAGGAAAAAGACGCACGGGCAATGATCGGCATCAACAAATCGTGGGGTTATTCGTACCTGAACGCATCCTTGTTTGATGATTTACAAGATATACCCGACGGTAGCCGCGATTCATTGACGCGTCAATTTACCTATCAAATTACCGATGCCGATACCTATCGGCCAATTGTCCCTGCATCGGTTCTAAACTCCTATGCGATACCAACTCTGCATCAACATGTACAGTTCTATCGCATTTACGATAACAGTAACTTCAACGTAGGCACCGGCAATCTGATCGTTAATCTTGGTTATCAATACGACCACCGAAGAGAATATACCCATCCTCAAGCACCGACAGTGCCGGGATTGAATTTGGAATTAACTACCTATACGTATGACATTAAATACGATGTTACTATGGCTAATGGCTATGAAACTACCTTTGGTGTGAACGGTATGTACCAAAACAACACATTGGGTACTTGCACCGATTTCCCGATTCCGGCTTATCATCAGTTCGATATTGGTGGCTTTTTTGTTGCTAAGAAGAGTTTCGGGAAGTTAGATATTTCGTTAGGAGCACGCTACGACAGCCGTTCTATTAACGGTCAGGCAGCATATATCGATACCACTGTTGAATATTTTCCTACCCTTTACAAAGGGGCTAACCCAACCGGGACACCCAATATCGTACAGCAGTTTAGTCCATTGCATAAAACTTTTTCAGGTGCAACAGGCAGTTTTGGCGCAACCTATAACTTCTCTCATGCGTTCTTGCTAAAAGGAAATATTGCAAGGGGTTTCAGAGCGCCGAGCATTTCAGAATTATCGGCCAATGGCGCCGACCCTGGTTCACAAATTTACCACGTTGGGAATAACAGTTTTAAGCCTGAATTTAGTTTGCAAACCGATTTTGGAATTGATCTCACCCTACCCTATGTGTCGCTTAATGTGGATTTGTTCGACAACAACATTCAAAACTACATTTATCAGGAACAAATAGTAGATGCCAATGGTAATCCCGAGAGAGTGAATCCCAATGGATCGCTCAATCCAAATGGGCAATATAGCCGGTTCACCTACGTGCAAAACAAAGCGCGCATCGATGGTGGAGACTTTTCGTTGGATATTTTTCCGGTATCGTGGCTCCATTTTCAAAACTCCCTGAGCTTAACCTATGGCACAAACCTTGGCAATGGCGGAAACGAACCTGACAGCTTAAAATATTTACCGTTTATTCTTCCATTGCATACCCATTCGGAACTACGGGCAACCTCCGTGAAAGGTTGGAATAATTTCAGAAATCTATACGCGTTTGTTGGGTTCGACCATTTCAATCCCCAAAACAGGTATTTCTCTGCTTATGGCACCGAAACCTATACAGCGGGATACAACCTGATCAGTGCCGGAATAGGAGGTAACATTGTCAATAAAGCAGGCATCCCCGTTGTAAAGATATTTCTTGAAGGGACAAACCTTGCCAATGTCAACTATCAATCGAACATGAGTCGTCTGAAATATTTCGACAATCCAGTAGTTCCTAAAGGCGTTCAGCCCGGAATCTTTAATATGGGACGCGATGTCAGCCTGAAGGTGATAATTCCATTTGATTTGTCACCACACAAAAGCCACATTTGAGGTTTATGAAAAAAATCCCTGCTTGAAAGTCTCAAGCAGGGATTTTTTTAATCTATTCTTCGTCTTCGTACATATTCATAATTAAATTCAACTTTGCTTTGAATTATTACTTCATTAAGAATCTTATTTAGAGAGCCTTGTTTCACAGCATCATTAAATTACGAATGTGATTGGATACTTCTGAATTTTATCAATGTCGAGAAAATATTTTCTGAAGTCCAATGTTTCTGTCACCTGAAAAAATCTACCAAGCGGTTTCATTACAAAGTCAATTCCACCGTCATTAGCATTAGTTCTACCTGTCTTATAGAGTTTCAGATTTCCTTTGTTCAGTTTATCCATCTCAAAACCCCAAATAATTTGTTGGCCGTGGTAGAAATATTTAAGAATAGAATAACTCACAATTTCAAATAGTCTTGCATCAACATTTGGTGCAAGTAACCCTATTACAAACTCTTCTATTTTTTGCGGGTTGTTCTATCTATTTCTTGAAGTTCTACACAAGGCGCTACAAACCGTTGAAATGCGTCCTGTTTTGTCTTTGCATATTCGTCAATGATTTCTATGATAGCCTTCGCAATATTGAATTTAGTTTTGCCAATCTTTATTTTCAAAAGATGTTCATTTATTCAATCGCGATTTGTTTCGTGATTGCGAAGAATAGGAATGGATTCGGAATTTGGAAAGTATTTCTGAAACTCAGCATTCAATCGGTTATTTAATGCGTGATTTTGAAGTTTACTGCCAAACGGGAGTTCTCTTTGTCTTGCAAAAAGTTTCACTAGTGTCCACTTAAAATCATTAACGATTCTTTGAAATCATTCTGTATCAGCATTATCAGAGCAAAATAATTGCGTGACGATTTGATTTTCTTATCTTGCCAGAAATCATAAATTTCGGGCAATGAATACAGGAAAATATATTTTCGCACAAGTTGTAATCATAGAAAAAAACCTAATGATTAACCGCTCAACATATGAAGTTTTGCAAGTATTGGGAATATCTCTATTGGATAAATCGCCAATGGGAGAACTCTTTTTTAATGCTAATAAAAATGATGTCAAAGAACTTTTGTCAGATCAGCTGACTCTTAATTTTTTTAATGGACACTGGTGTTGATGGATTCCTGATGAAATCCTTTTGAGGTAAGCTTTTTTTTCTGATAAGCCGTGGGTTTTATATTCCGTTCATCAAAAAATACATGTACCGATTGATCTTCTACCTTCAAATCAGTTATCTCAAAATAATCAAATAACTCAGATGGTAAAACAAGTTTTAATAAATTCTGATAGAGGTCTGTAGTTGCAGTCATAGTCTCTTTTTTTTTGTAAATATCTATCTTTTTATCCTTCCCCACAACAATGTCATCTGATCCGTCATAGCTGCGAGTCTTTCGTTTTTTAGCCTACCAAAAACGACACAAAAAGAAGTTCCCAAAATTGCTTTGGCTCCGGATACCCTTATTTATCATTTTGCAAGCAAAATACTCTATTTGCTTACTATCTGTCATTCGACTTAGGTTCGGCCTAAGTTCGCTCATCCTACGCCTATCTCAGGCTCGGCGTAAAATGATATATTGGTAGGAATACAACCATTTATATAACAAAATGATTATTGTCATTACAATCAAAAGTAGGATGTCTGGAGGGTGCAAAGCAGAAAAAGAGGTGGTGCAGATGCATGCTTTTCTGCTTTAATTAATGACAAAGATACGCATTTTTTCGCATTTACTAATTGAACTTTGCCGTAGTCTAAAGTATAACCGAAGTACCGGTTTACGCTTCAGACTTAGGATAAGCAATGCGATGATGATACATGTTGCGCAACTTCTCTTTGAACACAGTTTTCACGGTCTCAATGTCGCGAAAGGTGATGGGTGCATCCTGAAAAGCACCTTCCGTAATTTGCGTTTGCACAATACCATCCACTAAGTCATTGATTTTCTCTTCCGTATATTCGGTTAACGTGCGCGAAGCTGCTTCCACTGCATCGGCCATCATTAAAACAGCCGTTTCTTTGGAGTTTGGATTCGGGCCGGGATAAGTAAACAATTTTACATCCACCTTGGAATCAGGGTTACAATTAACGCAATGCAGATAGAAATAACGTACCTTACTACGGCCATGATGGGTTCTGATAAACTGAATGATTTGCCACGGCAAATTATACTTATTGGCAATGCGAACGCCATCCGTCACATGGTTAATAATGATTTGCGCCGCTTCCTCGTCGGACATTTCAGTTAATGGGTTAATGCCATTTGTCTGATTTTCAATAAAATACAATGGACTTGCCATTTTGCCAATGTCATGATACAGGGCACCTGTACGTACCAGCAAGCTGTTGACATGAATCTTTTGCGCCGCCTCCGTAGCTAAATTCGACACTTGCAACGAATGTTGAAAGGTGCCGGGCGCTTGTTCGGAAAATTGAACCATCAAGTCGTTGTTCACATTCGACAATTCGATCAATGTGACATTCGACAAGAAACCAAAAGACTTTTCGATCAGATAGATAAAAGCGTAAGCAAACAATAACAACAACGTATTCAAGGCAAAGAAGACAAAATTCATCCACATGATTTTATCAAGGGTTTGATCTTGAATTAACGTAATACCGAGATAAACCACACTATAAGTGACAAAGATCAATCCGGCTGTCTTTACCAACTGCGAACGCTGCGTCAAATCCTGTAAGCTGGAAATCACCGTCATGCCTGCCATGATTTGCAAAATGACAAACTCCAGAGGCGACGAAGTTACCACAAAAGAGATTAAAAGAATGGTAATAATATGTGCATATAAGGCAGAACGTGCATCAAAAAAAGTACATATAATGATGGGTAACAGCGCAAAGGGCACAACGTAGATGTTGAGTACGGTGAATGATACTACGGTAAATGCTAGTCCCACCATGAAAACGATCATCATAATGATGAACAGTACATTTTTGAAACGGGCGAATATCTCACGACGTCGAAACAAAAAGATATACAGAAAAAGCAAAGACATTAATGCAGTGACTAACAAAGATTCCCCCAATATCACTAACCATGACTGATGGGTATCCAGATGTTGCCGTTCTGTGGCGGTTCGTAACGATGTCAAGACCCGATACGAAGAATCAGTGACAATATCGCCACGATCTATAATGCGCTCTCCGGTTTGAACCAGTCCCGATGTCTCAGAAACAGAATGCAACAAGTCATCTTTAATTTGATTAGAAGCTACCAAATCGTAGGTAAGATTTGGAGCAATGTAATTGTTTACATTTAATGTTTCGAAGTAAACCTTATTGAACGAAGGCGGCAAATGGTTTGTAATATATTGATAAGCGGTAGTAACCGTGAAAATATCTTTGAGAAATTCTCTGGTTGCCATGTTTTGTTTAACGATGTTGACATTGGTAAACTGCTCTTGCTTCATTTTTTGGTAATCGTCCGTTGTCATGATTCCGTTACCATAAACATACATCAAAGTTCGTTGCAAATAAGAGCGATATGCCGGTGCAGCGGAGAACACAGTTCCATTAGCCTTCCGTAATTGAGCAATCTCTGACGTAACCAACGTGTCGTTGTAACGAAAATAGGGAGTAAACGAACGCAAGGCACTATCTTGCTCTTTTTGAAGTTGTTGAGCATTTTTATATACAGGAAAATCAAAAGAAGCGGTCACTAATCCATAATGCCAAGGTTTCCCCACCGAAAAATGGTAATTGAAACGACTTGCATGCGGGAAAATGGTAACAATCACAGCAATAGCCACCACAAAAAGCATGACTTTAGAACCTGTATGCCATTTTTTATCACGAAAATTGTGGTTCATTGAGAAGCTGTTAAAACAAGAAATGCAAAGATAGAGCAAACAACCAACAAATAGATCATTTGTACCCAAAAACTATACCCCATCTTGAAGAATTGTGTCACTTTTGAATCAATTTTTCTTTATTCTTGGCAATATACTCTTTCCAATCGGCAAAAGGAGTTTCATTGTGAACCCGATTTGTTTGATAGAAATGACATAACGCGGCAGCAAGCCCATCGGTGGCATCAAGTCGTTCGATCATGTTTTCGGCTGGAATATGCAACATACGACGTAACATATCAGCCACTTGTTCTTTTGAGGCAGAACCATTACCGGTAATAGCCATCTTTATTTTTAAGGGAGCATATTCCGTAATGGGAAGATTCCGATATAAGGCAGCGGCCATTGCCACACCTTGCCCACGTCCCAGCTTCAGCATCGACTGCACATTTTTCCCAAAGAAGGGCGCCTCGATGGCTACCTCGCCCGGATGAAATTCGTCGATAAGCGATAAGGTACGTTCAAAAATACGTTGCAACTTGGCATAATGATCTTTGATTTTTTTCAGATCAATCACTCCCATGCTCAACATTTCGGGCGTTTGATTTGTTATCCGTAGCAGACCATACCCCATTACCGTCGTTCCGGGATCGATGCCAAGAATAATGCGTGGCGTGGATGGCACATTCATGGCAATGGCTCTAAGACTGTCCAGAAATGAAGCACTTTTGTGCCAAACACTCCCAACACTGACTGTTCAACACGGAGACTTATCGTTTCATCCCATTGACGAATGTCATCCATCGTCTGCACCGTAAACTGTACAGCGATGGAACTTGAGCCTTCATCATTCTGAAGTGAATGAACTCTATAAACTAATGGATTGGAAAATGTTCCCGAAGTCTGCATCATTGGAATATAAGTTGTCCGAAGCCATGCTATCCAGTCGTTCATCACAGCATCATCTATATAAAACGTCGTATTAAAAAGGTACATCGCTCATTTTTTTGGCAAAAGTACTCTTTTTATTTCGGATAAACATAGTATCTTTGCGGCACGAAAATTCTTCAAAAGAAGGGGGTATTAGCTCATCTGGCTAGAGCGCGACACTGGCAGTGTCGAGGTGAGCGGTTCGAGTCCGCTATACTCCACCAAAATCTTAACACGCGATCAAGGAGTTCACTTGGTCGCGTTTCTTTTTAATGACAAAAATCTAATAAAGTCTCACCGGAGCATTTCCCTTTTTTACTTACAATGAACACAAAACTAACTGAAAACAAGACTTTTGAAAGAATAAATTACACAGAAATCCATCTGGACAAAGGAGAATATGAGCATTGCACCTTCATTAATTGCAATTTTCATACGTGAATAATTTATTTTTAAAGGTCGTATGGAACTCGCATGTCAACCATTCTCATCCTCTTGGGTTTAGGTAGTTTGCATGCTCGTTTCACAATGCCGATTTGTCTCATGTCATTTTCAACGAATGTGCTTTTGATAGTTGCGATTTCAGTTTGGTAAACATGAAAAGCGCCGCATTGAGAGATAGTAGATTTCTGAATTGTAAACTGCTGGGTGTCCGTTTTGATGAGTGCAATGAGTTCTTGTTCTCTGCCCATTTCGAAAATTGCATGCTGAAGTTCGCGTCCTTCCACAAACTAAAACTCAAACAAACACACTTTCAAACATGCAATCTTCAAGAAGCTGATTTTTCCGAAACAGATTTAACCGGTTCCATCTTTGAAACGTGTGACTTGCAAAGAACATTGTTTGACCATACGAATTTAGGAAAAGTCGATTTCCGGTCGTCATTCAATTACTCCATTGACCCTGAAAAGAATCGCATAAAAACCATTGCTGCTCCGATGAATAGTAAACGACACCCAAATTTCAACTTGCCCTGCCAAAAGATAGGCATCTGTTATGATTGCCGTAGTCCTCAACGAATTTGCAACACGTGGAGCATCAACGAAAAGTCATATCCCAAACATCGCATCAAAATCATCTTAATCGATGAGGATTTGGGGTATTGAACAGAAGAATTGACAATGAATTAGTAGATTTCATTAGCACATGGACATATTAGCTATCATATTGACTCATTCTCAGACTACCTGTTGCCTATAAAATCCTGCTCATCTGTACAGCATCTTCGCAAACTTAAATTTGCCTTTTTTACGTTAACATGAAACAGATTAACCGTTCATCATTCGTACATTAGCCATCACTTTCACTGATAGACAAAATGAGTTGTTGCAACTCATTTTCATCAATACAGATAAGCCATGATGGATAATTTAGATTATGCGGTAATTGGCAACTGTCGTAGTGCAGCGCTTGTGTCGAAAACAGGGAGCATCGATTGGTGCTGTTTGCCCGACTTCGATTCTACATCGGTGTTTGCCAAAATACTCGACAACGAAAAAGGAGGTCATTTCAGCATTGAAGTGGACAATTCGTACGCCATCACACAACGCTATTTGTACCATACCAATGTTTTAGTAACAAAGTTTAAATCAGAGGAAGGAAGTTTTGATGTTATCGATTTTATGCCACGCTATAAGACAGACCAAGACTATTTTACTCCACCGGAAATTTTTCGATATATCCGGCTCTCTTCTGGTTCACCTTCGTTTAAAATCAACTACCGCCCAAAATTAAACTATGGCAGCGACAATGTAGTCCATTTTAAAGAAGACAATTACATCCGAAGCTATTCACAAGTAAGTCCGACCGATTGTGTTTATTTATACACTGACATAGATTTGGATGCAATTATTGATGGGAGCAACATTGCATTAACCAAACATCAATTTCTTTTACTCTCTTACAACCAGAAATTGATTCCCATCAACTTAGACAGAGTCTATTTAGAGTTTCAACGAACGAAAGTATATTGGCTCAATTTAGCCAATCGTTCAAAGAAATACGAAAAATACACCGAAGAAATCATACGTAGTCTATTGGTTTTGAAAATATTGTCGTTTCAATCAACAGGCGCTGTGTTGGCTGCATTGACAACCAGCATTCCCGAAACCATTGGAGAAGTAAGAAATTGGGACTACCGGTTTTGTTGGTTACGAGATGCTTCAATGGCCATTGACACGTTGTTGAAAATGGGGCACAATCAAGCCGCCCGTCGCTTTTTGGGGTACATCAAAGGAATCCTTCGCTCGAAGCACGACACATTCCAAATTATGTATGGCATACGTGGTGAACGAGATTTGTTCGAAATCAGTCTCCCCCATTTAGCCGGATATGAAAACTCAAAGCCCGTACGAATTGGCAACAATGCCTTTAGCCAAAAGCAGAATGATGTGTTTGGTTATGTATTGAATGTGATTCTTCAATATTATAAATTTTTCCCGGGTACGTTGGACGAAATAGAAGAGATGTGGGAAATTGTCCGCAATATTATCCGCACCGTTTCGGCCGAATGGGCAAAACCTGATCAAGGGATTTGGGAAATACGAAATAAGGAAAAACATTTCGTATTTTCCAAAGTCATGTGTTGGGTAGCGATGGATAGAGCTACCCAAATAGCTCAAATGCTCAACAAGCCGTATTATGTCGAAAAATGGAACAGAATTGCCGACGAGATTAAAAACGATGTACTGACAAAAGGATGGAAAGAAGATTTGCAAACCTTTACTCAAAGCTATTGTAACTCCGACCTCGACGCCTCGTTATTGCTCATGGCTGAATACGGATTTATTGATGCTACCGACCCAAAATATCAGAAAACTGTTTTAGCGTGTAAACAAGCGCTCTATCATCAAGATTTAATGTATCGTTACGTCAATCACGATGATTTTGGAGAACCGGCATCCTCGTTTACCATTGGCACTTTTTGGTTAGTGCAAGCGCTTTTCCGCATTGGCAGAAAAGAGGAAGCACAAGAAATTTTCGACAACCTTTTAACGTATGGAAATCATGTGGGACTTTTTAGCGAAGATATTGATTTCACAACCAAAAGACTTCTTGGTAATTTTCCGCAAGCCTATTCTCACTTAGCGTTGATCAACACGGCAATACTTTTCTCAAAAGAACGGATTAGCTCGAAGTTTATTCGACCATAACCTACGGAGACCTTATTGCTCAACTCAAATTGTTCAAGCACGATTTATCATCGCTTGTACATTCAGATCATTGAAACAATCGATTACACACATGTATTCGATTTTGACATCAAACACAAAAAGACAAGAAAGAGAAATGTTTTTTTTGTCTATTCTATATCACAAAAACTAAAAATATGGAAAAGATCACACACTTTGAACGGTTAGTCATTGCCGCATATCGGCTTCCTTTTAAGTTTACAAAAACCAACAAGGGATATAAAGCTGTGCAAAATTCAGGCGGACTTGTATCTGCCATACTTGCACTATCAGAAAAATTACAGCAAACAAAAAGCGAATTTATCGACAGCAAGATTGTATGGGCAGGCATTGGAGATAACTTACCTAAAACATCTAACGCTAAAGAAATTAAAAATGAACATTTTGAGATTGTTCCCGTCGAAATTTCTCAACGCACCAACGAATTGTTCTACGGCGGTTTTTGCAATGATCTGCTTTGGCCTTTGTTTCACTACTTCCCATCCTATTGTGTTTTTAACGAAACGTATTATGAAGCCTATCGCGAAGCCAACGCACAATTTTGCGACGAATTGATCAAGATTATTAAACCCGGAGATTTTATTTGGATTCACGATTATCAATTGCTCCTGCTGCCCGAAATGATCCGTCAAAAAATACCTGATGCAACAATTGGATTCTTTCTCCATATTCCTTTTCCGTCGTTTGAATTATTTAGATTATTACCACGTGATTGGCGCAAAGCTATCATCGATGGTATGCTGGGAGCCGATATGTTGGGATTTCACACACACGACTATACTCAACATTTTATCAAATGTGTGAAAAGAACAACCAGTTACGAATGTCGTCAAAATGTCATTTACACGCATCATAAATTGGTGAAAGCAGAAGCATTTCCTATTGGCATCGATTACGAAAAATTCAATACTGCTTGCTTCAAAAAGAAAACCGTCACAGTGAAGCTAAAAGTTAAAGAAATTCTATCAGGTCAAAAACTGATTTTCTCCGTCGATCGACTCGACTACTCCAAAGGGCTTCTATCAAGGCTTGCCGGCTACGAAACTTTTCTTGAAAAATATCCGCAGTGGCATGGCAAGGTGATGTTCAACTTTGTGGTGGTTCCTTCACGTGATCAAATCAAGAAATATAAAGAGATGAAGAAAGAAATTGAATCAACCGTGGGACGCATCAACGGGAAATATAGTTCGTTGTCGTGGCGACCCATTGTTTATCAATACAAATCCCTTTCATTCAATGAACTTGTTGCTCTTTACGACTTAAGCGATGTTGGACTCATCACCCCGTTGCGCGACGGCATGAACCTTGTTGCCAAAGAATATGTGGCTTGTCAAGTGGAAAATGAAGGTGTTTTAATATTAAGTGAAATGGCCGGTGCGGCAGATGAGTTGAGTGAAGCGATTCTCATTAATCCGTTCGATCATATTGAAATGGCAGAAGCAATTGCTACAGCACTTACAATGGATCCGACAGAAAAACACGAACGACTCGAAAAAATGAAATACCGAATTATACACTATAATGTGTTTTCTTGGGCATTCGATTTTTTTAATCAAACCTTTGATATCAAGCAACAACAACATTCCATGAAAACGACATTCATAGACGAGATTATTACGGAGAACATTGTATCCAATTACAAAAATGCAAATCATCGCATCTTATTTCTCGATTATGACGGCACATTAGTGCCTTTTGCCAAATTCCCTGAATTAGCTACCATCACACAACATACTCTAAAAGTAATTCGCCAATTATCCATTGATCAGAAAAATAAAATAGTGATTATTAGCGGGAGAAACAAAGAATTTTTGGATCAACAATTTGCCAATACTAACGTCACATTGGTAGCAGAACATGGTTATTTTATTAAAGTAGCCGGAAAAGAATGGAAATCAACAATCAAAACTGACACGACATGGAAAGAGACCATCAGACCTATACTTACCGAATTTGTCAATCGATGCGAAGGCACCTTTATCGAAGAGAAAACAGGCAGTTTAGCATGGCATTACCGAAATGCAGATTCGGACAACGCGAAAATACGGCTTCATGAATTGCGCGACAAACTGGCAGAATTGATTCGTCACAAAACAGATTTTGAAATTCTCGAAGGGCATAAAGTCTTAGAAATTAAAAGTGGCAGATATGACAAAGGAGGAGCCGCTAACTATTTATTAAAATCAATGCATCCCGATTTTATACTTGCAGTAGGCGACGACCGAACCGATGAATTTCTATTCAAAACTCTACCGAAAAATGCCTATACTATTCGCATCGGCTCAAGTCCCTCATTAGCTAAATATAATATCACGAGCATCCCACTTATGATGAAATTGCTAAAAGAATTGACAACTTCTGACTAAAACTTATGACAACAAGAAACGGGAAAAAAGGAAAGGAACAACCACTTCCGTTTACATTAAATGGTCAATAAAAACTGAGTTGGATATAAATGCAAGAAGTAGCGTGCGTTTTCTACGCACCACATTAGAATCTGACTATGAAGAACTGTTGTACAATATAATACGTGAAATAGAAGCCCTACTTCGGAAGTTGAAACAGATATTGATTTGCAACCCATTTATCACCAAAAGGATGAAAACATGTTGACTCAAAATCACATGGAAGTAGTAATCATAGCCTATTTTCTTTTAAACAGCAGATTCACTCGCCCGATAAAAACTCCAGATTTGCCATCTTGAATAATTTGAACCGAATCACCAACCGCATTGAGTACTTTGGTGTTGATGATCTGATGCGAGTGTCCGCCTGTGATTAGGTTAATGTAACGAGAATTTTTCGCCACAGTCCAATCAGAGAACGCTGCATTATGGTCGGTTCCCAAATGAGAAACACATATCACCATGTCACATTTTTCTTTCTTTTTCAACATTTCCGAAATCTCATTGGCACGTTCAATAGGATTAAGATAGCGAATCCCCTTGAAGTTCGCATCGGTTATTAAATGATCGGGGCTTACTCCCAATCCAAAAATACCAATCTTCAATCCTTCTTTTTTGATAATCACATAAGGCTTCACGATGGAAGCTAGCGCTGTCTTGGAAACATCATAATTGGCATTGACAATAGGGAAGGTCGCTTTTTTCAAGTGTTTTGCCAAACTATCAACGCCATTGTCAAATTCATGATTTCCTAACGTGACAGCGTCATAACGATCCAAACTCATGCCGGCAATCTCGACATTCCCTTTGAAAAGATTGAAAAAGACGGTTCCTTGCGAAAAATCACCATCATCGAGCAGAATCACATTGCGGTGATGCGCCCGAATGGTGTCAATAATTCCGGCAATGCGAGCATATCCCCCTTTGTTGTCATCATTTGGTAATATTTGACTGTGTGTATCGTTGGTACACAACACTACTAATTCTTTTTGCGTGGAACAGGATGCAATCAACATCAAGACAGCAAACAAAAATAAAGCTTTACTTGTCTTCATAAATTCTTCCATCTAAAGATTGGTGTATCGTTCGTCCTTGCTTCGTCTCCTGCTGAATGTACTTAATGATCAACCTGCGCAATGAAACCGGATACGTTTTGACGTAAACGGCTTGCAATAACGCGTCAAAATGATCGTTCCCTTTGGCAATATAATCGTTAGCTGCAATGGCATATATTTGGTTATCTTGCAAAGGAACTCCTTTTACCAAAATATTTATGGCTTTTCCGCCTGAATTAATTCCAAAGCGAATACCGGCAACAGCGCCTCCGTATTTTGCGACACTATCAGCCATTTGCTGCACTGCGCTTCCTTTCAGATAAAGCACCATCAATGAATTCTCAAACGGCATCAATTCATATATTTTGCCAATGGTAATAGGACCTTTGAAAATAGGATTTCGTAACCCTCCAACGTTTGTCACGGCAATAGTAACCGAATCGGCAGGGTAATATTGTTTTACATACGACAACACGGCATCGGCAAAGAAATCGGAAAGCAATCCTTCGGGGCTTTGCACACGCATTGTTTGATCGGAATATCCGATCACAGTATTGGCAACTTTAGCGCTCGAATCTGCATAAGGTTTCAATAAAGCTACCATTTTTTTATCTTGGATTGCATCAGCTCTTTTATCGACAGGTATTTGTATTGCCGACATGCTTACCAACTTATATTGATTGCATGAGGTAATTGATAACATGATAAGTAAGAGATAAATACCACTTTTCATACTAAAATGATTTTGTTTTTAAAGGATGTATGAAGTTTGATCTATTTCTTTAATGAACTCTCTTTTTTAACATACATGGAATCCCAAACCAAATAACCGATTAAAGCTCCATACATGGGCAATGAAAGCCATTCGGCGCCCTGACTGGCTGCCCATTTGCTGGTAAAATCAATTCCACCAAATCGTAACGCTGCACTCACGACACCCATTAAAGCTCCTCCTGCGATAAACCCAGAGGCTAACAGAGTTCCCTTTTCAAATCGCAATGTATTTAAAGCCTCATCTTTTGACCGCGTGGAAACAAACCAAGCAATCATTCCACCTACCAACAACGGAGCATTCAGTTCCATAGGAATGAACATTCCTAAAGCAAAGGCTAAAGCAGACACCCTAAAAACCGACAATAAAATAGCAATCAATGCGCCAACACCATACAAAAACCAGGGCGCTCCCGTACCTGACATCAACGGTTCAATTACGGCAGCCATTGCATTTGCCTGAGGGGCGACTAACGCATTTGGGCCTGTAAACCCGTAGGTTTTGTTCAAAATCATCATCACACCCCCCACAGTAGCAGCTGAAACCAACGTACCTAAGAACTTCCAACCTTCCTGTTTAGCAGGCGTGCTACCTAACCAATAGCCAATCTTCAAGTCGGTAATAAAACCTCCGGCCATTGATAATGCCGTACAAACAACGCCGCCCATAACTAAAGCAGCAACCATGCCGGCGGTACCTTTCAACCCTACCGCAACCATCACAACGGAAGCCAAAATCAATGTCATCAGCGTCATTCCCGAAACAGGATTTGTTCCCACAATAGCAATCGCATTGGCAGCCACCGTTGTAAACAGAAACGCGATAATTGCAATCACCGCCAAACCAACTAAAGCGTATAACAGATTATGAACCACGCCAAAAAAGAAGAACACAAAAATAGCAATCAATGCCATGATCACGCCAAAAGCTAGAATTTTCATTGAAAGATCGCGCTGAGTTCGCAATGTTTTCTCTTTGGCATCTTTCGACTTTCCGCTTACTTCATGCGCTGCCAATCCCACGGCGCCTACAATAATGCTCCACGAACGAATAATGCCAATCACTCCGGCCATTGCAATGCCTCCAATACCAATATGACGGGCAAATGTAGTGAAAATGGTTTCGGCACTCATGGATGAAATACCACCTGCCGAAGGAATATATGTAGGAATTAACATGTGCAATGTGCCATCTCCAATTAGTGGCAACAATGGAATAATAACAAACCAGATCAGTGCAGAACCGGCGCAAATAATAGCTGCATAGCGTAAGCCAACGATGTAGCCAAGTCCCAAAATAGCAGCACCAACATCGAGACTAAATACCAACTTTGCTTTGTCGGCAATGGTTTCACCTAACGGAATAACGCGCGTTGAAAAGACTTCGCTCCAAGTCCCAAACGTGGCAACAATAAAATCATAAGCTCCACCAATAATTCCTGCAAACACCAATGGCTTTGCCTGATTCCCTCCTTTTGCTCCTGAGACTAACACTTGCGTGGTAGCAGTTGCTTCGGGAAATGGGTATTCTCCATGCATTTCAGCAACAAAATATTTTCGAAAAGGAATGAGAAAAAGAATTCCTAAAATTCCTCCTAAAGCAGAACTTAAAAATATCTGCATGAAGGAAACGGTCATCGTGGGATATTTTGCTTGCAAAATATAAAGCGCAGGCAAGGTGAAGATAGCGCCGGCTACAATGACACCCGAATTAGCTCCTATAGACTGTATAATCACATTTTCACCAAGAGCATTCTTGCGTTTTGAAGCCGTAGAAAGTCCCACCGCTATAATGGCAATAGGAATAGCCGCCTCAAATACCTGCCCTACTTTCAGTCCAAGATAGGCAGCGGCAGCCGAAAAAAGGACAGCCATAAATAGTCCCCAACCTACCGAGTAAAAGGTTACTTCCTTGTACTTTTTATTTGGACTCATTAATGG
>DAHXOX010000161.1 GCA_027364655.1 Paludibacter sp. | reverse complement strand
TGATTTATGTGCATTGGCTTTTCGTCAATCCATAGCTGCCCATAAATTGGTTAAAGACAAAAGCGGAGAGTTGCTTTTCTTCTCGAAAGAGAATTTCAGTAACGGTTCCATTGGCACCGTGGATGTAACCTATCCATCCTCGCCACTATTTCTCTATTACAATTCTGCATTGTTACAAGGAATGATGAATTCTATTTTTAAATATTGTGAAAGTGGAAGATGGAACAAACCATTTGCACCGCATGACATGGGGACTTATCCCATTGCCAATGGTCAAACCTACGGGATGGCATGCCCATTGAAGAATCGGGGAATATGTTGATTTTAGCGGCAGCCATTGCCCAGGTTGAAGGAAATGCCGATTATGCGCAAAAACACTGGGGAATGCTTAGCACTTGGGCGGGTTATTTGCTCAAAAATGGACTTGACCCCGAAAATCAGCTTTGCACGGATGATTTTGCCGGACATTTTGCTCACAATGCAAACCTCTCCATTAAAGCCATTCTTGGCATTGCCGCTTATGGCAAATTAGCTGGAATGTTAGGCGAACGAGATGTTGCAACAAAATATCTTGATACAGAGCGAGTTATGGCAAGAAAATGGGTGGAGATGGATCAGGATGGAGATCATTACCGTCTGACGTTTGATCAACACGGGACATGGAGCCAAAAATACAATTTGGTTTGGGATCAGTTATTAGAATTAAATGTTTTCCCAAAAGAAATAGCACAAAAAGAAATTGCCTATTACTTAACCAAACAGAATAATTATGGATTGCCCCTTGACAGTCGGAAAACATACACAAAATCGGACTGGATTATGTGGACGGCGACTATGGCTCCCGATAAAGCCACGTTTGAGAAACTAATTGATCCCGTGTATCGCGCTTTTGATGAAACAACCTCCAGAGTCCCAATGACCGATTGGTATGAAACCACCAACGCTCGTCAGGTTGGCTTTCAGGCTCGTTCTGTTGTTGGTGGATACTTTATGAAAATGTTGAAAGCAAAAGAATCCGAACATTCTCACAGTCGTTAAATGCGATAATTTGTGAGAACAGAAAATTTTGAAACTAAACTCGAGTTGTGTTTTTTTTGAGAAGAGAGCAAGTTACATTGATTTTGACGAAATGGATTTATCTTGTCTTCTTTTTCAAACCACTTTTTAATCTAAATCTTCACAAATAGGAACAAATTCGGTGAAAGGCTCAAAAATCAGTAGACCTTTTACGGTCGACGAATTTCTAATTTTTATAGGCTGTCTCAAAAGGATAGCTTTTTTTGTTTTAAGCAAGCGATTTTGCGATTCTTGTAGAGAGTGCATATAGTCAACAACTTTCTTTGTGTCAAGGCCTATATAGAAGATAAAAACATACAATTGTGGCTGTTTTGAGGCAGCCTCTTTGGATATCCATATTGCTTTATATCTTAAAAGTTAGCTGTAAATTTCGTGCAGTTTTCTTTTGAAAGTTTGTTATGATTCCCCGAAAGTTGTTCTAGTTTTCTTCGTGATAGGAAGACCACATAAAAAGCACGTTTCTTATGCTTAACCTATGGTTTTTTGGAAATAAAATGATAATGATTTCGGAAGTATTTGGATTTATCCTTGTATATCAACTATTTATTAAGTTGCTATATTCTATTCTCAACCGTGTAAATTGAAAATATAATTGTGATTTTATGGCTTATTTAAAAACAATTCATATATTTGAGGTGATTTTGAGCATGTACGGCTATTTTGGCGATTGTAGAAGATCAATTGCATGGCAAATACAATGATCTTATTGCATGAAACGAACATGGCAAGATTTCCGTATGTATCATGCAAAGAAATGATTATCATTTGATATAGAGTCCTATTTGACCTTTAGAATCAAATTACAAATCAGATGAAAGCGTCTTTCAAATTCACATTTCTCATCATCATTGCCCTTGTGAATAATGTTCTGGCTACTTATGCCATCGAAGGAGATCATGGAAGGGATTCAAACAATTTTACGTTAAATGCGAGCAGTGGGCAAACCAGCGGCGGCATATCGGCAACCCTCACAGGCACTACTTCCGTGTGCCAAAATAGCGCCAATGTAGTTGTGACGTTTTCTGCTACCAATGGCACAGCGCCTTATACCTTTACCTACAAAATAAATAATGGTGCCAATCAAATAGTTACAACAACTTCGGGCAACAGCGTAACGGTAAGTGTTCCCACCAAAACTGCAGGAACCTACGCTTATACACTTATTAGCGTAACGGATGAGACAAATACAACTCAACCCATCTCTTCGCAAACAGCAACAATAACGGTAAATGCCACACCTGTAATTTCGGGAAGACTTGACGTCTGCGTCGATAGAGACACTTTACAATTAAGTGGTTCCGGGACGCCAGCTTCAACTGCACCTTGGACATCTTCTAACACAGCCGTTGCCACAATCAATAGTGCCGGACTGGTGAAAATTCTTGCAGTAGGAACAACTACGATTACCTATAAAAACAACAGTGGATGCTCAACATCTGCCACTTTGACCGTAAATCCGTTGCCTGTAATTGATTTCTCATTTACCGACAACCAATGCTCGAGCAATGTTGTCCAGTTTACTTCTTCTGTCTCAGGCACAGATTCCTGCTCTTATGTGTGGAACTTTGGCGATTCCATCGCCTCTACTGATCCTAACCCAACTCATCAATATTCAGCTCCTGGCAATGGCTCTCAATCGTTTAATGTAACCCTGACTGTCACCGATATTATGACCGATTGCACACAATCAATTCAGAAGAAAATCACGTTACATCAAGCACCGGATGCTACCTTAAATTCCTCAGCGAGCTTTGTGATATTTAATGGACAACTAACCTTTAAAACATGCAGTAATTCCGATGCCGCCATCACTTTTACCAATGCATCGACAACCACCGCCACCAATGCCAATTACACGATAAGCTGGGGAGATGGATCTCCTGACTTTTTTGCAACTACATGGAGTTCTGTTACGCATACTTATACTGTTGGTTCATGGACATTGACATACACAATTCCCGGACAAAATGGCTGCACTATTGCTAAAAAATACACCGTGTTTGTGGGTTCCAATCCGGCGGTTTCTTTAGGAAACCCCGGTAATACCAATATCTGTAGCAATAGTACATTAACTTTTCCCATCACAGGCACTGACAATAATCCTCCTGGAACCACCTACACCGTTACTTTTAATGATGGTTCTGCTCCACAAGTTTTTAATAACCCTCCACCTCCTAGTGTAACTCATACTTTTACACACTCTTCGTGTGGAACCTACAGTTCAAATGGATACACATCGTTCCCTAACTCTTTTTCTGCCAACATTGTAGCCACAAACCCATGTGGAACTTCCGCAGTCGGAGTTGTTCCTATTTATGTTTCCACACCCCCTGTGGCCGATTTCCAAGCCTCCAAATCGACGACTTGTACCAATACACCTATCTCGTTCACCAACATGACTACGGGAGCTTCTCAAACAAGCGCTGATGGGTGTCTTGCCAATCCGAAAATTGTATGGAGCATTACTCCTTCAACGGGCGTGACTCTGAGTAGTGGTGTTTTGGGGAGCGATTTTGGTTCGTCGGATCCGAACCTATGGACATCAGGTTCGCAGAGCATTATGCCGCAATTCTCAATTCCGGGAACCTATATTGTAACAATGAAAACAGGAAACAATTGCGGATTGGATTCCATAAAGTATTCAATATGTGTTGAACCTCCATTGAATCTTCAATTTGCCGTTGACCACAATGCGGGATGCGCTCCTTTAAATGTGACAACCACAAATACTACCGATGTATCGAAATCTTGTGACACGATTAGCTACCACTGGACTGTTACTTACAAAGCCGGAAATTGTGGCACATCATCTGCTTACGTGTTCACCAATGGAACCAACGCTTCATCTGTAAGTCCCTCTTTTCAATTTATCAATCCCGGATCATACATTGTTACTTTGTCAATAACTACAGCTTGCGGCAATCAATCGGTCTCCGACACCATAACGGTAAAAAAGCCTCCTGTGGTTATGCTCAATCCTCTTGCTGATCATTGTGGCGCCGCCACTGTATATCCGACAGCAATCATCAGTACATGTACTCCTGACACAAGTTCTTTGAGTTATGCGTGGAGTTTCCCGGGAGGGACGCCTTCCTCAGCTACAAAAGCAGTCCCGGGAGCCATTCTCTATAACACACCGGGTACATACCCAATATCTCTCACCGTGACGAATGAATGTGGTATCTCTTCAACTGCAAGAGATACGTTTGTCGTGAAGCAAGTACCGGTACTCACCAATACTTCGTTAGCCCAGACTGTTTGTTCGGGAATACCAACCCTTCCTGTCCCATTAACGGCAGATGCAAGTGGAACTGCCTTTTTCTGGTCAGCTTCGGCAACGTCCGGCATTACAGGATACATTCCCTATGGCACTTCAGACACAATACCGGCGCAAACCATTCGTAATTCAGGATCAAGCTCCGGCACGGTTACGTATCTCATTACCCCTTCGTTAAAGGGATGTTCCGGCACCCCAATCAAATACATCATAACTGTCAACCCGGCACCTTACATCGTTAATCAACCGGTTTCAAGCACAGTTTGCCAAGATGGTGCAGCAACAATCCTATCTGTTTCTTACGCTAATGGAACGGGAACACCCACATATCAATGGTATCAAAACAGCGTGAACAACACGACGACAGGAACAGCGATCAGCGGGGAGACAAACAGCAGTTACACGCCTCCAACGGCAGTGATTGGCACCACCTATTATTATTGCATCATTTCCCTGCAAACCGGAGGATGCTCCAGTATAATTTCCAACGCGGCTTCAGTAACCGTTAATTCCATTCCGACCATCAGTACACAACCCACACAAGAACAAACAATTTGTGTCGGAGGAACAATTACAGCTCCTTTGAGTGTAGCCTATGCCGGAGGTGCAGGAACAGCTTCTTACCAATGGTATCAAAATACGCAAGACTCAACGAATATGGGTGGCGCTCCAATTACCGGCGCAACAAATTCAACGTTTACGCCACCTGCATTCACAATGCCGGGAGTATATTATTTCTATGCAGCCATAACGCTTTCGGGCAATGGATGTGGAGCGATCACAAGCGATGTTGCCAAAGTCATGGTGGTATCCGATCCAACGATCACAGCACAGCCGCTTGCTACTCAAACTGTATGTCAATCAGCAATTCCTGTTAATTTGAGCGTAACTGCAAGCGGTGGAGTTGGTAACTTTGCTTATCAATGGTATCGGAACTCCATCAACAGTAATATGTCAGGAACCATGATTGCAGGCGCTACCAATGAGACTTATACGCCATTAACCAATTCAATAGGGAAAGGTTACTACTATTGTGTTGTCTCACAGCCCACCGGTCCAGGCTGCACGGTAACCTCAGCCACAGCAGAAGTAATTGTCAATGCCGGCCCTGCCATCACGAACCAACCGGAATCCAGCACTGTCTGCATAGGAGAAACACCAACTCCTTTATCAATCGCTTTTATAAATGGAGCTGGAACGCCTTCTTATCAATGGTATAGCAATAGTGTTAATGATAATACAACCGGGACGCTGATTCCGGGAGCAACTAACGATAACTATATGCCACCGGCTACCACCATTGGCACTGTCTATTACTATTGCATCATTTCGCTATCTTCGGGCGGATGTTCCACTATGATATCGGATGTTGCTCAAATAACGATTCAACCTATTCCCGTTATATCGTCAAAGTATGCAGTAATATGCAGCGGCAAAACTTTTATCATTTTGCCGGACTCTGTCGGTGGCGACACAGTACCTGCTGGAACAACCTACACTTGGTCAACGCCGGTTGTCAATCCGTCAGGTTCCATAAACGGCGCAACGGCACAATCTGCTTCGCAGTCATCAATTAGTCAAACATTAATCAACATCACCCATAATCCGGCAACGGTTACTTATACTGTAACGCCAATTTCCGGTTCTTGTGCTGGCAAGGATTTTAATGTGGTCATTACAGTCAATCCATCCATCAATCCAAACGTTTCCATAACCAATAGCACTTGCTATGGAGCTAACAACGGGGCCATTCAAACTCAAATTACCGGCGGCGTTCCTTATAGTTCAGGTGCCCCATATAAAATTACGTGGACAGGGCCTAATGGATTTACTTCAAGTGCTTCAACCATCACAGGGTTAGCGCCGGGAAATTATGCTCTTTCTGTAAATGATGCCGGTGGTTGTCCTTTTTCAGCCAATTATACCGTGACCGAGCCTGCTGTTATTGCTATTGACACGGCAATTCAAAAAGACATTACGTGTTTTGGTGAAGCCAATGGATCAATTGCCATTTCAGTAACAGGTGGAACAGGAAGTTATCATTATTCATGGACGAAGAACAATACTCCCTTTTCAACTTCTCAAAATCTATTTAATCTGGAACAGGGAACCTATCGTGTATCCGTAACGGATAGTGTGGGTTGCACGCCGGCAACAGCAACCTATACCATTACGGAACCTACCCCTTTAACCGTTGTATTAGTCCATCAAACCAATATTTTGTGTAATGGTTCTGCAACAGGCGCTATTGCTGTTAACGCAACAGGAGGAACTCCGTTTGAAACATCTCCCGGGGTGTTTCATTATAACTATTCATGGAAAGGCCCTAACGGCTATATTAGCAACCTGCAAAACATTGATTCCATTTATGCCGGAACATACATATTGACCGTAACAGATCAATCGGGCTGTTTCGATACATTGTCAGTCACTATTACCGAACCTTCCGAACTCAGCGTGATTGCCAATACCACGCCAATTACCTGTTATGGGGCTAACAACGGTTCCATTTCGTTGCAAATATCGGGTGGCATTCCACCTTATCAGGAAACATGGAGCAATCTTGCAAGTGGCACTTACCAAAATAATCTGTCGGGTGGTGATTATGTGATCACGGTAACCGATGCTAACGGTTGTCAAAAAATCGTCTCAATCCATCTGCAGGAACCACCTGTTTTTATGATTAATCCGACTGTAACCAATGTGACCTGCCACGGTGCACAAAATGGGAGTATCCATCTCAACGTTAGCGGAACTCCTATCTCGGTTATCTGGAGCGATGGTGCTACATCGGGAACCAACCGTAATAATTTAGGACCAGGAACTTATACCGCGACCATCAGCGACGGGTCTCCATGCGATATCACTCGCACGTTTGTGATTGTAGAACCACCCGCTTTAGAAGTATCAGCCTCAATACAAGATGCCGCTGCTTGCAATGACCCGAATAGTGGTGCTATCGGTTTAGTAGTGACGGGTGGCACACCTCCATACCGCTACTTATGGTCGAATGGAGCCACGACAAAAGATATAACCCATATACAGGCCGGAACTTATACAGTGTCCATAACTGACTCGTTAAGTTGTTCAACAACTTTTATCTACGAAGTAAAACGTCCGTCTCCTCTCGCTGTTGATGTGTCCATTGCCAATGATTTCAATTGCACCACGAAGCAAGTAACGGCCATTTGTACTGCAAACGTGACAGGTGGAATGCCGCCCTATCAACTGACATGGTCAAATGGAAGTGTGAGTGGATTCAACAATCAGACTATGACAACCACGCAGAGTGGAATGGTCACCCTGCAAGTGACGGATACGCTGGGTTGTACAACGAGCTATTCATTCCAAGTAACAATTCCGGAAACAGGGATAACATATCAACTAATGGATTGCAATGCGCATCTTTATCAGTTTAATGCAATGGTTGTTAACGAAATAAGTGGTTCATTTACCTACTTGTGGAATTTCGGCGATGGCACAACATCAACGGAGAAAAACCCTCAGCATCGCTTTGCTAACTCGGGAAATTATGCAGTACAGTTAACCATAGCCACCTCATCGTGTAATAGCGTTTATAAAAAAACGATCGTCGTCGAACCGTTACCTGTCTTATCTATAGACAAAGAACCCAAACTTTGCGAAGGAGATTCTGTGACAATTCACGCGTCGGGAGCAAACTCATACCTCTGGAGTAACGGAACCACCGGCGATAGCCTTGTCATTAAGCAGGCAGGCGATTATAGCGTTATCGGAACCTCGTTGGCGGGTTGTACTAATACCTTGCAATTCACTGCATCCTATTTTGGGCTGTTTCATTATACCATTCAGACCGATCGCACGGAGGTAACCACCGATAATCCCAACTTACATGTTTGGAGCGAGTCGGTTCCTTTCTCACAATACTTTTGGAATTTTGGAGATGGACAGACTGCACAAGGGAACGATGTTGTTCATACCTACACAATTACCAAAGAAGGATATTATGATATTCTGTTACATGTGATCAGCCCCTATGGTTGTGTTGAAACTGCCACGAAACGTATTTGGATTGTGAATGACAACCAAGTCAATACGTTTACTCCCAATGGGGATGGCATCAATGATGTTTTCATGAAAGGGTGGCATATCAAGGTGTACAATCGAAACGGGTTGCTTCTATTTGATGGAACCGATGGATGGGATGGTACGTATCATGGTGAAATGGTACCTAACGATACCTATTTCTATGTGTTATATTATATGTCCCCCACAGGATCAAAAACAAAAGTCGGCTATGTGACTGTTCTCCGGTAATACACAATCAGATGAAAAAGTGCCTTCTCTTTTTTTTCTTCTCCATAGTATGGATTTCGGGACAAACTCAAACGAGTATCCACATCAACGATTATTGGGACAATACATATTACATTAACCCATCATCCATTAATAGCAGCTATGCCGCCGTGATAAGTATGGCTGCCCGAAAACAATGGATTCACTTTCCGGGCGCACCAACTACCTTTTTTGCCTCAGGTCTTCTTTATCTCGATCCCATGCATACTCAATTTGGAATGAAAGCCTTCTCCGATAATATCGGGTACACTACAACTTCTTATATTGCTCTTTCTTACGCCTATGCAGTAATTATCAATGACGATTGGCGGCTGCATCTTGGCATTGCGGCCAGTTTCGAAAGCTTATACTACGATCCTTCCAAAGTGCGTGTCGACACGCAAAGCGACCCTTTTGTCTATCAGAAATTAGTGAGAGTCAATCATTACAATGCCGATCTGGGAACGGAATTAGCAAGCAAATCGTTGCGAATTGGAGCATCAAGTCAAAATATCTTTTCCCTGTTTTTTCCAAAAAGAGATCTTCAAACGAACATTAATTACCTATATGCTATATATCGAGACTATACTGAGCAGCCACTTGATTTCGGTGTAGGTGGATGCGGTATCCAAGTGCAAAATCAACGCCAACTCGAACTGAACTTTACTACCTACTTTAAGGCAGATGATCAATCGGACTTGTTCCAATTAGGTGCTTTTTATCGAACCTCCAGTGAAATGGGATTCATTGCCGGAGTGAATTTGAGTAAATCCCTCTTTTTGGCATACAGTTATGATTATTCTGTGGGCGGAATCAGTCGAAGTTCCATAGGATCACACGAATTGATGATAGTCTACCGATTCTTCCGTGGTCAAGAATGTCACGGATGTTATTAAGTATTCCCTCTCTTTTATTTTGAAATAGGATTTCGTGACAAAATAGCGTATAAAAGATGATTATCTTTGCGCTTGAGAGTAATCAGCTCCCTATTTAACGAACCGATTCAAAATGAAACGAGCATATAAATTACATCCCAAGATATGAGAATAGTTGACATGCGAGTTCCATACGACCTTTAAAAACAAATTATTCACGTATGAAACACCGATTTTTCGCTTTCTTTCCAATCATATTATTGTCTATCATCCTATATATCACATGGCGAGGTTGTCAGGTTTTGCCTAATGACGACTTTTTACGTCCACTCTATGCCGGTGGAAACATCGTATTCTTTTTATTTTTTATCGGAGCCTTGTTGTTTGGCTATAAGATGCCCCTCAAGTTAGCGTCTATTATCTCATTCATGGGAAATACCTATTTGATCGTGATGATTTATCTGCTTTTCTCATTTTTGATCGCTGATGCTGTCAGATTCACCAACGATATGATGCACTTTGCACCGGCAGGTTTGCACAACTATCGATATTGGTGGATGATGATTAGTCTTATGGCTATTGCAATCACCATGTTTATTGGCAATTATCGTTTTAACCATCCCAAAACAGTGAATCTCGATCTGCATACCGACAAACCAAAACAAAATAAGGAGTTGAAGATTTTAGCTGTAAGCGACATCCATCTGGGCTTTTCTATCAACAAAAAGAACTTACAGCGCTATGTAGCCATGATCAATGCAGAAAAACCCGACATCGTGCTCATGGCAGGCGACGTCTCCGACCGCTCTATAAGGCCGATAATCCGTCAAAACATGCAGGAAGAGTTCCAACAAATGAAGGCACCATTGGGTGTGTTTGCCATCAATGGCAACCATGAACATTACACCGAAACGAAAGGGGCAACAGCCGAATATTTAAGCCGCTCGGGCATCCATATACTGATTGACTCCACGCATCTGATCGACAACTCATTCTACCTCATAGGACGCGACGATCGCAGCAACAACCAGCGCAAGTCGCTCATAGAATTAGTAAAGAATCTCAATCCTGATTTGCCAAAAATCTTATTAGACCACCAACCTTTTCATCTGGAGGAGGCACAACAAAATGACATTGACCTCCAAATTTCAGGCCATACGCACGAAGGCCAATTTTTCCCGGGCAATCTTTTTGTCAAAAATATGTTCGAAATCCAATACGGCTACGCCAAAAAAGGCAATACCCATTACTATGTTTCTTCAGGATTAGGCATTTGGGGACCTCAATACCGCATCGGTACCCAGTCGGAAATGGTGGTCATACATCTCCATTATTGACCTGCAAAATTACCCAAATCAAAAATCCAATTCACAATAAGAAGCATTGACTGTCAAGCCAGCCATCAATGCTTCTGCTCCCTGTTTCCTGCGACTTCTGATAATGCTGCATTTTCAGAAATAGTTTGCTTCATCGCTGTTCATTCGTTGTTTAGTCGTATTTAAATTTAATTATAAATGGAGTAAATGTGGAGGTACTATATACATGACACATAGATAATACACATCTATACAAGTTAGTATTATCTATGTATTATCTTAGAAGAAGCAACGAATGAAAGGCGAGTCAACAACGAACAAAGTACCTTCCTTGAGCATCTAAACAGTTAGCTCAAAATGGGATATTGGCTTTATTATTCAAAATTTAGTGGGACGATGATTTCGATGCCTCATTTCAGCGTGTATGCGGAAAATCATCAAGATTGCGAAAGGTAAATAAACGATAGATTATCAATTGATTGATAGTCATTGCAAATGGAGATCGTTAGCGATTGATGAGTTTTTTTGTGACCACACCCTCGGGAATGATTATTTTAAGCAGGTAAAGACCTGTTTCAGAAGGTAATTGGAATTTCGCTTGGCGGCTCAGAGGGTTTTGACAATAGAGTGTTTCACCTCTTTCGTCATAAAGAATTAGTTGCTGGATGGCGGAGATGCTCGAAAGGGTGACGTTGCGAAGGTCCCGGGAAATAGTGACTCCAAGTGATGCTTGGTTTTGAGTATATTTATTTTCAAAGATTAACGTATAGCGTTTGTTCACGCCATTTGCTGTGGTGGTAAAGGAGTAGTCATTGTCGATCAAACTGTGTATTGCTCCATTTTCGTCGCGTAGCATCACTGACTTGGCAATGGTATCTGATTGAGGCATGGAAATAGTATAACGACCTGCATAAGGCAGATAAACTTTCATCGGCACATCGAGACTTTCTTCCATAAACGGAAGCCTATTGATAGCCAAATCCAATATATTCCCTTCGGTCGAAGTGGTCATCGAGAGTGCAGGACGCCCCGTTAACCCCGAAAGTGTCGGAGCATCTTCCATCGGAATCATTTCACGATGTCCCCTTGAATCAAAGATCACGTACGTGTTGGCATAATCACCTTCGCCCGTAATATTGAACTGATAAATTGACTGTTTGTCAGAAAGAGGATTTCCGGCCATGGTTTGGGAATATGCCATTGCACGCAAAGAAGAAGACAACATCCCTTCCTCAGCCGTAAACTCGGCAGTAGCACCATTTACATCAGTTTGTACAAAGAAACCGGTATAAGGCGCAATGGCGTAGTTTTCGGTTGCCAGATCGGAGGCTGGGCGAATGTCGTAACTATCGGTGTAAGGTTTATAAAAATAGGCTGCACCGTAAAAGGCGGCGGTGGATGAATTCCATACGTTATTGATTCCGCTTGTTTGAGGTATTGGGTTTGCAATCAGGTTCCAGCCACAATCGTACCAATGTGCTCCGTTCGGCGTTGAGGACGAAGTTTCATGCAAAGTCACCGATTGTGTCGTTTTATTAAAGGTTACCGGTGCACCATTTCCTTTTGATGAAAAAATCACGGTACGCCCTATGTCAGTCAACGGCACTTTGCTATTGAAAGAAAGGGCGTAACCTACACCGACATGCAGGGTGGTGGTATCGGGTTGTAAATGAATCCATGCAGATTTATTCGCGCCATTTATAGCCCGTAAATGTTCATCATACGCATTAATCCGAACGCTATTTTCCACTAAAGAGCCATCAATAGTAGAGAGTGGCGCTGTATTAAAGGGAATACCAAAGAAGTTCCACACGCCAAGACCGTTGATCATTTTAGAAAAGCGACGTGCATAAAGTACGGAATCGGCAATGAACGTGCCATTTTTCAAAATAGGTGAATTTGTGATGCTATCCTGATATAACTCTAACCATTTTGCGCTGACAGTCTGATTGTCCATAGTAAACGTTCCTGACGGAGTGATGAACATTTCCAATGTGTCTTTGTTGCATGTTTTCAACTCTTCAACCGTGTAAGGGTGTTTTGTACGGAGGTTAGAAACGCTATTTTCACTTACCGTGATTCCGTCCCATTTTTCAAAAGCGCCTATATCAATGGTATTGTTGCACATACGAGATTTACCGTTGGCATCCATTGACAATGAATTGGCAGAGGGTAATCCTTTCCCCAAACAAGGAGAAATCAGCAACAACTCATAGTTACTCTTTGTCTTGAAATTGGGCGATCGTTGAAAGAGTTCTATGTTACCTATACCCGCCGAAGGCCATGGATCAGAGCCTTCGTTAGACGAGGCGGCACAATAGGTAACAACCGCGGTGCCTGAAATGTTTTGCTTGTTTTTCCACAAAATGGAATTGGTCACAATGGGAGTGCCGGATAAGGTGGTTATGCCGGTGCCCCCATTTCGGACAACGGTAGCATTAATTAACTTTGCAGTGCCTGCCATTGTCACAGCATTTCCGTCATTATTAGCTATCAGTATATTATACG
>DAHXOX010000149.1 GCA_027364655.1 Paludibacter sp. | reverse complement strand
AGGAGAAAGGCTTTGTCTTGTTTCTCTGCTTTTTGTTGAAAATCGGATAGTGAACTTACATTTTCCATATCAGTTGTTTCTTTATCATCAATCGTTGAACTCTGTGTCTAAAATATTTTTTACTTGTTGTTTGCTTTGAATGCTTGAAGTGGCTTTCACTACTTTGCCATTTTTATAGTAAATGGTAAACGGAATACCCATAAAGCCTCTCACTTCAGGTAATTGGCGAATGACAAACGCTTCGGGATTGTCAAACTCCATGTCACAAAACGTTACATGTTTGTATTCATCTTCCAAGTCTTCGGCAATGCCATAAACCGGAATGCACATGGGTCCCATACGGCCACATATAACCATAACGTTTTCGTTTTCACTGATGATTTGTTGCAAACCTGCTGCTGATTCGATGTGTTTTAAGTTTGTGTATAACATAACTTTATAAATCTTTGATTGTTTGTTTTTTGTTCCTGCAAAGGTAATGCCTGCAAAAGCGAAAGCAAAGCGATAGTGCTTTGCTTTCTACAAGTGAACGATTGAAATAGATCAATGTTTTTGTTGTTGCATTTCTATGAACGTATAAAGATGAGAAAATAGGAAGGCATGAAGTTACGTAAGATAAGCAGTCTTGCATGTTGGGAGCCAACCTATAAGTCTCTTTTATTAAGGCATAAAACAAGATTTAGTCACAAAGGCACTAAGTCTTTACGTGTCATAGAAACATTAATTTATTTCAAGTTGATTTATCTCTCAGCACTATCAAGTTTACTCCGACATCTTTTCAGCTTGCAGCAGACGTACATATTTTTTGATGTAGAACTTTTCGGTGAAATGATCAAACCCTTTTTCTTGCAATAACGCTTTCCAGTTGTGGGCAATGTAATCAAAAGCATAGGGACATTCTATTTTACGAAATACAAACCGGTGCAATGTCGGCATTGTATCCATGTCAAATTCAGCAAAGTCGAGTATAGCTAAGATTCCGCCTTTGCGAAGATGACGAGAAGCATTGTCTATAATAACCTGTCGCACTTCTTGCGGAAATCCATGAATGACGAAACTGATGAATACGATGTCAAACGATTGTTTTAAGTCAAACGGCTGGTCGATGCGTTGTTGAACAAAAGCAACGTGAGCCTCTCCTTTAAATTTCTGCTTAAAGGCTGCCATCATAATGGGTGATAAATCCAACCCCACGAGTTGACCTTCATTTTTTAAATAGGGCAACATCAACGAAGCGTTTCGTCCGGTGCCGCATCCTAAATCGAGAATGCTTTGCACGGGTTGAATGTGTAACGATTTGATGGCGCCTTCTATAAATTGATGATAACGTCCGAATGATCCCCAATTCATCAAGCTATCGTAATGTTTCGAGATGAATGGAGTGAGTTCTACGCCTGATTCAGGATAGAGCTTGGTGAATTTATGTTGCATAGGTAGTTTATTTTACTCTTTTATTCCGTTAGCTTCTAATAAAGCATCAATAGTGGGTTCTTGTCCACGGAAGCGTTTGTAAAGCACCATGGGAGCTTCGGTTCCTCCTTTTGACAGGATGTTACTGCGAAACGAATCGGCTGTGGCGGGATCGAAAATACCCTGTTTTCTGAACACTGAAAACGCGTCGGCTTCCAGCACTTCTGCCCACTTATAGCTGTAATAACCTGCTGCATAACCTCCTGAAAAGATATGGCTGAACGAAGTGCTGATGCAGGTATTGTCAATGGCCGGCAAAATGTTTGTGTTTTGAGTGGCTTGTTGTTCAAACGTCATAACATTGCCTGTGAACGGTTGATCGAGCGTATGCCATGCCATGTCGAGAAATCCGAAATTGAGCTGACGAACACACAGAAAGCCTATGTTGTAATTTTCAGATGCTTTGAGTCGTTTAATCAATTCGGCGGGAATTTTTTCTCCTGTTTGATAGTTGACGGCAAACTGATCGAGGAATGCTTTTTCGGTACCATAGTTTTCCATGAACTGCGACGGTAGTTCTACAAAATCACGATAGACACTGGTTCCCGACAAAGAGGCATATTGCGTGTTTGCCAACATGCCATGTAGCGAATGTCCGAATTCATGCAGGAATGTGTGTACTTCGTCATACGTCAACAACGCCGGTTTGGTAGCGGTAGGTCGCGTGAAATTCATCACCAGACTGATTTGCGGGCGACTGTTTACTTTCCCATCCATCCATTGTCCTTTAAACTCGGTCATCCATGCACCGGCACGTTTGCCTGCCCGTGGATAAAAATCGGTATAGAGCAATGCTACATATTTTCCGTCTTTATCGAATACTTCAAATGCCTTTACTTCAGGATTATAAACGGGAATGTTTTTCGCCGGCTTGAATTGAATGCCATATAGTTTGGTTGCCAATCCAAACACGCCGTTGATGACCTTATCAAGCTCAAAGTATGGCCGCAACACGTCTTCATTGAACGCGTATTTCTCTGCTTTGAGTTTTTCGGAATAATACGACCAATCCCAAGGTTGAATAGTAAACGTTGCACCATGTGCATTGGCATAGGCTTGCACGGCGTTATACTCTTTTTCTGCTTCGGGTTTATAAGCTGCCAATAGTTCGTTTAGCAACTTATAGACGTTTGAACTGTTTTCGGCCATGCGATGACGTAACACATCATCGGCATACGTTTTATATCCTAACAAATTGACAATTTTCAGACGAAGATTCACAATGTCGCGTGCTGTTTCTCGGTTGTCGTTGGCATCGCCATGTGTCCCTTTCGTTGTAAACGCCATGTATAATTTCTTGCGAAGGTCGCGATTGTCTAAAAACTTCATTGCCGGCACATAGCTGGGCGCCGAAAGATCAAGCACCCAACCGGTTTCTCCTTTTTGTTTAGCTTTTTCGGCAGCAGCTTCAAGAAAATCGGGCGAAAGACCTTGCAATTGCGAACGATCGGTGATTAATAACGAGTAGTCGTTTACTTCTTTCAATGCGTTGCGTTCAAATTGAAGACTTGCCGCGCTCAATTGTTTGGTAAGCTCGCGGTAGGTTGCTTTGTCAGCTTCGTTCAGGTTGGCTCCATTGTCGGCAAAGTGATCATACGTATTTTGCAACAGTGTCTTTTGTTCAGGTGTCAGCGTAAGATGATCGCGTTGATCAAACACGGCTTTGATGCGAGCAAAGAGTTTTTCGTTTAGTGAAATGTTGTTGGCATGTTCCGTCATCAGGGGCGAAAGCTCTTCGGCTATCTTTTCCATTTCGTCGTTGGTGTCGGCGCTGTGGAGGTTGTAAAACACATGACTGACTCTATCTAACAATCGTCCCGAATGTTCGAGTGCTTCGATGCTGTTTTGAAACGTTGGCGCTTGCGGATTATTGACAATAGCGGCAATTTTTTTATCTTGTTGTCGCATTCCCTCTTTGAACGCCGGAAGGTAATGTTCGTTTTTTATTTTATCAAACGGAACCGCGCCATGAGGCGTTTTGTAAGGTTTCAAAAAAGGATTTTGAGAGGCTTCTCCTAATGCCGAAAGGCTCATTGTAGCTGTCATAAACAAAAAAATGATAGATTTTAAATTCATGGTTATGGATTGATTAAAAGTTACGTACGTAGATTCTTTAATTAAAAAACAAAGTTAGTGATTTTTGTTTGAAATAAACAATAGGGAACCGCAAGGGAACGGCAAGGCAATTGGGACCCGGAAGGCTAAAGGTTGAAGGCGTTAAGGTTGAAGGAATCGGAATAGGGAACCGCGAAGGGAATAGGCAATAGGGAACCACAGAGGCAATATAAATCTGCTAACCTACAAATTCATTTTCAATCCTTCAGTCCTTTAATCCTTCAAATTCATTGTCAATTGCTCATAATCCTGTTTTTTTGGTTACTTTTTCTGTAATCCTATTGCAGTACGAGACAGAGGCAACCTACTATTGCGGGTTCAGGTAACTTTGCAACGCGTCGATATAGGATTGAAAAGCAGCAATACCCTGTGGCGTGATTTTACAGGTGGTGCGGGGAATTTTGCCTTTAAATGATTTGTTGATCTCAATATAGGCCGCGTCTCTCAGTTTATCAAGTTGTACACTGAGATTGCCGGAGGTGGCTTTCGTCTTTTCTTTGAGAAAGACAAAGTCAGCTTCTTGCAAGCCGATTAGCAAGGAAATAATTGCCAATCGCAACTCCGAGTGAAGTAGGGGATCGAGCGGTTTAAACATCTTTTTCTGCTTTTTTATTCAGCAAATGACCGGGAATAACTAAACTTAGGACTTGGCCTAACCCCAAAAACAGAAATTGTTGCCACGGGAAGATAAAACACACTCCAAATAGCAGACCGCATGCTAAGGCTGCATACATAAACGGTTTGAAGTGGTAAATACTACCGCTTGCAAATAGACAAACTCCCTGCATCAACAGAATGGTTGGCGTAAGGGTGATCCATATTGCCGACACTCCAAATCTGTAAACAGCCAATGAATAGAACAATGGTAATAGAACACAAGCGATGCCGAAGGCCAGCCATATTTTCCCATAAATTAAGTTGGTGTAGCTTTTGAACTTGGTAGAATGGCGTAGTTTGCGCACTTTGATAATGGTATAAACCCATCCGAGAATAGTGATTAGCCATGCATATTGCACATAACCCGAGTTTACGAGGGCATGTTGCAATAAATAGATTATTAAGGACGTGGCAGCAATTAAGTAGCCCCAAAAAATTAAAATGTCTGCTACGCCTTTATGAAGACTGTTTCTGGCAGTATTAATCATTTGTTGAATCACCACCAGACTCTCTTGTTCCGAAAATTTGTTCGTTTCCATTTTGTTTGATTTTAATTAGTGAATTTACTCTTAGTATGATAGCTCACACATCTGAATGCGATGTTTCCTTTACAATCAGACTGCAAATATAAAGTAGTTTATATTATAAACCAAATTTTCGGGCAAAATAATTTTCTTCCTGTTTCAATCATTCTCTACGGGAAAAAATAGCCATAAAGGAAGAAAGCATCTGTCATCACAAATTTTCATTGTTTTGCGTAGGATTTCTCCTATTTTTGTGTCTAAATTTAAATATGCCTATTTTTAGGAAATTCATCATGTGTCCGAAACGTTATCCTGCTTTATGACCGATTCTGAGTTGATTCAAGAGATACTTTCCGGCAATCTGGCGTTGTTTCGTCAATTGTTGGAGCGTCATCAGGCGCAGGTATTTCGGACATGTATCGGCTTTGTGCATAGCAAAGAGGATGCGGATGATTTAACGCAAGAGGTTTTTATTCAAGCCTATCAATCGTTGGCATCGTTCAAAGGAGATTCGGAATTTTCCACGTGGTTGTATCGAATTGCGGTGAACCGTTCGCTAAATCACGTACGAGAACGGCAGAAAAAATCGATATTCGATCGGTTGGACTCTTTTTTTACAAGAGAAAAGGACGTTCAATTTTTTTCCGACAGTGCTATGGAGGAGAATCCCGAACAACAGTTTATTCATAATGAAGAGCGCGAAATGATTACCAAAGCGTTGGATAAACTTCCCGAAAAACAACGCGTGGCCATGGTATTGAGCAAGTACGACGATATGTCGCAACGCGAAATTGCCAATGTGCTTAATACGACAGAAGGAGCTGTAGAAGCCTTGTTGCAGCGGGCAAAAATAACGTTGCGAAAGGATTTAGCACAGTTATATCATCGGTATAAACGACAGTAAATTAGTGTGATATATTTTTTATTGTTAAAAGAATAGTTTTTGAGCGTAGGAAAATCACGTGTTTTGTTTCTAACCTATTAAAAGCGACTAAAATGAATTGTTCAACATGTCAAAAACATCTCGATGCCTATTTCGATGGAACGCTATCCGTCGATTTGAAGATCCAGGTTGATGATCATCTTGCTGCATGTAAGGCATGTGCCGAATTGTATGCACGATGGTCTGTGGTGGAACAAGTGATGAACGAAGAGAAGTCGACCTCTTCGAACCCGTTTCTTGCAACCCGCATCATGTCACAATTGGAAGAAATGCAAGCTAAAAAGTATGCTCCGGCTCATAGCATTGCTAAGCGTCCCGTTTTTCGTCCGGTTACCGTTGTGTTTATCGTTGGTGTGGCTATTTCATTGGGAGTATTGCTTGGTAATTTGTACCGGCCCCTTCAGGTGCGTCATGCACCATCGACAGAATTACTCTATTTGGACGATGCCACGATTGAACCCATTGCATTTTATGATGCAAAATAAAGGAGACGCACTATGAATATCGAACGTAAAAACCAATGGTTAGTATGGGCAGTCCTGTTTTTGTTGGTAATGAATTTTACTATGTTGGCAACAATTGGCTATCATGTGTATCAATCTAATTATGAAAATGTTGCTACTATAAGTCAACCGGGAGTGGAAGCAGATGCAGGAAAATTCACGGGTCGTTATTTTCGTGATCAGTTGCAACTCACTCCGGCACAAATGGATCAATTTAGAATGGTAAACCGTACTTTTCGGCAACAAGCTCAAATGATCTTATCGGCGCTGGTTGACAAGCGAAAACAAATGCTCGACGAAATGAGCAAGCCCAATTCCGATACGTTGTTGCTCAATCGGTTGTCGGATGAAATCGGCGAATTACACCAAGCATTGAAACAGATTACTTATCGTTACTATCTGGGTATAAAGCAAGAGTGCAATCCTGAGCAACAACAAAAATTGCATGATATGTTTCAGCAAATCTTTATCAACGATTTGCCGATGAATTACCCGGGTAATCGAGGTCAACGAGGTGGTGGACAACATGGCAATCGATTTAGTCGCTGAGCGAGGTAGGTAATTTCATATCACTTAAAAAAAATGAACGAATTATGAAAACAAAATTTGTGATTTTATCGTTAGCCGTCATGGCCATGAGCGTCGTAACAATGGCGCAAACATCAACTAATAAAGGGAAAGCCGTAGTTACAAACCATGCAACCACAGCACGTCCGGCTTATGTAGATAACAATAAAAATGGCGTTTGCGATAATTATGAAACCCGCCATGCTAATGGAACCGTTGGTCGGGGGCAAAGGTATGGAAACGGACAAGGCGGAGGAAACGGATTAGGGCGTGGACAAGGTCATGGTCCGAATTATGTTGATAAAAACAATAACGGAATCTGTGATTACCGTGAAACATCGATTCAGAAATAGTAATTTGCTGTTTTTTAGCAACATGGATTCTTACGTCTGTTTCCTGAGAATGTGACTCGGAATAAGACTGATCCTATTAAAATGATGCTAATTGGGTCTTCGCAGTTTAATAATCAAAACGACGAATTTATGGAAACGATGTTTTTAGAATGTGAAAGCAATTATGGTTTTGAGGAAACAGTCGAAAAGTTGACAACAGAAATTGAGAAAAAATCGTGGCACATATCCGTCATACACGATTTACAACAATCAATGAAGATCAACGGGAAAGAAGTGTTACCTATAAAAGTATTTGCTTTATGTTCACCGATATTTGCGAGTAAAATATTGGGAAAAGATGATGAACGGGTTATTTCTCCCATGATGCCTTGTCGCGTAAGCGTGTATCAAAAAAGCAATGGGAAAACGTATCTTTCACGAATGAACTCATCGCTCTTTGCAAAATCCTTCGGAGGAATAATAGAACAGGTAATGATTGATTCGACTCAAGCAGTAGAAGAGATGATTCGTCCTGTTTTACCTACAAAATCAGTTGTTCACTTAGTTAATAAGTCAATTCTACAGCAAGTTCAGGAACGTGATTTTGAATGTATGGTAAGTTGGTTCTAAGCATTTATTAGTTGTATGAAACGAGTTCCGACGTTGGGTGCGAATTTCATACGCCCTTAACAGTAATAATTCAACTTTCGCAAGTTGTTAACTGTCTGATTCTCTACTATGATTAAATGAACAAACACTGAAAATCAACTTCTTATAGCTTTAATATTGATGAAAAGAATTTGTTGACACATTGTGTTGATTCTTTTTTACTTGAAG
>DAHXOX010000117.1 GCA_027364655.1 Paludibacter sp. | reverse complement strand
AACTTAGCAACTTTCGAACCCATTCGTCCCAACACCAGATCAGTGGCATCGACTACTACCCATTCTTTCTGAACAGTCGCCTTGTTTGCGGAAATGGTTTTATAACTTAACGTATTCATACGAATAATTTGTTGACCACATCTCATTCCGTTCATCACACGGAGAAATGGGCACGATGATTAATTAAATTCAGCGGGTGCTCTCTTGATACATGCTTACAAAGTGCAGGCTAATTCACTTTGTCTCATTCATTAAAAGAGTTACCCTTATTTTACTCTCTGGGATAATAAATCGGACTGCAAAAGTACGCTAAATTTTTCAAGTACAAAACTTTTCGAGCATTTTTCTGCCTATAAAAAAGAGTCTTTTGCGACTCATTCATTCTTTGTTACAAAAATAGCCTTTTGCCACACTTTATCTGAGCTTGTAGGTCCTCCCTCAAACAAAAAAAAATGGTAACGAGAAAGTCTTTTGTAATCCAAATGAGTACTACAAGTTTTCTCGTTACCAATCCTGAACTTCAGGCATGCACGCATAAAGTTCCTCTCCTCAACAGCACAAATCAACAAAAATATTTAAGCTAATGTAAACCAACGTAATACATCATATTTCTCGTCTATAGACAAACGATCCCATTCAATTGTTGAAAACTGATACAAAACCTTGCCGGTTTGTTGACACTCGATCCGTTGTTGATCAAAATTGATAATAGGAACAATTCTATTATCTTTCTCGAATTTCAACAACCTGGTGGTGGCATAAACTACTACACCTATACCTAAAACTAACACCAATAATGCTGAAGGTTCTTTAGCCAAGTCAAGTGACATAACCACTGCACTGGCAACCACAAATAAAATCAATGCAAATAAATTACTTACAAGAAACCGTTTCATAATCATCAAATTTAGAAATTGCAAAAACTCATCATCACTTCCGTTGATGCACTATTTCAATCATCAAACCAACTTCGACGCATCAAAATTACTCTTATTAAGTTGTATCTGATACTTTTTCTGTTGAATTTTGATGTAGAAAGATACTTTTATTCTATTCGTAAAATATTGCCATTCAAATATATAACTTCGACACATGCACTCTGCATCTGGAATAGCCATTTTTATGGCTATTTATCCGTTTTTTTCTCACAAATTTCTCTTTTCTAAAGTCATATCCCTCTTTTTTGAAGTAAATCTTAGTGTTGTTACTCCTCCAACATGCTGATATCCTGTTGAAAATAATAGTAAACGCTGGGAGAATACATGCGTAATATCAATTCGCCAAAGTTGCTCAAGTATAAATTTCAATACAACGTCTGAAGAATATTCCATCAACGAAAACCTCACGGAGTTTTACAGACAATTTTAAATCAATGACCCAAATCTAACTTGAGCAGGCTGAATAACTCAGGAGAGCTATATTCTCATACAAACAGGTATCTATTCTTCAACAAAGCCTAACTAACTAATTCAACTTTCGTACGTGTATTGCACTGAATTAATGTAATATATAAATGTATGCCACACTTCTCTCTTGCTCCGTCAGGTTCCCCTCTCAAAAATGATCTTTCCTTTTTCTTTCTCCTTTGGAGAAAGTCTCCGAAGGGAGGATAGAGGTCGGAGAGGGGCTAGGGGAGAGGTCTAAAGCCAAAGTTTTGAGCATGCTCTATTATGTTTAACCTTCTGATAATCAAATCTAATATATTTTAAATTCCCAGTAAATCAGCATATTAACTGCTTGCGAAAGTTCAGTAACTAACAAAAAAAAAATTGGCAACAAGAATATTCTTCGTAACCCTATGTTACAGTTATATCTCGTTACCAATCTTGGTGCTTCTCAAGCATGCACATACAAAATTCTTCAACTCAACAGCTCAACAAAGTCTTAAGTCAATGTAAACCAATGAGCAATATCGTATTTTTCATCGAGTGTCAAGCGATTCCATTCTGTAGAGGTAAATTTATATAATAATTTACCGGTTCGTTCGTTTACGATGCAATGCTGATCAAAGTTAATGATAGGTATTGTTTTATCCTCTTTTTCAAATTTCAGCAACCTTGTGGCAGCATAAACTAAAACGCCAATAGCTAACATCAACATCAATAATGCCGAGTATCCTTTAGTCAGATCAAGTGACATTATGGCTACGATGGCTATAATAAATAAAATCAATGCAAATAAATTGCTTACAAGAAACCGTTTCATAATCACCAAATTTAGAAGTTTCAAAATATCATCACTCACTCACTTATTTTTCCAAAATCAATATCTAACACCAGCGTTTCAAAAGGCGTATGCAATAGCCAATCCTGCGTTCGTTGAACCGGGTAAGAAATTTCCTTTTGTATCTCGCAGTGAAGAAACATTCGGTTGGGCGGTCAAATGATCCTTGCCGTTCAACGAAATATCGATTATTCCTTTGTGTTTATTCATTGCGTTGGCGGTTAAAGCGGCATCTAAGAAACTCCATACGTAAGCAACAGCGGCTGTAGCAAATCCGGCAGCAGCTAACGAGCGATTCCCATTGGAAGAAGCAATGGCTGCCATTCCCAGACTACCATACGTGACAGAAAGAAACCCGACACCTTTAGCAACTTGTCCATTGTAAATTTGACCTAACCCGGGTACCAACATAGATAAGGTACTTGAGAGCGCCGGATCTTTACGATCGGAAAGATACATGGCTTGCAAATTCATGTCCATGTTGGGCGTTAATCGTTGGATAAATGAAGGCATTGCCATGTCATTTTGCATATTTTGAGGAACTACAACGTGCAAAGTAGGAATCTCAGCGGTTAAAGGCTTCAAATCGAACATTTGTCGTGTGTTGAGTTTCACCTGTGGCTTTGCAGGTATCAACAGGATAACGTTATTTCCCTCTTTCAAAACTGGAATCTCTCTTGTTTGAGCTGAAAGAGACATTGAAACAAACAAAATTGCGATGGGAAGTAAGATAGTTTTCATAACCGTAATATTTAATAGCTTCTCAAATAAATTCAATCCTTAATGAACAGTGAATTGCTTCGTTGTTGTACTATAAAACAAAAACCGTGCCACGAAAGAAAGTTCATCTAACTCACGCCTTATTTATTGTCATAAAACACAAATATACAATTGATTAAATCAGATAAAAAAAATAGCGATTCTTTTGAATCGCTATTTTTGGACTTTATTTTAACAAACCCAAATGCTCAAAAATGAATCATGCTCATTTTTGAGCATCCTTATTTGTTATTTGATACTTTTGCATTTTTCGTACGAGCGCCATTCGCTCTATACCCAACAATTTAGCGGCAGCTGTTTGACTATTGTTCGTTTTCAGCAGAGCTGCACGAATCAGTTCTTCTTCATGTGCTTCTAAATTCAGATTGCCATTTGTATCAATATTCTTTCCAACGTCTTTTGTTTTGCCGGAGTCACTACCTTTCACAGGAAAGTCACTCACACTCAACAAGCCACCTTTGTTTAAAATGATAGCTCGCTCTACCATATTTCTCAGCTCACGAACATTACCAGGAAACGGGTATCTTTTTAAACCATCAACCACACCTTTGCTCAATGTTGGCATCGATTTATTGAGCTTCTTTGAAATATCTTCTAAAAAAAAGAGCAATAACGGCTCAATATCTTCCACTCTCTCTCTCAACGGCGGGATATGGATGTGGAAAGTATTCAGGCGATGCATCAAATCAAGTCGGAATTTTTTTTCTTCCACTAAATTATCTAACGGATTGTTTGTCGCCGAAATAATGCGAAAATCAATATCAATTGGGTGCGTGTCGCCTACCCGAGTAATTTTCTTTTCTTCGATGGCACGTAACATCTTAGCCTGTAGATTCATGGGCATATCGGCAATTTCGTCCAAAAATAACGTGCCATGATCGCTTATTTCAAAAAAACCTTTTTTATCAGTAATAGCGCCTGTAAAAGATCCCTTTTTATGCCCAAAAAACTCACTTTCTAACAATGAATCCGTTATAGCAGAGCTATTTACCGCACAAAAAATAGCATTCTTTCGCTGGCTTGCATAGTGAATGATGCGTGCAACATTCTCTTTACCGGTTCCGCTTTCTCCTGTAACGAGCACATTGGTATCCGCGTATTTAGCCACCGTAAGCGCCTCTTCCAGTACCTCTTTTATTTGTGGACTGACTCCAATAAAATGACGTTCGATGCGTTCTTCCAAACTTTTTGAAATCAGTGAGTTTTTTTCTTCCAATTGCTTCATTTCCCGCTGTAACATCAGAAATTTTTGAGTCCGTTCAATGGCGATACGAATGTCGAGATGGCGAAACGGTTTGCGTAAATAATCGAATGCTCCCAGACGCATGGCTTTAATAACCGTGTCCATATCGCCATGTGCCGAGACCACAATGACTTCAAGATTGGGATACGTAATTTTCACGTCTTTCAAAATATCCAAGCCATCGATTCCTGGTAATCGAACATCAAGAATTAATAAATCGATCGGTTGTGTTTTCAACAATGACAGCCCGTGGCTGGCTGTATTTGCTTCAAATGCTTGAAATCCTGAATTTTCCAAGAACTCCGTCAACTCTTCCGTAAAGCGTTTTTCATCGTCTATGATGAGGACGTTCAGTTTATTCATAATCATGCTGCATTTAATGTTGAGTCCATTGTATTTCTTGTTGTATAGGGACAATAGGTAGGTGGACACTGAACGTGGTTCCAACAAGAGGTTCACTCTCTACATGTAATGTTCCTCCCATTTCCTTAATGATGCCAAATGAGATGGAAAGCCCGAGTCCGGTGCCTTTACCAATTTCTTTGGTAGTGAAAAACGGAAGCATTATTTTATCAATGTCAATTGGACGAATTCCTATCCCGTTATCTTCGATTTCCACATAATTGAATCGGTCATCATGGTAGGTTTTAACCGTAATGCTCATATCAAAATCCTGTTGTACCTTGTTTTTTTTCTCTTCGAGGGCGTCTTTGGCGTTGGTCAACAAATTGAGAACCACCTGCTCAAATTGATACGTGTTGCCCATCACAACAGGGATGTCCTCGTCGCATGTTATCTTCAGCAGAATGCCGTGATGGCTGAACTGTTCTGAAATCATGGAAACAGCGCTACGAACGCTTTCATTAATATCAATGGGAAACGGCTTTTCCTGATCGTGATCGCGCGAAAATGTTCTGACATGATCGATAAGCCTGCTAATGCGCGCAATATCGTCAAATATTTTCCCTGATTTCTTGGTAAAATAGGTGTCATCAAGCACATTAGCTTGACGAATTTTCATCAAAAGATTATCAATCCCTAACGAAATAGAGAGCAAAGGTTGGTTAATCTCATGTGCCATAGCCGAAGCCATTTCGCCTAAACTCACCATCCTCTCGGTGCGAATAAGCTGACGTTCCATCTCTTTTCGTTCTGAAACATCGCGTAAGATCGCCATATAGGCTTTCGGTGTGCCATTGACTTCTCGTATCATTGTGGTGCTCAATTCACATGAAATTTGTGTTTCATCGTGTTTTCTCAGAACAATTTCCACGTTTTGAACCAGACCTTCCAGCAATGTCTTATTCAACATTGCTTGGAGTTTATCTGCCTCGCTTTGCGGAATAATTTGAAAAACATCTTTATTCTTCAATTCCTCTTTGTCGGAAATGCCAAATAAATCGAGCGTTCTGTCAGAAACTTCAGCGATGCGCTGTTCTGTGTTTACAATAATGATGGCTTCGGGTGACGCATTCAACAACGTGCGATAAAGTTCCTCCGATTCCTTAAGCGCATCTTGCATCTTTTTTTTCTCGGTGACATCTTCTGAAAGCACTAAAAGAGATCGAATCTGATTCATATCATCTTTTATAGGAACACGGATGGTGTGAATCACTCTGCGCTTTCCATTCTTAAAATAGACCTCTTTTTCACCCGAGTCGAATGCAACTTCGGATTGAATTACATTTAAATCGTTAGTATTTAAATAGTCTGCATCTGACAGATGAAAAAGGTCATAGACGTTTTTTCCTAAAATATTTTTCCGGTCTTCATCAAACAATATTTCACTGGCTTTATTCACCATCGTATAGTTCAATGTGTTAATATCTTTTATAATCAACGTTATAGGAATATTTTCAATGATATTTGTCAATAGTTTCTCATTGTCCACTATTTTCTGCTCATTCAGCTTATGTTCGGTAATATCCAAGCAATGGCCGATGTATCCAATGAATTCACCCGCGCTGTTATATCTCGGAGAACCGTTATTTTGAATCCAACGATAACTGCCATCAGCATGACGGATGCGATATTCCATACTGAATTTTTCTTGACGATCAAACGCTGTTTTATAGATAATAAGGCATGATTGTAAATCGTCTGGGTGCACACCTTCAGTCCAACCGTCGCCTAATTCTTGGTCAAGCGATCTACCGGTAAAATCGAGCCATGGCTGGTTGAAATAATCGTTTTTTTTATCTATTCCCGATGTCCAAATAAGGGCTTGACCTGAGTTTGCCAGCGTACGATAGTGTGTTTCGCTTTCCCGTAATGCCGTTTCAACCTTCTTGCGCGATTCGTTTTCGGCTTTCAGATCTTCCAACACATTGAGCATGGCGACTTGACTCTTTTCAAGCTCTCGGGTGCGTTCTGCAACCAATTGGGTGAGTTGTTCTTTTTCTTGTAATTTATGATCTTCTGATGCCTTGATGCGAAGCATGGCGCGTACCTGCACGATCAATTCCGATTCATCCAGCGGCTTGGTAAGAAAAGCATCCGCGCCCGATTCTAATGCCTTGATGCGACTTTGTTTATCGGTTCGTGCTGCGGTAACAATAATAACAGGAATGATTTTAGTCTCCTCGTTCTCCTTCAGTGTTTTGCAGACCTCGTATCCATCCATTTCGGGCATCACAAGATCAAGCAATATCACATCAGGGTTTTTCTCAATTGCCAACTCAATGCCTTTTCTCCCTGATTGACAACTGATATATTGTGCATCAGGGAAAAATTCCATCAACAAAGCATGGAGAACTATCAGATTGTCTTGGTTGTCGTCAATTGCAAGAATTTTTTCCATAGAATGTTATATAAGGCTGAAGGCTAAAGCGATTAAGGCTGAAGGAATCTGAATAAATTGGCTCAATCCAAAGATCGAATTAGTGATCCTAAAACCCTCCCGGTTTCAAGAAGCTTATTGTTTAGGTTACTGAAATCAACTTCTGCAACGTATCCTAACCGTTGGGAAAGGCTGAATTGATAATGCAATTCTTTTAATGAACCGTAAGCAATGCCAAGAAACTGTTGGTATTCTTTCTGAGTTTTTCTTCCACATCCTTCAACGATATTTGAAGGGACAGAGACTGCTGCTCTTCTCATTTGTGAGGTTATTCCATAAATTTCATCTTTAGGGAAGTCTTTCGTAACTCGATAAATCATTAAAGCAACTTCATCCGCAAGCTCAAAAGCCCTAAGCTTTGTATGATCTCTCATAATATGCTAATTGTCAGATTTATTATTATGTATTTACACTATTCCGCTTCCCAATTCCTTCATTCTTTTCAGATTGTCAGATTCCTTCAGCCTTAACGCCTTCAGTCTTAATCCTCTCTCCCAATCCACTTCCTAATTGTTTCTTCAAACGCCTTGCCATCGATTGGCTTTGAAATGTACCCATCGAAGCCATGTGCCAGAAAATCCTCCCGATCGCCTTTCATCGCGCTGGCCGAAACGGCAATAACCGGAATGTTTTGTGTCTCAATATTTTGGCGCAGTTTATGTAACGCTTCTATGCCGTTCATGCCCGGTAACGCATAATCCATCAGTATCAGTTGCGGTTGATGTTTGCAAGCCATTTCAATGCCTGACGGTGCATCTTCCGCTTCAATCACAAGGCAAAAGTCTTCGAGCAATGCTTTTATAGTTAATCGATTGTCGGGATTATCTTCTATTACTAACACGGAAGGTTTCTCGCCCAATGATAATTGAATAGATTTTAGTGGTTTTGCTTTTTCTTCTTTTGTTCCAGAAATCACAGCGTGAGTGACAATATTCAACAATTGTTTCTTGTTGATATCACCTTTATGAATTAACTGGAATATTCCATTGTGAGTCAAGAATGCAAGTTCTTCTTTAGTTACATATTTTGCCGTCAGGATAATAACAGGGATACGTTCTGAAGTTTTTTCCGCATGAACTCGCCTCAACACTTCGAAGCCATCTACCTCAGGCATCATCAAATCGAGGATCATAGCGTCAGGCGTTTGCAGGGTAACTTGTTCAAGAGCTTGTTGTCCATTGTGTGCCACTATGATATGATATCCTTCGGCTTCCAAAATATCGCGCAGTTGAATGGCTATCGCATTGGTATCTTCCACCAGAAGAATGGTTTTTGTTGCTACGTCAACCATCTTTTCTATTTCTGGCAATGTAGTTTGGTGAATAATGGAAGCACTTTCATCCTGCGACATTATTCCCGTCATTTTTAGTGGCAATTTGAGTGTGAAATGTGATCCTTTACCAAAAGTACTTTTCACCGTAATGTTTCCGCCTAATAAATTGGCATATTTTTTCGCAATAGCCAATCCTAATCCTGTGCCGCCATACTTTCGTGAATTACTTCCGTCAGCCTGACGAAATTCTTCGAAGATGTGAGTCAGAAATTCTTCTTTTATCCCAATACCGGTATCCGTTATGTCGATACAAATGAATTCTCCATCTGCCTTGGCGTTGATTTCCACCTTGCCTTCTTCGGTAAATTTAACTGCGTTTGCCACAATGTTTTGAAGAATATGGCGGCATTTATCATAATCGCTGCGAATATCAGGGAGCGACTCTTTTGAAGTTTGTTGTAAAACAATGCCTTTTTGAGTTGCCTGTGGTTCAATCATCTCAACAATTTCACGAATCAGTTCATTCACATTGAATACATGAGTGTGAACTTCTTCCCTGCCTGCCTCGATACGCGAAAGGTCAAGAATATCGTTGATGAGTTCCAATAATTGCTTTCCATTGCGTTCAATCACGCCGATATAACTGAATTCTTCCTCCGGCATTTTGCCTGCGAGACGACGGGTAAGTACGTTAGAAAGCGCTATCACCGAATTAAGTGGAGTGCGCAGCTCATGACTCATGTTCGAAAGAAAGCTGTTTTTTAGCTTGTTGGCTTCATCCAATTGTTTTTTCTGCATGGAGAGTTCCACGTTTTGCTCGGTAAGTTCCGATGCTTGTGCCGCCAACTTCCGTTTCTGCGCCTCCAACTCACTATTCTGAAATTCAAGTTGCTTGGAGAAATCAACCACTTTGCGGTAAGCCAGAATACCTTGCATACGCGCATTCAGTGTCACTAAAACGCTTTGGAGCAACCTTGTGCTATTGTCGCTGAATTTTCTAATGGCTGCTAACGAAATCATAGCAACCACCTCTTCCTTCACAACAATTGGAACGGTAATTATTTCGCGCGGAACGAAATCTCCACTTACCGTAGAAAAAGTAAGATGACTTTCTTTGGGAATCTTGCTAATAAATTGCATTTTCTTCGTTGCCAATGCTAAGCCAAATTCTCCCTCAAAATTGATAGCTGAAAACGCATGGTATCCCGCGGCATTCATCCCGATGCTTTCAAAAGGTTCAAAGGTTGCTTTCTCTTCGTCTAACAAATAGACAGCTCCCAATTGTGCTTCCGTATGTTGAAGCATGGCAAGTAGCAGTGCATGACTAAAGCGATGTGCATCTTCTTCGCTCAACATCACTCCGGCAAGTTGCGCGGCATGTTCATTCAGTGTCAACTCTGTTTCAATGGTGTTGGCTAACTCGTTGAAAGAGTCTGAAAGAGCTCCAAAAGCATTCATGGATATAAAGGAGCTTCGAGCAGTCAGATCGCCCTCTCTGAATCGTCGCGTCGTGTCCCTGAGTTCTCTTAGTGGTCCAAGAATGTTGTGAAGTAGTACCAACACAATTGCTAACGATAGAACCAACATAAATGCAAGTAAAATGACTATCTGCCTGTTCAGCGACACTTTAAGTCGGGTAGCATTAGATAACAATTGATCTGCTTTGTTGTGAGCAAACGTATCAATTTTATTGAATGTCAAGTTCAGTTGTTCGCGTGCCTTACCAAGATCACTGTTGCTTCTTATACGAGCCAAGGCTTCAGCCATCTGACCGGCTTCGGCTTCCCTCCACGCATCGGCTTCCAACCCTTTCCAGATCACAAACGCCTTGTATGCATCGTCAATATCCGCACGCGGCCCAAGATAATGATCATAAAGAACGGTGAATTGTTGTTCTGCATCAGCTATGCGAGTAGTTGCATATAAAATATCTGCCTGCTGAGCTTTTTTGCCGGCAAATAACATGTCATCTTTGTTTTCGAGACGATAAGCCAATACATCCGCTTGAAGAGCGCTTAAGGCTTTTCGAACCGCCAACGGATGATTATACATATCGATGGTTTGTTGCGCCATCTCATTCGTATTGCGCCAGGCAATGACACTAAACAAAACAATGAACGATAAAATGATGCCGAAGCCAACCTGTAATTGCGTAGAGACTTTTACGTTTGATAGTTTCATAGTAATATGGTAGTCGATAAATGATTGAAGGATTGAAGGATTGAATAACTGAATAATTGAATGATTGAGTAACTGAGTAACTGAATAATTGAGTAATTGAATAACTGAATAACTGAGTAACTGAATAACTGAATAACTGAATAACTGAATAACTGAATAACTGAATAACTGAATAATCGTCTGATTATTTACCCTTTACACTATGCACTATACACTATACACTATACACTATGCACTATGCACTATGCACTATGCACTATACACTATACACTATGCACTATGCACTATACACTATACACTATACACTATGCACTTTACCCTATGCCCTATGCCCTATGCCCTATGCACTATACCGGTGTTCAGTCTTTGAAATTGTCTAGTCCCTTAAAAATGGCCGAATTTACAAAAACTTCTTGATAGTTGTTTTCTTTGACAATGTCCCGCTCTGTTTCGCCGGTAATTAAAAACCCATCGGCAGCAAGGTTATGGGAGATTTTATCAAGTATTTGGTGTCGGA
>DAHXOX010000093.1 GCA_027364655.1 Paludibacter sp. | reverse complement strand
CCACCCGTTTGCTTAAATGGGAAACTTCGCGTTGGGGAGAAATACCGGCAGATTTTGGCAGAAAATAACGGTCAAATCTATTATGGATTTGGAATGCCATTTTTAGGAATCCATTCGTAGGCACCGATATCAGGTAGATTGTTCCAAAAACGATTTATGCCGTTCATATCGTATTGATAGGGTGATGTATGGCTTATGTTTGGATTTGCCTTTCCTCGCAGTACTGAAAGCGAATCAGGCTGAAAGTTATAATATGATTTGTCCATCGTTGTGCTTACAAATAAATCATCTTGTGGCTTTCCCCAAATGATGTTAGTCATGTTGGTGGAATTGATGGAAGGTGACTTGAGATAGCAATGATCAAAATGAAATTGAAATGCATTCGTTTGCACCGTGTCGGCAAGTGATAACTCATTCGACAGAGAACCAGCAATAACACAGTTATTTGCCGTGAACACAAGAGGAAAAATAGTTGATTGAGAAGTTAATGGCTGCTTGTTCATGAGCATTACTGAAGAGGTTCCGTCACGTTGTTTCCCTGTGTAAACGTCATTATAATAGTTCGCAATCGTGTTGTGTGTTAAGAGATAATTTCCTCCAAGAAAGAATAAACAATACGATTTACAATTCGATATTTCCGTATTGTACATGTTGAGATTGGCGTTGACAGCTGTTATTCCACATGAATCGAAATTTTGAATGCGTGAGTTGGCAATGGAAACAGTTGGTTGATGAAGGGTCGTGCCATTTGGAATGTCAATGGCAGTTTTTCCACTCGTTATGACGACGTGATTCAACGAATAACTGCTTTGTGATCCCAGAAATTGTATGCCGCCCCATTGTCCGGAAAGGTAGTTGTAGGGCACATCAGGGAAAAGCCAATCGAGTCGATCTCCGCGCATGATAATTTGTTGATTTGTGCTCTGGCCTCCTTCTGCAATCAGATTGCCTCTGAGCATTAAAGATGAATTTTGGTGAAAGTAGAGTTTTGTACCAGGTTGCAACGTCAACGTTTTTGCACTGTCAAGAGCTAAGTAATTGTAAATCAAATACGGCCTTGTATTGGTAAGTGTTGTATCGTTATGGATTGTTTTCGACCGAAAGATGGTTACATTTTGACCGTAAGCCTGAAGTTTCACCGCTTGTCTGCTACTGTTTGTTTGAAATAAAATAGAATCTTCGATTAACACCGGATTGTTTTGCAATAACGGATTAACAGTAACAGCAACAAAGACGTAGATACTGTCATGTGCTCTTATTTCTACATTTTGTACTTCATTGTTAGTGGGGTTTGTACCATCGACATTTATGTGAAACCCGCTTGTTGAGCCATTTGTCAATATAATGGATTGAATTGTAATTGGTTGTGAATTATGATTATACACCATGAAACTTCCGGTTGTAGAGCCGATTGTGGTAAAAACAGTGTCAAAAGAAAGTGTGTCCGTTGAAAAGGTGAGTTTTCCATTTGTGTTGTATGCGATCTTTGATTCTGAGCAACTGGTTGCAAAAAGAAAAAAGACGCAAGCAAATAAAAGCAAGATGAGATATGTTTGTTTCATATGAATTTGTTTTATTTTTTACACTATGGACATATGGAACTCGCTTACTCATTCATCGTCATTGGCGAATTGTTTATGCATGCTCGTTTCATACGACTTTGTTTTATTTTTTACACTATGGATATATGGAACTCGCATGTCAACATTAGCATGTTCTTGGGTGTAAATAATTTACATGCTCGTTTCATCCTATTTATGCCTTCTTTAACTGAATAATAGGGCGTCAAGCAAGTAAAGAAGAACAAATAAAATATTTGACAATCCGGTTAAGATCAACATCTTATTATATGTCTTCCCATTTGTTTTTCTGAGTTTAAGATACAACAACCCACCTGCTAAAATGATGAGATATGAAAGTCGAGGAGAATTTGTCATCCATAAAAACGGGAATGCCAGAATGTACAAAAAAAGGTATTCGTACTCTCCAAAACGTTTCCCTAAGCGGACGATAAGACTTTTTTTGCCAGCCTTGCGATCGCTTTCAATGTCGCGCAAATTATTGACGGTTAAAATGGCCATCGAGATAGATCCATTGATCATTCCCAACCAAAAAGAAGTTTGTGAAAAGGTGTTTGTTTGCAGGTAAGTTGTTCCAACAGTTGCTATTGGCCCAAAAAATAGGAGCACAAAAATGTCGGCAATGCCGAGATAACTTAGTGAATAGGGAGTTGCTGTATAGAGCCATGCAAAAAACAGCGCAAAAAGTCCAATGAGGATGATCGGTAAACCGCCTATTGCGGTTAAGTAAAGTCCACTCAGAAGGGCAATAATAATGATTATACTGATTGCGTTCCTCATAGCTTTAGGTGTGACGGTACCTTCGCTTATTGCACGTTGCGGTCCTAATCGATTTTCTTTGTCGAGACCTTTTTTGAAATCGTAGTAATCGTTGATTAAATTGGAAGCAATTTGAATTGCAATGGCAGCAATAAGTATCACTACAACAGTGATAAAATGAAATGAATTATCTTGTGTTGCTACTATAGTTCCGATGAAAACGGGTGCTGCAGCAGCTGATAATGTGCCGGGACGAACAATATGGAACCATTTTATGAATTGCTGCTTCATGTCTTCTTTGTTTTTTATTCAGTGTTGAAGAGTAGCGTTACAGTTGTCTTGATATGCTCTGATATCAGCGTTTTACGCCTTTGTAAATGGATACGACTCCCAATGTAAGCGGAGCGAAGGTTGTTTCGACGAATCCTGCTTGTTGCATCATTTCTATAAAGTTGTCTCCGTAAGGAAATTGTTTTACGCTCTCAGGAAGATAAGTGTATGCAGTGGCGTGCTTTGAGAATAACTTTCCGATGTATGGCAAAACATAGCAAAAGTAAAGGTCGAATAAATGACAAAGAATCGTGCTTTTAGGACGGGAAAATTCTAAAATCACAAGTTCTCCGTCTTTTTTTAGTACGCGTAGCATTTCCGAGAGACCTATTTCTGGATGTTCAAAATTACGAATGCCAAACCCAATTGTGATTACATCAAATGAATTATCAGGAAATTCTAATGCTTCACCATTCCCCACTTGCAGAATAATCTGCTCTGTGAGTTCTAATTTTTCAATCTTTTTTTTGCCATACTCCAGCATTCCTTCTGAAATATCAATTCCAATGACTTGAAATGGATGTTTGTATTTTATTAAGCTGATGGCTAAATCGGCAGTACCCGTGGCAATATCAAGCATTATGGCTTCTTCTTTGTAGCTGATAAGTTGAATAGCTTTTCGACGCCACCAAGCATCGATGCCAAGGGTAAGAAAATGATTGAGAAAGTCATATCGCCATGCTATGTCGTCAAACATTTGTCGAACGCCTTTTTTATTGACTGTAGTCATGTCAAAGTGTATTTATGTTTTCCTCCGTTAAATGAGAGGTAAATGATTTGTTATTCTATTTTTACTGTGTTTTTGCTTGTGCAAAGATACACTTTTGCCGTTGATCTTGGATATATTTAGTGAACAATCGTCAACGAGTTTCAGCCTGTGTCCAAAATATTTCGTACCTTTGTCTTCTTGTTTAAGGTTATTTTAATTGATTGTTATGGCTCTTCAATGTGGCATCGTCGGCTTGCCGAATGTAGGAAAATCGACACTTTTCAATTGTTTGTCAAATGCAAAAGCGCAATCGGCTAATTTCCCGTTTTGTACCATTGAACCTAATGTTGGTGTTATTTCCGTCCCCGATGATCGATTGATCAAGTTGGCAGGTATTGATAAGCCGCAGCGGGTAATCCCGGCGACAGTCGAAATTGTTGATATTGCAGGATTAGTGAAAGGCGCCAGCAAAGGTGAAGGCTTAGGTAATAAATTTTTAGCAAACATTCGCGAAACGGATGCTATTATTCATGTGTTGCGATGCTTCGATGACGACAATGTGGTACACGTTGACGGAAGCGTTAATCCGGTACGTGATAAGGAGATTATTGACGCGGAATTACAGTTGAAAGACTTGGAAACCGTAGAAAGTCGTCTCAACAAAGTGCAGAAGCAAGCACAAACAGGTGGAGATAAGGCTGCTAAAAGGCTCGTTGATATTTTATTGCAATATAAACACGTTCTCGAACAAGGAAAATCAGCACGAACAGTCCAACTTGATAACAAAGAAGACCAGCAATTGGCAGCAGATTTATTTTTGTTGACCAATAAGCCTGTTTTATATGTTTGCAATGTGGATGAGGCTTCTGCCTTGAATGGAAATTCGTATGTTGAACAGGTAAAAGTAGCTATTCGAGACGAAGGTGCTGATTTGCTTCTACTGGCAGCTAAAATAGAGTCAGAGATCACTGAGCTTGAGGATTATGATGAGCGACAACTTTTTTTGCAGGAAATTGGGTTACAAGAATCCGGTGTCGTGCGTTTAATCAAGGCAGCTTACCATTTACTTGATCTTCAGACTTATTTTACTACCGGAGCCGATGAAACTCGTGCATGGACATTTCATCGCGGACAAAAGGCCCCGCAATGCGCAGGTATTATTCACACTGATTTTGAAAAGGGATTTATTCGTGCCGAAGTAATCAAATACGATGATTATGTACGTTTAGGTTCTGATGCCGCATGTCGGGATGCCGGTAAAATTGCCATCGAAGGAAAAGAGTATGTGGTGCAAGATGGTGATATTCTGCATTTTCGCTTCAACGTCTGATTTTACTCCCTCTATTTTTAAAAGTTCTGTAAGACATTTCTATCGAGATTGTCTTCAATTTTTTCTTCGTGGGAGAAATCCATGGATAAGAATCATTTTAAAAATAAAAAAAGGGCAGTCTCACGACTACCCAATCTCTGTTAACCTTAAAATCTAATACTATGAAAAAATCACATTACAAAAATAAGGCAGCGTCCATCAAAAAGCAAATTTTTCCCGTTAAATATCATCAACATAACGTTAAATTAGGAATATTAATAACATTCTAATACCATCACGCTATTGTTGAGTTCGTTTCATCATTCTCTACTACTAAAAAAGTAGCATTAATCTATGGCATTGGCCAATTATGGTAACTTTTGAAGCTTTGTCCTATATGAAAAATCAAACTCAGCATTTCGGAGTTTTGCCATTTGTTATCCACATCGTGCAGACAAACTGCCACACGCGAAGTTATAAAACGGTTATTTATAGGCAGATAAGCAAAGTCTATCCGACCATAATTTCCTGATAGATACATAGCATCTCCATAGGCCACATTGAGTGATTGACCACGATAATACGATGCGTCAATGCCAAATTTGCGATAGTAAGCATGGATTTGAGAGAAGAACCCGAAATGAAAATCAATATCCTTCATTGGCCTTTGTCGGTTGTAACTTCCCAGACTTCCCACACGAAACGAGAGCAGATACCAATTTGTTAAAGGTGTCAGATTTACTCCGGCTAACAATCCATACGCTCCATTATCGCGAATAGCATCTCCAGGTACATAACTTCCATATAAAGCCCTGTGATACATATAGAAATAATGATCCAGAAAGAAGAGATGATACTTCAATTCTCCGGATAAACCAGCCAAAAAAGTTTCGCGCACAGTAGCACGTTGGCGACTTGTCCAGTCAATCCAGAAATTTTCGTACCCCCAATTCCCTCTGTTTTCTAAATAGGCACCTTGAATATTCGGACGGTAATTATCCAGCGTATCTGAAAGTAATGCCAATGGATAATGCAATAACCCACGACGTGGGAAAGATCCCAAGAGAAAGGTAAACGTAGGCTTTTGATAATAATAGAACAAATCGACGGTAGGTGTATTCCCATTAATTAGGTCACCATACTCGTAAAGATAATTTACGCCACCCATAAATCCCTGAGTGGAATCGAGCTGAGCGCCGGCCATAGCATTCAGTCTGGCACCAAGCATTGTCTGCGAGATTTCATAATTACTTGTATATTCCCGATTATCCAGAAAATGACTGAAATCCACCTCATAATTAAATGTTTGCCCTACTATTATTAATGAGGGAAAAGCAACGAGGAGACAAAGAACAAGCACTTTTAATTTGTGATTCATAATTCATTGTTTAGCGCTATTTTGATAGAAAAATCCTTGTTTTTTCAATACATCGAAAAACATAGAAGAAAATGTTTCATTAGCCTCTTTTGTATAGCGAACGTCTGTAAAAACCTGCGCAAGGCTTGTTTTATTGTTTTCATGCACAAATTGCAGACTTTCAGGCAAGCTTTCTTTGTACGCATAAATACGATTAATATCTTCAGACGAATATTCTTGATATGTCTCGTAATGTACGACACCCTCTAAAGGCAACCGATCAACTTGTATGGGAGTTTCAGCAGGATAACCCACAGTCAGCGTAATCATGGGTACAACATATTTCGGCAAATGCAGCACATCGATAATTTGCTGTGCATTGTAAATGGTTGTGCCCAAATAACATGTGCCTAATCCCTTACTTTCGGCAGCAACGCAGAAATGCTCGGCAACTAACAGTGCATCGATAGCCGCCGTCATAAACGAGAGAAAATTATCATAACCTGGATTTGCATCTCGCTGTATGCACCACTGATTGAAACGATTAAAATCAGCGCAAAACGTGATGACAACCGGCGCTTGAGTTACCATTGGTTGATTAAAATGTGCCGGCGCCAAAGCCTGTTTGATATTAGCAGATTGTGTAACTACCAAGCTATAAACTTGCATATTGCCGGTGTTAGCAGCTCTGCAAGCCACTTCGAGTAACTCATTCATCAACTCCGCAGTGATGAGTTGATCGGTATATTTTCGAATTGTCGTTCGATTTCTCAATGCATCTATCATAGTTTCATGATTTAATATTTGATCATTATAGAATTAATCATTAGAAGTCAACTGAGAATTTTACATTTAGCAACCTACCGGTCAGATAATTAGGAATTGGATATTGTCGATTATATATATCGGTTACCCAAAAGAAAGAGTTCACATTGTAAATATCAAGCAAATTGAAGACGTCCAGATTAATCCATGCAGCTTTTACGAATCGCCAAATTTCAGCATTTGGACGATGGTTTTTGTCTATCAATGCAAACGCTGCGCCAATATCTACACGTTGATAAGGAGGCGTACGAAAAGGAGCTACGTAAGGATTGTGCGGAGGCGACACCGGCAATCCATCCGCCCAAATTAATTTTAAATTGACTTTAATCCTCGGATAACTAGGAAAGAAATCCTGAAAGAACATGGAAACACTATACCGTTGGTCATTGGGTCGTGCAATGTAGTGTGTGTAAATCGGATTCCCATTATTATCAACGCCTTTTAATAATTTTTCCTGCGATTGCATCAACGACAAGCTTATCCACGAATCAGTGCCCGGAACAAATTCGCCAAACAGTTTCATATCCAACCCCGCTGCATAAGCTTTTGCTGTATTTCCGCCAAAATAAGTAACATTTACATTATCAACAACATAAGGAATTACTCGATCTTCCGGTTTATAATACATTTCGGCTGTAAACTTAAACGGACGATCCCATTGCATAAAATGATAATCGCCTCCTAACACAAAATGGAGAGAACGTTGGGCTTTGATATGCCGATTCAGTTTTGCCATCGTGTTTCCATTTACTGTAAATGTGTCACGCACATCTTTGAAAAAAGGAGCTTGATAATAGACACCGGTAGCAAATCTGAATACAAAATTACTCGATTGTGGTGCGAAAGCAATGGCTAATCTTGGACTTACTAACCATTCACGGTTATAAGTCCAGTAATTGGAACGGAATCCACCGGTAAAAACCCATAACCCTGCGTTGTTTCGGTATTTGTAAGTGTCTTGCAAATAGCCAATAAAACGGGTGGAATAAAGCGATAGATTTGCTGCTAAATTGGAATAAAGTTGAATATAGGATGGATTGTAAGGTAATGAATATCCTGCCGAATCACGGTATTCCCATTCCTTCATCTGATTGGTAACGGCTTCACGCTGAATGCCAAGACTCCATTCCAGTAAATGATGATCAATTTTATATGATCCACTATGACTCAGATTTGCAACCGTGGCATTTAAATAATCTCTGGCATGTTGATGATAAGACCCAATGCCCAAAGTTGATTCCGGAGTGGCTTTTCCTGTGCCATCAGTTGCCAAAGCATACAGCCAATATTGACCAATAATGTCGTATGTTTCAGATTCATTGGTGTTAAAAGCCGAAGCAACGAGATTCAGGGTTAAGTCACGGATAGGTTTATAGGAAAACGTAAATGCTCCAAATGAGGTCGTGAAAAGATCTTTTTCCTGCCCGTTAAAATAGGCATGCAACTGAAGCGGCATTTGAAGCGTTCCAAACGATGTTTGTTGTTCTTGGGGGAAAAACTGGTACTTATTTTGCGATAGATTACCTAAAAACGACAAACCCACTTTTGGAGAAAGTTGATAGGTTTCGTAAGTTTGGTAATCGAAGAAAGCAGGATTATACTGTCCTTTTGTGGGTAATGTACCCAATAAATAGGCGTTGGTTTTGTAGCGAATGCCTTGCAATTGCGTGAATTTCTTACTTGAAGAACCCACATAAGCCGTTGCTCCCAACAGACTGGCCGAAACCGAACCTTCAAACGAAGTCGGGCGTTTGTAAGTAATCGATAAAGCGGAAGACATTTTATCTCCATATTTTGGTGCAAAACCACCAGCCGAAAAGTCAACCTGATCTACCATATCTGGATTGATAAAACTCAACCCTTCTTGCTGTCCGGAGCGAATCAGGAGTGGACGATACACCTCAATTCCATTGACATAGACGCTGTTTTCGTCGTAACTTCCTCCTCGCACCGAGTATTGAGAACTTAATTCATTGTTTGAATGCACGCCCGGCAAAGTTGAAATCAACGATTCAATGTTGCCACCTGAAGCATCGGGCAATAATCGTACTTGCTTTGCATTCAAAGGTTCAAATGTTGTTGTTTGAATCCGATGAGCGCGCACCTCCACATCTTTCAATTGATGAATAGATGACCTCAGCATCACATTAAATTGTGCTACTAACGAACCAACGGGAATTGCCTTGATAATCGCTTGATAGCCGACGCAAGTCACAACCAATTTAATCGTGTCTTTTGTTGGGAATGTAAGTTCGTAAAAGCCATTTGATGAAGTTGATGTGGACACTGAAGTGCCTTTCAAATAAACGGTTGCTAATTCGATAGGCCTGTGATCCATGTCTGTAACATACCCAAAAAGACGCGTCGTATGTTGCGCTATTAATGAGAAACAGAGCATAGCAAACAACAAGAATAACGCCACCTTCTTCATGCGATATGGATTCATTGAAAGAACAAAACAAGATCATCTGTTTGTTCAAAATGCTACAAAATAAGTACTTATATTATTTTTCCAAGATTTCCCCGATACGTATCAAAAGATTTCGCTTTTGTTTTTTCTTGTACTCACTGGTCGCACTGTCAGAAGCCTCTTCCTTGGTTTCGCCATACTTTATCATGCGATAAATAACACCCCAGTCAGGCAATCCTCCCAGATTTCGATCATCAATAAACAAATCAGCCATTAATTTACGCGGCGTTGTTCCACCACTGTTTGTGTCTTCAGGATGATTGCTATTAACGGCATAAAAATCAAGTCCTCGC
>DAHXOX010000089.1 GCA_027364655.1 Paludibacter sp. | reverse complement strand
CCGGAATAATCGTATGCGTAATTGCCAGCCACATGTAAATCAGGAAGAAATGGTAAGGAATAATCCACGTCAAGATTTCCTTCAATGCGATTAAGATTTTCTGTCTGATGTACTTGATTCAACAGAGCCACGGGATTATATGTGGTAATAAGCGGAACATTGTTAAATCCTTCCCACGTAAAATAGCCACCATAAGGACTTCCATTCATTACCGGTTGTGTTGGATCGAACGAAAGAGCGCCTGAAATGGCATTTGTATTGGCGATGACATTGTTATGGAATGAAACAAAAGAATTGAATGCAACTTTCAGATGATTATTGAAAAACGATGGAGTGAGCGACAGCGTAGCAGTCGTTCGGTTATATTGATCGGTTTTCAAAATTCCTTGTTGATTAGTTTGACCTATTGACAGGCGATAAGGCAACCATTTGTAGGAACCTGACACGCTCAAATAATGGCTTTGCCCGAAAGCGGGTTGATATATTTCGTTTTGCCAATCGGTATTAGCATTGCCCAAAAGTCCGGTTACCGAACTGTTTCCGGCATATTGCTGATTGATTAACGTACGAAATTCAGAAGAGGAAAGCATATCGGCTTTTTTTGTTATTTCTGAAATAGAGATGTTGCCTGAATAGTGTATGTGCAACTTGCCTCCGCCTTGTTTTGTGGTAATAATCAATGCTCCGTTTCCGGCAAGATATCCAAAAGTTGACATGGCCGAAGCATCCTTGACCATGACGATACTTGCTATGTCTTCAGGATTTAAAGGAATCTGGTTGTCTAATTGTAATATACCATCGATGATTATCAACGGTGAGGTGTAACCCGATAAAGTACCAATTCCCCGATTAATAATAGTGAATTCACTTCCCGGGCTACCACTGTTTGCTGTGACTTGTAACCCCGGTATGGCTCCCTGAATCAATTCTTCGGGAGAAATAGTGATCCCTCGCGGAAATTGAGTTGCATCAATACGATAAACTGTGCCTGCGTCAGCAATCGAATCTCCTGCCAACAGCGTTTGCGCGTGTAAGTTCAACCCAAAGAACAGACTCAGTACAAATACAATCCATACAAATTTTTTAGTAGCGCTTTTCATGATAATAGAATATTAATATAACTAACTGAACTTTCGCAAGTAATATAAACGATTGATATATAAGAAAAAACAATATATTAATTAATAAAGTCACTGCATTTCAGTGACTTTATATTGCAAAACACGTTCATAACAATAGATTACGACTCAAAGGTACAGTAATACTTTCAAAGATAAAAGGCTTTTTTATTACAAATTAAAAAACCATTTTGAGTTTGGATTTTCCGTATCTTTGTCTTGTCGTTCAATCTCCTTTTTAATCTAAAACCTGCCTAATATGACTAAATTCAAACTTGTGTCGCTTCTTACGCTGCTTTATGTTGTCTCTTTTGCAGCTCCAATCAAACAAAAGACGACGGACGCTAAAAAATGGACAATTAATTAGTGCGTGAATTATTTTGCAAAAGAAAAAACAATTCCTACCAAAGTTGGATATCAATATTGGTTTGTTGATAAGGATTTTATGAATGGGCGGACTCTAAAAATGAGCGTTGTCGCACCACATGAAGCTACACATCCGCCTCATAAACATATTGAAGATGAACTTTTCTTTGTTTTGGAAGGCACTGCAAAGTTTTACCTCAATGGCGATTCTGTGCTTTGTGGCCCTTTAACCAGCATGTATTGTCCTTCGTTGGTTGAACATGGCATCAGCAATGCCGGCAATACGGAATTGAAATATTTAGTCATAAAGACTTATACTAAAACAAAATGAGAGTAACGACCAATCAATATTTACAACGATACTTCTTCCCGATTCTACATTGTCGTTCCCTTTCTTTAGTGCTTAGTGAGCACTCCGATTGGAGCGAAACCGTAACTGTAGTTGGAAATTTTGCGATTATAAATTGGATTTAATACCTGCGCTATCGCTTGCTGAATTATCTTGTCCGTTATAGTGCGGTCGTTGGGCTGTTATCAATCGATCAAAGATATCTTTCAGAACCAACGGTGATGACTGAAGGGAGTAAAGCAACTAATTTTGTGTCGATCATTTATTTTGAGTGTAGCTAATAATCATTCTGAAATCCATTGTGTTCATTGTACCAGATGCCATTGTATTTCGACTGTTCAACATCAACCTCAATGCCAATATTTTTATTGATCTTATACATAAATCCTATTCCATAAGCATTTTGAGGAACAAACGGAGCATATCCGCAAAATTTATTCGGGGAGGTGCTCACTTGACCATAACCCTTTATGATCATCCGATCCGAGATGTCGTACCGTGCATTTATGGTAGCGGAAAAATCTGTAAATGACGGCAATTGTGGCGATCCAAAAAGATAGTGAGAAATGACCGGTGTAATATCTATCTTCAGTTTGTCAATCGGATGAAACAGCAACGTGGTTCCGAATGAAGTGATGTTTTCGTATTTGAAGTTGTTGTAAGTCTTACCCAAGGCAACCGACAATTGTTCGTTGACAAAAAAGGGCATGCGTGAAAAAACTTGCTTTGATAAATCTGTCTCTACTTTCGGCATTGTATCCTTCAACTGGAAATCGGGCGATATTGATGGTGAAAAAGTAATATCTTCGGCTTGAGCCATGTGCAAAGAATCAGGGATCATAACCTTCGCTTCAGAGGATTGAACAACGTGCTTTGGCACGCTGTTATCGTCAGAAGATTGGCTGAAACCGGCAGTGCTAAAAGCCAATAATGAAATAATAATTGTTATAAGTTTCTTCATCAGGGTAAACAAATCATTATTAGTGCATTCAATGGGGCAAACTTACAAAAAAAACATACCGGTGGTATTTTTGCATGGAATTATTATCCTGAATTAACATGGGTTGAGGATAAAGACCGATCAATTCACCTTAGCGTGATGGATTCACGTATAAAAACTAAAACGCCAACGTTACTTGAAGCAACGTTGGCTTGATAAATAAATTACAGGACAATGCAGTAATCTGAACCGAATGATTTACGAATTCATAAACCTACAAATCTTTATGCGGATACAAGGCATCCCACCATTCTGGCTGGTTTTTCAGGTATTTGGCAAACCAGGCGAAAATGGTCTTCTGCCATAAGATTCTGTCCTTGTAATCGACGATGTGATGATCTTGTCCTTTAATTTCCACAAAATCGGCAGTATTTCCCAATATCTTCATGGCTGTATAAAACTGGATACTTTCACCGGTCGGGACATTGGTGTCAGCCGTTCCCTGCAACAACAATATCGGCGTGTGTACCTTGTCGGCATTAAACAACGGGCTTTGGTCGACATATAGTTTTTTGTTATTCCACGGAAAACTATTGGCAGAAGCTACAGCACTATAGGAGTATCCCCAGTATCCCTGACCCCAGTAAGAACCAATAAAACTAATTCCTGCATGATCGACAGCTGCCTTGAAGATATTGGTCTGGGTTTGTAGCCAAAGCGTCATATATCCACCGTACGATGCTCCGATACAGCCGACATTATTTGCTTCGGCATTGGGATGCGCCTTGAGAAATTCCTTGGTACCTTCGATAATATCCTGTGCATTTTCTTTTCCCCAACCATTGACATGGAGCGCTGAAAATTTCTGTCCGAAACCGGTAGCCCCACTGGGTTCCAACGTATAAACCATATAGCCCATGGCAGCAAAAAGGTTTAACGGATACCTGCCTCCAAAATCACGTGTTGTAGGATCGGTACCTCCGTAATAATAGACTATGAGCGGATATTTCTTGTTAGGATCATAGTTTGGCGGATAATAGACCCACCCTTCGATGTTCCATCCCTGTTTATCAACAAAATTCCAGCTCTCGACCTTGCCGAACGTTATGTTTTTAAAAAATGACTTCTCAGGATTGGAAACTTCCGTATCTTTTCCATCAGAGAGATTATAGATCCATCCTGTGGCAGGATGTGAGACGCTGGTTCCCGAGTAGCTCAGCATAGGACTTTTAGTAGCAAAACTCATTTGAGTGATTACATCTACATGGGTATCCAATTTCTGAAATTGTTTTGTGTCAGGATTCATTTTCCAGATATCCTGATACGAACGATCGGAGACTAAAAAATAGATCTGTTTATCGTATGGATTCCAGTAGGATTGCAACAAGGCAGGGGTGAAATCGCGTGTCAGAGGTGTCACTTTGTGATCGCTTAAATTGAACAGGTAAGCCTGCAAATCGAAATCATTAGGAATTGTGCCCTTTTTAAGAATATTCCCGGCGCCGTTGAACATGGAAGGGCTTCCGGTTATCAAAAGCTGTTTGCCATCAGGAGAATAAACGGCATCGCCACCAAAGCCTGTATACCATAACGTATCCACTTTCATGGTATTCAGGTTCATCTCCATCATCACCTGCTTCGTATATGGGCGTTCCGTATAGTCCGGGAAGCTTTGTGTAATCAGAATTCGATTGTCGTCGGGAGAAATATCTTCTATATTATTTGTCAAATAACCATAGGTGAGAGGCGTTACGGAAAGATCGTTCATTTTCAGCATAAAAAGCTGCGTACGGATGCGATACGATGGCAACCGATCCTCCATACCCCGAACCATAAATACACCGGAAGTATCTTTCTTGTATTTTTCTTCGATCGAGTAAATCAGGTATTTACCAAAATGATCCCATTCATAACCGGCAAAACGCTCGAGCTTATCCATCAGCAGCTTTTCGCGATGGGTATCGAGGTTATAGCCCATCAACGCTTGCGAAACGCCATCTTCGGTTACATAGGTAATTTTATGCGAATCGGGAACCCATTCAACCTGATGGCGATCGCTATGCAGAGAAGTGAAAATGACTTTGTTATCAGAAATTCTTTTTACGTCAAACCAATTGACTGTTTTTCCATCAGGCGGATAGACTTCAGAGAAATTCAAAAGCGCTAAGGTTCCATCATCAGATAACCGAGTGTTTGTAAGCTTTTTGCCAAGCAAAATATGAGAAAGGTCTAAGCTCTGTTCATCGGAAGTGGAGAGACTGATAGCCCGATCCGTAAATTTCATGCCATAAGAAACGTTAGCACTTACCTTCCACGGAGCATTGAATCTTTTTCGATAAAGACTTTTGATCACAACAAGGTATTTACCTGGTTCTAGTTTCAGTGAATCATGCTTTTGAATCTCTTTGCCATTAGCATCGTAATTAGATAGTTTCAGATTGCCATTGACAAAAAGTTCGAAATCCTGTGCTGTATTCACGGTAATGTTAACAGGCACATACCGGTTGGCCTGTATATAAAAAGCCTGCCATTTCAAAGCCAAAGAATCAGCGCTTGCATTGTTTGCGTCCTCATCCTGATTCTTCCAAACCACTTTTTTCCCGTCCGAAACTAAGAAGTCATCTCCCGCATTGGCTTCCGAAACCTGTTTTTGTTGAAATTTCAACAAGTCAATAGAGCTGAACGGTTTTCCCATCATGTTGTTTTTCTGATAAAAAACAGGCATTTGTACCGCCACAGGGCCTGCGGTAAGCCAATGGGAAACAGTAATACTTTGCTGATTCGTCTCCTGGGCATTTATCGGGAGAAAAATGCCCGAAGAGAACATTATCAAAAGGGTAAATAAAAAGTATTTTCTCATGAGTTTAATGATTACTTGTTGAATCTTGATTTATACGATATTCTTGTTGTTTTACAGGGCGTATGGAACTTGTCTTGACTTTATTGTCGCATATATTATCTTGAAAGACTATTTTTATTGCTTTTGCCGATTCTACTATTCGGCAGAGTAGATGGCACGGCATCACACAAGGCTATTTCTCTTTTTTATTTCGCTCTTATCAAAAGGTCAAAGATACAATTTTGAGAGTAAACCACAATTGTTGATTTTGATTTTTCGAGGTTGTTATAACAGGTTCGGCGGGCAGTATAATAGTCTCCTTTAGAAAGAGATTATCGCTTTTTGTTGAAATCTTAGTTACCATTTGTTCCAATGGATTTGCTATGCGAGATAGTGATACCTCATTGCAAGATTATTAATTCTTCGTTTCAAAACTAGATGATTGCAAATAAGGGGAAACAGAAAAATGACTACCTTTCGCGATAAATTCATTCGATAAAAGACAGAAAATACCTTTTTCAATCAAACCAGATGAAACGAGCATTAAATAAGGAGAAACACAATATGATGATTACTTGATAGTCGATACGTCCTTAGTGTAAAAAAATAAAAATAATCGTATGAAACGAGCATGTAAATCACTTACATACAATATGATAAGAATAGTTGATATGCGAGTTCCATACGCCATTTAAAAACAAATTATTTACGTATGAATAAAATTACCGCTTTAGGAATGATGTCGGGAACATCGCTCGATGGATTGGATTTAGCCATTGTCGAATTTGAACAACAGGATTCGAAATGGAACTTCCGGTTACTGAAAACAACAACCGTTGCTTACTGTGAAGAATTAAAAAATCAATTGGACACCGCCCAGCAACTGAATGCAGAAGAATGTCTAAAACTTCACGATCGTTATGGACGCTATCTTGGTGAAGAAGCACGCAAATTTATCGCTTCGTCCATGATTAATGTGGATGTGATTGCTTCGCATGGTCACACCATCTTTCATCAGCCCGAAAATCATTTCACATTTCAGATAGGAAATGCCGCACACATAGCCGCCATTACAGGAATAACCACTGTGGCCGATTTCAGAACGTTAGATGTTGCTTTAGGAGGACAAGGCGCCCCATTAGTCCCCATTGGTGATCGTTTGCTTTTCCCCGAACATGACATTTGCCTTAATTTGGGCGGCTTTGCCAATCTATCAGTCGAAGAAAACGGAGAACGTATGGCTTACGATATCAGCGCTTTTAACTATGTGTTGAACTACCTGGCAAAACAAAAAGGATTCGATTTTGACAGAGACGGAAACATGGGCAAACAAGGAGAAGTTGATTCAGCGCTGGTTGCCCTTTTAGATAAACTGCCATTCTACAAACAAACGCCTCCGAAATCATTAGCTAGAGAATGGGTTGAAAAAGAGATATATCCACTCCTGCAACGTTTCCCATTGCCGGTTGAGAATCTGTTGTCAAGTTACTACGAGCATATCAGCAGTCAGATAGCGAAAGAGATCGATGCGTTGAATAAATTCTCGGTATTGGTTACCGGTGGCGGAGCATACAACGGTTATTTTATCGACTTGCTGAAAACGAAAGCCAAAACAACGGTTTTTATTCCCGAAAAGCAGATCATCGATTTCAAAGAAGCGTTGATTTTTGCCTTTCTGGGCGTTCTTCGTATTACTGAACAAGTGAACACCCTCAAATCAGCAACCGGAGCCACAAAAGACAGCATAGGAGGAGCTGTTTTTGTGGGTAAGTAACCTATATAGGGTTGAATATAAAGAATATTGACAGATTAAACAATTCCATTCAACCCTTCGGGTTGGCGTTATTATCTATTGATGGTAATCCTCCAATTGCATTGGAGGTTATGCACATTCTGTCCTAAGGACAAATCTGGCAAAATGATTGTCTAAAAATGACTTCAGGATAAATATTGGATATTTACTATTAATCACTCAACTTTCGCAAGTTCATAACAAGGGGCTTTCGCCCCTAACCCTGATTTCCTTTTTTCCCTCCGCCACGTCGGGATGTTCCACTTGATAAAAAAAAGGGAAACAAAAAAACATGACTCCGTCCGCCTCCCACTCTTATTTTCCGGCTCACCGGACGAGGTCAATCCTTTATCAAAGAGCATCTGCAATAACACCGTTCATTTTCACTTCAAGTAAAAAAGAATCAACATAATGCGTCAACAAATTCTTTTCATCAATATTAAAGCTATAAGAAGTTGATTTTCAATGTTTGTCCATTTAAACATAGTAGAAAATCATACAGTTAACAACTAACATTTCGGAGAAGAATTTTCGTTGTTTCATGGGTTTTTGCCGCATGTTAAAATCAAATTCTGTCAATCGAAATAGGGTTTATGTGTTTGATATTTAATTGATTAAATGTTATTTTCCATTTTTAGCGTATTATGCCACCTTATCGAGCACTTTTCCTGGTAACATTTTTATAAAAATAGCCCTTGTCCTATCATCTTTGATCAGCTGGTTTTGCAGTTCAATGAAATCAATTCCGACAATCGAGCATATTATTTCTAACAGTTCCCCGATCAGTTTCCCTATTCTGGTGACTAGATCTAACTCCACCATTTCTTTACTGATACTTTCAAATAACCCTCCAAAGCTTTGCTGGCAGGTGATACGCTTATAATAACTCAACATGATATGCTGCAGCATGACTACCGTTGTGTCGGCAATTTGGGCGTCAAAACAACTTGATTTACATTTGCCAAGATTCAGAAACTGTTTGCATTCTTTGAAAAAAACCTCAATACTCCAACGTATCTGATATACT
>DAHXOX010000084.1 GCA_027364655.1 Paludibacter sp. | reverse complement strand
AGATGCCTAAACCTACCTCGTACATCCCAAAAACCGCATTGAAATTTCCGCTGAAAAAAGCATCAGATTAGCGATTCCCGTCATCTCGACTTCGCCTGATGATTCGTTTCTTTTTTTTGGTCATTGAGCGAAGTCGAAATGACCTTTTTCAATTCACTTCCACTTCCACAATCTTGCTTGTGTCAATTCCCAGTATATCCACCACTTTGTATTTGCCTGCTACTTTGTATTCGTGTGCAATACTTGTAAATTCAAGTGTTGGCGTTTTCTTGGTGCGGAAACTTTGCCATTCGTTTTCAAAAATATAATTGCCTGTCCATTTTTCTTCTGTTTCTTCGGCTTCGTTTTTTACTTTAATAATTTCTTGCTTACTCAGATAATCGAAATCGACAGCCCAATAGTCAATCCAGTCGTACCAGTTTTTTGTTAGCATGGTTCGGGTGATAATGCCATTCTTGTCTTTATCTACTTTTATAATTTGTCCGTCTTCAATCACCACTTTACTTCCGGCACGCATCGATTGTTGTAATTCTTCAATATCGTCTTGGGTGTAATGAGTTACAAAATCGGTGAGTTCAATTGAAATTGTTCTGCCTTTCACTGTCTCTTTGGTATTCAGGTAAGCAACACCGAAAAACTTTGCTTGTCCTTTTTCTATGGCACGTTTATCAAACACATCTTTGGGAATGTATTTCAGCGTGATGGATACCCCTTTTTCTTTCAACTCCTGAATGAATTGTGGCGTTAACCCCATTTCAAATTCAAAGCCCAATACATCTACTTGTGTGTAAAGTTTCTCGCGACACTCTTTAAAAATATCCAACAACCTGCTTTGAGTAACCGGCACATCCAACGGTCCGACATGTACTAACTTGCCTGTTTTATATCCATGTATGTTGGTGTGACCCTCCATACGTTTGGCTTTATAGGCTTCGAGTATCAAGTCGATGTAAAGTTCTTCTTTCTGTTTCAACGCTCCGTTGGTGAGGTCGTCCATAAAAAACTGACGTTCGTATTTGCCAAGATTGAGTATCTCGAAAGCTCGAAAATCTTTACCGTTTGCCTACAGCTCGCGTTGCACACCGATTAGTCGCGTTCGGGCGGTATGCACGGAGAACCTTCCTAAATCGGTTGTTATCCATTTCCTGCCCAACTTCTCGGCTACGGCTGCCGTGGTGCCGCTTCCGCAAAAGAAATCGGCCACCAAATCGCCTTCATTGCTGCTGGCTTTGATAATACGTTCAAGAAGAGCTTCTGATTTTTCAGTAGCATAATTACTAACATTTCGGAGGAGATAACTACTTGATAACTAAGCAGGGAATTGGTAAGTTAAAGGCAGTTATATTATTGATTCTAAGCGGATTAAAAGAGCAAAAAAGTTGCATATTTCGACACAAATGACTATCTTTGAGCTAGTTA
>DAHXOX010000081.1 GCA_027364655.1 Paludibacter sp. | reverse complement strand
AGATGCCTACATCGCCATGCAGACAAAATATGAAATGCACCTGCCTTCGATGATTTCGCTGATTACGGGACTTCAAGTTCCGACATGAGTTCGTCGGCACGCGATGTCCAAGGACGTTTCCCGAAAATATGTTCCATATCTTCTGTATAAATTACTTCTCGTTCAATTAATTGCAACGCTAATTGATGGTTGCTTTCTTCATCTTCTTATCACGTCGAATGAACAGCAGCGGTGGTGGTGCCGGTGGCATCTTCTCCGTTGGAAAATCAAAAGCACAACTATTTGACAAAACAACCAGCGACATGAAAGTTACGTTTAAAGATGTTGCCGGCTTAGATGGTGCCAAACAAGAAGTGGAAGAGATTGTCTCCTTTTTGCGAAACCCTTCCCGCTATACCGAATTAGGTGGAAAGATACCCAAAGGCGCCCTGTTAGTTGGCCCTCCAGGTACAGGAAAAACCTTATTAGCCAAAGCTGTGGCAGGCGAAGCCGATGTGCCTTTCTTCTCCATGTCGGGTTCTGATTTTGTCGAAATGTTTGTTGGTGTAGGCGCATCACGTGTGCGCGATTTGTTTCGTCAAGCCAAAGAAAAAGCGCCTTGCATTATTTTCATTGATGAGATCGATGCCGTAGGTCGCGCTCGTGGACGAAATCCGAATATGGGAGCTAATGACGAACGTGAAAACACGCTTAATCAATTGCTTACTGAAATGGATGGCTTTGGTTCAAACAGTGGTGTCATTATTCTTGGAGCTACTAACCGTGCCGATATTTTAGATAAAGCCTTACTGCGCGCAGGCCGTTTCGACCGCCAAATACATGTAGAACTTCCTGATTTACACGAACGCATTGACATTTTCAAAGTACATCTACGCCCTATCAAAATTGACGAGCATCTCGATATCGACTTTTTAGCACGCCAAACACCTGGCTTTTCAGGAGCCGATATTGCCAATGTATGCAATGAAGCAGCCCTTATTGCAGCCCGAAAAGGCAAAAAGGCAGTTGAGAAACAAGACTTCATTGATGCAGTAGATCGAATTGTAGGCGGTTTGGAACGTAAAACAAAACTAACCACCATCTCCGAAAAGAAATCGATTGCTTATCACGAAGCCGGTCATGCAACAGTGAGCTGGATGCTGCAATTTGCCAATCCTTTGGTCAAAGTAACTATTGTGCCTCGCGGTGAAGCTTTGGGAGCAGCTTGGTATTTACCCGAAGAGCGGAAGCTTACAACGCAAGAACACATGTTAGATCAAATTTGCGCCACGTTAGGCGGACGTGCTGCCGAAGAACTATTTTTTGGATCACCTTCCACCGGCGCATTAAATGATTTGGAACAGGTGACCAAACAGGCATACGCTATGGTGGCATATTATGGAATGAGCGATAAATTGCCGAATGTCAGCTATTATGATTCTTCAGGCAGCTACGAGTTTGGGTTCTCAAAACCGTACAGCGACACAACGGCTGATCTGATTGATGCCGAATCAAAACGCATTATCAGCGAGCAATTTGAACGCGCCAAGAAAATTCTCACAGCGAATACACAAGGGCATCATCAATTAGCGTTGCAATTAATTGAACGAGAAGTAATTTATACAGAAGATATGGAACATATTTTCGGGAAACGTCCTTGGACATCGCGTGCCGACGAACTCATGTCGGAACTTGAAGTCACAGATCAGCCGGTAGCCGATGTGAAGACAACTAACACGGATGAAACGAAGCCAGCTGAAGAAAACCCTTCTATCGATCAAACAACGAACAATGAAATAGCATGATTCCTGCGAATTCACGTGAGGAAATACTGAAACGTATCCGGCAAACACAAAACCGTCAACCTATCAATCTTCCACCAGAACCGGATTGGATATCAAACAGTTACAAAGAACCAACTTTGCCTCTGTATCAGTGTTTTGCTAATGAATTGGAAGCTATCAGCGGTCAATGTACCTTAGTTCAGTCTGAAGAAGAAGCCATAAGCAACGTGGCAAATATGATGGGAATAGAGCAAATCTCGTCGTTGTTTTGTCGTGACACAGACATACAAAGTTTGCTACAGGCAAATAGGGTTGCATTTCGTTCCGATCCAGACGATTTTATCGGAATGCAGGCTGGCATCACACGATGCGAATACCTTATTGCGCGCACCGGTAGTGTTATGGTATCTTCCGCTCATCAATCAGGAAGACAGATGAATGTTTTCCCTCCCATTCATATTGTAATAGCAAAAGAATCGCAGCTCGTTCCCTATTTAGAAGATGCCTACAACGCCATGCAGACAAAATATGAAATGCACCTGCCTTCGATGATTTCGCTGATTACGGGACCAAGCAGAACTGCCGACATAGAAAAGACGTTAGTGCTGGGAGCGCATGGTCCCAAAAAGCTATGGGTACTCTTGGTGAAAGACAAAACTACCACCCTGTGATAAATTGTATGCTAAGTGAAAATGAATGATTTAATAAAAAGATCAATTACAGGCGTTCTATTTGTGGCCATCATCGTAGGCGCTATCCTTGCTGGATATCTCTATTTTGCCGGCTTGTTTCTCATCATTTTAGCCTTAACGACTTGGGAATTTTATTCCGTTGCCAATCATGGTGCAACAAATTTTGTAAAACCGACTTCAGCTTTCATCGTGAGCATTGCCATGTATGCCGCTCCGCTTGCTCTCCAATTATCTTTCAAATGGTTGGTTGTTTCAATCGGATTATATACACTCGGTAGCGTCGCCATCGTAGTCAGTGAACTGTTTTACACCAAAAGCAATCCACTTCATAGTTGGTCTTTATTTATCACGGGACAAGCCTACATCGTAATTCCCTTCACGTTGCTTAATGCCATGAATACGCTATTTGACCATCGCATTTTATTGGCCTTTTTTGTCCTGATATGGGCTTATGACTCAGGGGCTTATTTGGTTGGAATCACGTTTGGGAAACATCGTCTCTTAGAACGTGTTTCTCCTAAAAAATCGTGGGAAGGCGCTGTTGGAGGATGGCTGGTCACAAGCGGCGTATCATTGATTTTTGCGCACTACGTTCCCTCTTTGTCACCGGTTGCATGGCTGGGTTACGCAACCATTGTTGCCATTGTAGGCACGCTGGGTGATTTGGTCGAGTCATTGATGAAACGCACA
>DAHXOX010000050.1 GCA_027364655.1 Paludibacter sp. | reverse complement strand
ACTTGCTCCATCGTTTGCTCCCAGAACAGGTTTATGGTAATTGGCCGGATTTGGATCGTGGTCGCAATACGGGCGGCTATCCCAATGTGCACAAAGCAATATACGCGTTTTAGCTGCGGGATTAAAGCTCGAAATGATGTTATCTGAGTGAAGAATGGTTCCATCGAAAGCCTTCAGATCGGCTTTTTGTTGAATAACCTTGGCGCCGAAACGTTCCATTTGATGTACTAAATAGACGCCACATTCGTTGTGTGCTTTCGTATTTGGTACACGAGGCCCGAAGTCCACTTGCGTTTTAATGTAAAGATAGGCCGAGTCGGCATTAAATTGGGGAATGTTGAGCATTGTTTCTTGGCTTGCTTGCTTATTCGATTTTGCAGCAGAAGAACAGCTACTCAAAGCTAAAATAGCTATAATCAGGCTGAAAGGGAATAGTTTCATAATAGGAATGATTAGAATTTGTATTGTAATGTGACCCGAGAATCAAATGTAGCATAGGTTACGTTCGGGTAGTAAAGATAATGCGCAATACGGATAAACCGGCGCTGCTCGATCAATAAACTGAGTGAATGAGATAATATTAAATCAAACGTTGGTGTAATGATAAAAAGGTTGCTGTGGCCTTTGTTGCCTTCGGTGTTGAGGTAATCGTTTTGGTGTTCCGTTAAATTCGTAAGATCCAATCCCGACGGGTATCCTTTGAAGGTGTACAAGTTCAAATTGTAAAGCTGAATGCCAAATCGCCCTACATGTTGTATCTCCATGCTGGCATCAAGATTGATACTAAAGCCTTGTCCCATGTTATATTTTCTTTCAGGAAGATCGAGATGATCGGTATAGGCAGCGCCTAACAGCACGAGATTGGCAAAGCTTTTTACCTCAAATTGCATTTTTTTATTGTCTGTATTTAGGCGATAAAGCATACCCGGCCCAAAAGAAACGGTTTCGGCAACCTGATAAGGTTTGATGTGCGAGCCACTAACATAGATGGGATCGGAGTCGTAGAAATTGAAATGTTGGTAAAGACCCAGCACCACTTCCTGATCACGCGGCAGTTCAACGTGCCTGCCCCATATAAGTCCCACTGCATTAGCTGTATTCAAAACAGGTTGTGAGCCTCCCAAATTAAACTCTAAATTGAAATTAAACCAATCATAGGGTTTTAGATTGGATTCATCAAAAGGGTCGCCGTAGTTTGTCTTTATTCCAAAAGCAAGACCGTAACTGCCTTGAAACAGATGGCTTCGCTCCGAGATAAAACGCCCGCCCCAATTCACCTCAAAATGAACAGGTGTCGATTGTGAAAATTGATTGGAAGGATGATGAATCACACGGAAAGCCTCTCCCGAAACGATGCGGTTGAATTCAACCATAGGGGCAAGGACAAAGCCAGCCAGTTCGTTGAACACGCGAGCGGAACCCACTTTGCTGTCGTCGTGTACCGCACTCGATAAGCGAAAAAGAATTTCTCCCAACATTTCTCCTCCAAAGGTTGTTGCCAAAAAATCGTTTATGGAGGGTGGCTGTGTTTCCATAAAGAGTTCCCACATTAAACTGCCACCGGCTGAAAACGGGAGCGATTGCCAAAAATTCATTCCATTGGCACGTGCTGATGTAAACGATAGGCTCCCATCGTAAGGGTGCATGAAGAGGTTGGTTGACATGTTGTCGTTGTCCCACAGAAAGCCTGCTTTAAGATTTTGGTGTATAGAGGATAAACTAATTTTGGCAAACTCCTGGCCGCTCGCATAATCAACTCCCCAAACCGACATGTTGAGACCAAAGACTTCAGCAGCGGCTAAAAGCGGCTTTTTCTTTAGCGCATCGACTTTGTGCTGAATGCTATCTTCGTACGAAGGCAGGCGGTATTTTACCGAGTCAGGCACTTGTGCATAGCCGAATCCAATAAAGCTACAAAATAGCATAAACCAGGTTCCTCGTAACATGTTGCAACTATTTTTTGTGTAAGATGTTAGGCAAAATAATGCCAATTTCTGCTATTGGTTTCCATTGTATGGCTCTATCGCCAAAAAAATAATTTCTGGCAGTATAACCACCGGATGCAAAAAGCGATAATCCTTTTGGAAAAGCATATTCTGCATTGATTCTCATCTCTCGCGAAAGGCCGCTGTCACCATGCGAAGAGGAAAAAAATAGCAGGTAACTGATGCCTAAATCACTACTCAAAATGACATGGCCTATCTTATGATAAACTCCCAAACGATAAAACAGCAGACCGGATGACTCATACCGCATCGGATCGTATGGTGTTCCAAATCCGATCATTGAGTAGGTCAAACGATTCATAAACCGCATGCCAACATTGTACGTTGACACATTGCTCCAATACAAAACAGGACGTACTTGTGTTCGTGGAGAGATGGAGACGAGTCCGATTTTGACGACATTTGAGTCGGCTGAATAATTAACTATGCCAATTTGGGCACCTCGTAAATGTTGTGTAAAGTTTAATAAGCCAATTTGTACACCTGAAAGAGAAGTTGCATAATTGGTTATTCCTGCTACTTGTACTCCTTGTAAGTCATGCAGTCCGAAATTGACGATTCCTGCCAACTGGACAGAAGGATGTGATGAGTTTGCAACATTAAACCCTGCTGCAATTTGCATGCCCTTGAGTGTTCCTCCCACCACATTCATAAAGCCTGCTGCTTGAACTCCTTCTAAATCAGTGATTTCAATATTTTGAACGGCCGATACTTGGATTCCGTGCAGGTTCCATCGGTTGATATTCATAAGCCCGCTTGTGGCCAAGCCTGTAAATGAACCTCGTTGGATGTTGTAAAATCCGGCAAACGTAAATCCTTTGGCAGCGCTGTCAATTCTTGCGTAAATTCCTGCAATTTGAATACCGTTCATTTTTCCAAAGTCAATGCCATTAAAGAGATTGAAAGAGACTCCTTGTAATGAACTTGTTTTTGATTCGGGTAGTCCAAACGAAAACCATACCGGCTGATGTCGGGATAGCGGCAATGTTGCAACAGGATCCCAAATAGACAAGTTGACCGAAGGGCTGCTTTGCTGAGACCAACAGTTGATTAAAATAGAAAGTAAGGCCAGTGTAATGGTTGTTCGCTTCATGTAACGAAAACTTAGATGACAAAGTTACTTCTTTTTACTTTATTTGATAATCCCTGCAAAACGAATGAAAGGTGAAATGTCTCTTTTCTCTGTTTTGAAATGGCATATTACAAGGAATAGGCTATCTTTGTTGTTCAAATTATTTGCCAATATGAATTCGATGGTTGTATTATTAAAAAAGGAATTTGCCAATTTCTTCAGCTCTGCTATAGGGTATCTTGTGGTAGGTGTTTTCTTGACACTCACCGGTTTATTTCTTTGGGTGTTCCCGGGTAATTACAACGTTCTTGATTCAGGCTACGCTCAATTGGATGGTCTGTTTTCGTTGGCGCCGTGGCTTTATCTTTTTTTGATTCCGGCAATCACGATGCGTTTGTTTGCGGAAGAAAAGCGGTCCGGTACCCTCGAATTGCTTTTCACGCGTCCTATTACCAAATGGAACATTGTGTTGTCAAAATATTTAGCCGGCCTGTTATTGGTTGCTGTTTCTTTGATTCCAACCATTGTCTATTTTATTTCGGTTTACTACATGGCCGATCCGATTGGCAATATTGATGTAGGAGGATTTTGGGGTTCCTACATTGGCCTTTTTTTACTCGCGTCTGTCTATGTGGCTATCGGGCTTTTTGCTTCCTCGTTGAGTGACAATCAAATTACCGCATTTGTATGGGCGGTGACCCTTTCATTTGTTTTTTATTTTGGGTTTGATCTGTTGGCCTCTTTATCGCTTTCGGGGGCAAAACAAATGGCGATTGCCGCTTTAGGAATCAATAATCATTACACTGCCATGAGTCATGGCGTGGTCGATAGTCGCGATGTTACCTATTTTCTTAGTGTGATTGGTCTGTTCCTATTGGCTACCCGATGGAGAATTCGTGCGAAATGACAATAGAAACGGCAAGACTGAAGGTTAAAGCGGTTAAGCCTGAAGGAGTCGGAAAAAACAATGTACCATGTCAAATAGGTACCTTCATTGGTTCCTATTTGACATGGTACATTGTAAATGTCTCAATGATCAATCTATTGAAGTTCGATATTACTTCATTGCTTTGAAGCTCATGTCTAAGCTTTTGACAGAATGAGTTAGCGCTCCCACCGAAATATAATCGACGCCGCATTCAGCATAAGCACGAAGAGTTTCAAAAATAATGCCTCCGGATGATTCTGTTTCGTAGCGTCCATTAATCATGGTCACTCCTTTGCGCGTTTGTTCGATTGAAAAGTTATCGAACATGATGCGATCAACACCTCCCACTTCAAGCACTTGTTCAATTTCTTTGAAATTGCGCACTTCAATTTCTATTTTCAATGATTTTCCATGTTTGGCTAAATAGTCTTGAGCAGCAAGAATGGCTTTTTGAATGCCACCGGCAAAATCGACATGGTTATCTTTCAGGAGAATCATATCATAGAGGCCAATGCGATGATTGACGCCACCACCTATGCGCACGGCTTCTTTTTCCAAGAGACGTAGCCCCGGTGTTGTTTTGCGAGTATCGAGGACTTTGGTTTTCAATCCTTCCAATTGTTTGGCGTAATGACGTGTGGTGGTGGCAATGCCGCTCATTCGTTGCATGACGTTGAGCATCACGCGTTCCGTTTGCAATAAGGATAGAACTTTCCCTTCAACTATAAAGGCCACGTCACCTATGTTTACCTCTTGTCCGTCTTGAATGAATGTGGTCATTTTGAGTTTATCGTCGAAAGAAGAGAATATCTTTTTGGCTACTTCGATGCCTGCCAGGACTCCTTTTTCTTTGATAATCAGTTGTGATTTTCCTTCGGCAGTTTCGGAAATACATGACAGCGAAGTGTGATCGCCATCCCCAATGTCTTCTTTTAACCAAGTGATAATCTGCTGTTCTAATTGCTTATCCATTCGATTTATTCGATTTTGAGTTGGTAGATTCGGAAATTTCCGCTGTCATTTTTCAGAAATACATTGATACGGTATGATGCAGATGGAGAAATTAACTTGCCTATGATAAACATGCGATTCCCCCGTTCTCCCTGATGAAGAATCTCAAAACTAGAAATCTGCTTTTGATTTGTAAAATTGGATAAAGTGGATTTGACTGCGTTTCTGTTTCTACTACTATTTCCGTCGGGCAACGTCAATTCAACGTCATCTGTAAAGAATTCCGAAAGCATCTCTATGTTTTGGGTATTGAAAGCATTCGAGATTGTTTTGGTGAGGTTGTCCGAAGTTTGTGCTTGGCATGACGGTGTGAGAAAGATGGCAACACAAACCAACATAAATAAGCGATTCAGATGTCTCATACTAATGAATTTTATTTTTGCAAAGGTACTCACTTTATAAGGCAAACGCAATGCTTGTCAATAAAATCAGGGTTTGACAGCGTGGTAGTTTAAAATAGGGTGGTTTGCTGTTTGGGAGTAACTTCGGTGGATGTTTCTTCGATCATCAGAAGAAATTCCGATTCATTCTTTATTGGGACGGATAGCGATTTGGCTTTCGAGAGTTTTGAAGGGCCGGCTTGTTCGCCTGCCAGCAGGAAGGATGTTTTGGTTGATATTGCACTGGCTTCTTTCCCACCATGTTGTGTGATAAGCGATTTGTATTCATCGCGGGTATGATGTGTAAAAACGCCACTTATCACAATCGTTTTACCTGCTAACCGGTTGCTCATTTGCGTTAGTTTATCGTCTGCAATAGCAAATTGTAACCCGGCTTGTTTGAGTTGTTCCACCAGAAGTAAATTGTTAGGATCAGCAAAAAATGCCACGACGCTTTGTGCAATTTTATCTCCAATCTCGTCCACTGATGCTAATCCGGAAGCGGTTGCTTTTGTAAGTGCATCTAAGTTTCTAAAAGCGTTTGCCAATGCTTTTGCCACTTTTTCTCCGACATAACGAATGCCCAACGCAAACAACACGCGTTCAAAAGGCACGCGCTTTGATTTTTCAATTGCCGCTATAATATTTTGAACCGATTTTTCTCCTAATCGTTCCAATCGTATCAGTTGGCTTGGTTGCAATGTGTAAAGATCGGCGGTAGTGCGAATCAGCTGTTGTTGAAATAGTAGATCGACTGTTTCAGCACCGATGCCGTCGATGTTCATGGCTTTGCGACTGATGAAATGTTCAATTTTCCCTTTGATTTGTGGGGCACATGAAGCATCGTTCGGACAGTAGAATCCGGCTTCGCCTTCAACGCGCACTAAGGGTGTGCCACATGAAGGACAGGTCTTTATAAATGAAATTTCGGATTCTTGATTGTTTATTTTGGCTACGGAAACAATCTTCGGAATGATTTCGCCTCCCTTTTCTATCAACACCCGGTCACCGCGATGCAAATGCAACGAAGCCATCACGTCGGCATTGTGGAGCGTGGCCCGTTTGACAACCGTACCTGCCAGAAGCACCGGTTCAAGATTAGCTACCGGCGTGACAACTCCTGTTCTTCCTACTTGAAATTCGATATTTTGCAACGTTGTCACTGCTTGTTCGGCTTGGTATTTGAATGCTACTGCCCATCGTGGTGATTTTGCCGTAGATCCCAGAAGTTCTTGTTGTCGCAATGAGTTGATTTTTAAAACAATGCCATCCGTTGCAAAAGGCAATGTGTTTCTTTTTTTGTCCCAGAAATGGATAAAATCAAAGACTTCGGTTAATGAATGGCATTTTCTTATGGCATCGGAAACTTTGAATCCCCATGTTTTTGTTTTTTGCAGGTTTTCATAATGTTCGTCCGACGGCAACTGTTCCCCAAGTAAATAATAGAAATAGCTATCTAATTGCCTCTTAGCCACTTCTTTTGGATTTTGCAATTTCAAGGTTCCTGAAGCTGCATTGCGTGGGTTGGCGAAAAGCTGGTCTTCTTGCTCTTCCCGTTCACGATTGATGGCATCGAAAACTTTCCACGGCAACAACACTTCTCCACGCATTTCAAAACTTTCAGGGTAATCATCACCCAAAAGTTGCAAGGGAATGGAACGGATTGTTTTTACGTTTGTTGTCACATCATCGCCCACCACACCATCTCCTCTTGTTGCTGCACGAACGAGTTTCCCATTTTCATATTGCAGTGAAATGGAAACCCCGTCAAATTTCAATTCGCACACAATGTCAAATGGTTCGTTCAACAAACGGGCTGCTCGATCGAAGAAATCGGTAATTTCACTTTCGGAATAGGTATTCCCGAGCGAGAGCATCGGATAACGATGAGTCACTTTCGTAAATTCCTTAGCAAGATCATTTCCAACGCGTTGAGTAGGTGAGTTGGAATCGGAGTACTCCGGATGACCAGCTTCTAATTCTTCCAACTGCTTTATTTTTTTGTCAAATTCCACATCGCTGATGGTAGGTTGCGACAGAACATAATAACGATAATTGTGCTCGTTTAGCTCTTTGCGGAGTTCTTCGATTTGTTGCTGAACAGACATTGATGAATGGGGTATAATCTTTACCATGTACAAATTACATATTGATCTTGTTGAATAAATCAATTGATTTAATGGTAAATAGTAAATTAGTTTATGGCCAATGTGTTAGTTTGTCTTATAAGTAAATTTTACTCTACTCAGATCTTCGTTTGCTTTCACAATTTTCTTTTTCAATCCCTCTTTATAGTCCATCAGTTTTGTTTGTAAAGACTCATCGCCAGTTGCCAGAATTTGAACTGCTAATAGCGCGGCGTTCATCGAGGCATTGATGCCAACCGTTGCAACGGGAATACCCGGAGGCATTTGCACAATGGCAAGAAGTGCGTCCATTCCGTCGAGTGTGGCATCGATAGGCACGCCAATAACAGGCAGTGTGGTCATCGAAGCGATAACCCCCGGCAAGTGTGCCGCCATACCTGCAGCAGCAATTATGACTTTAATGCCTCTTCCGTTTGCTTGTGTGGCAAATTGTTCTACTTCTTTGGGTGTTCGATGTGCCGATAATGCGTTCATTTCAAACGGGATTTGGAACTCATCCAACAGCGAAGCTGCTTTTTCCATGATAGGCAAGTCGGAAGTGCTACCCATGATGATGCTTATGATTGGCTTCATATTTTTGTTTTAATATCTTGTGAATGAATGAAATAATATTTCAATTAGCATGATATTTGTCATCAACGAATATACGTCTTTTTTCATAAAACACAAAAAACCGTGCAGCAATACTACACGGCTTTTTGATAGATTATGAAGACGCTTATTGCAAAGTGACTTGTAGCGGGTTTTGAAGTTTCTGACTAAATTGTTGCATATAGTCAAACCATGCTTGATCGGATGGAAATCCCCATTTGCTCCAACCTGCGCCAAAATAATAGGTAAATGCTTGTTGAGGCAGATATGATTCAATGGCCAATAAATGATCGTCTTGAACTTTGACTGACTCAATGGACTCGGGAACTATTACACCAATATAATCTCTTCCTGAAGGAACACCATCATCGGAAGTAGCTGTTTCGGCATAGGCTATGTAACCTGCTTTTTGATCCGATTTCATCACACCTTTGTTGTCATGAAGTGTAATTCCAGTTGCCACTTGAAAATTTGGAGGCAACGTTCCTTCGTATGTTACAGTGCCTTTATTGAGTTGAGATCCTGCATCTAACGAAATGGTCAGCTTCTCTTTCAAAAACGTTTTGTCTACCTGAACAGAGTCGTATGTAAGAACGAAGGTGGTACGGAGCGGTCCGTTTTCAATTACTTTCCAGGTAGAATAATGATTGCCTACCCATAACGTAGTGTCGGTGTAGGGAGTGATGCCGCCTGCACCCAAGGTGTGAGCTACTTTGTAGCAATCCAATCCTTGTCCGTGATCGATATGATACGGTTTTCCGTTAGCATCATCCTGATAAAATTTATTTACAATCAGAGAATCTGTCCGTTTTAGCCAGACATCCACACCATTACTTGGATTTTCGTCAGCTAAGGCGGGGCCGTACATCCGATAGGCAATGCGATCATTTTCCCATGCAAAGTCGTCCTTTCGTTCAGGGACATACCGCCCAAATGTCATAGGAGCAAATGCTTCCGGTTTCCCGATGCGAATGGTATAATCCGAAGTCCCATTTGCTTTTACAGTAGCAAGAAAAATAACGGAAAGGCTGTCGGCTTCAATTTGATAGGGGATTTGTTTCCCGTTTTGGTCAACGATTACAAATTGCTTATTAGCTGTAAGCTGCAATTTTTGTACAATGTTTTGTAGCGGTACTGATACGATTTCGTTGGTTCGATCGAGATTGATCGGGTTCGTAACCAACACTTTCAATGACTTGGTGCAGGATGTCAGCAGAAGGACGGACACAAGAAAAAAAGCCAGTTTTTTCATACGTAAATAATTTGTTTTTAAAGGTCGTATGGAACTCGCATGTCAACCATTCTCATCCTCTTGGGTGTAGGTAATTTACATGTGGGTTTCATAATTTATTTCTTTATGATGTTTGATTAATTTGGTTGTTTCCCAATGTATGCCAGGATGCCTCCATCCACGTAAAGCACATGCCCGTTGACAAAATCGGAGGCGCCGGATGCTAAGAAGATGGCAGGTCCTTGTAAATCTTCCACTGTTCCCCAACGTCCTGCAGGTGTGCGTCCAATGATGAAATTGTTGAATGGATGGCCTTCTTCACGGAGTGGCGCTGTTTGTGGTGTTTCAATATACCCTGGTCCAATGCCGTTAACTTGAATGTTGTACATCCCCCATTCACAGGCAAGGTTGCGTGTCAGCATTTTCAAACCGCCTTTTGCAGCAGCATAAGCCGAAACTGTTTCGCGACCTAATTCGCTCATCATGGAGCAGATATTGATTATTTTACCAGCGCCTTTTTTAATCATTCCCGGGGCTACTGCCTTTGAGACAATAAAAGGGCCATTTAAATCAATATCAATTACCTGACGAAACTCTTTTGCTGTCATTTCAATTGCGGGAATGCGTTTGATGATTCCGGCATTGTTGACTAAAATATCAATAACTCCGACTTCTTGTTCAATCTTTGCAATGTGTTCATTCACTTGATCTTCGTTGGTGACATCGAATACGTAGCCATGTGCTTTGATGCCACTTGCGTTGTATTCTTCCATACCCTTGGCAACCAAATCGGCGTTTATGTCATTAAAGACAATGGTGGCTCCGACAGATGCCATTGCTTTTGCCAATGCCATCCCGATGCCGTAAGAAGCACCGGTAATAAGGGCTATTTTCCCTTCTAATGAAAAATTATTCAGCATAATCTATTGTTTTTGATGTGTAAATTGCTGTTTTTGAAAGTTGTTTATCGAAGATCGGTCGTTTTGAAAAAATCCTGATCGCCGTAATCCAGATTTTCACCACCCATGCCCCAAATAAAGGTGTAGTTTGAAGTAGCTGTGCCAGCGTGTATTGACCATGCAGGAGAAATGACCGCATCGTTGTTCTGTAGCCAGATATGTCTCGTTTCGGTGGGTTCTCCCATGAAATGGCATACTGCATTGCCTTCCGGTACTTCAAAATAGAAATAGGCTTCCATGCGGCGATTATGCGTATGAGCAGGCATTGTGTTCCAAACACTGCCGGTGCGAAGTTCGGTCATTCCCATTTGCAACTGGCAGGTAGGAAGTACTTGGTTGACAATCATTTTATTAATCACTCGGTGATTGGCTTCTTCGAGCGAACCCATTTCGACAACAACAGCTTCTTTTTTTGTAATCTTCTTATCAGGATAAGTCTGGTGTGCCGGGGCTGAATTAAAATAGAACTTTGCCGGATGATTCGGATCCATGCTTTCAAAGGTTACTTCCCTGTCACCCATGCCAATATAAAGGGCTTCTTTATAGTCAAGTTCAACGGTTTCATTGGCTATTGTTACCCGGCCACTACCGCCTACATTAAAGATACCAAGCTCACGGCGGGAAAGGAAA
>DAHXOX010000031.1 GCA_027364655.1 Paludibacter sp. | reverse complement strand
AAATACTTCTATCTCTGAAAACTTATTTGTACTTTTGTGCTGTTGCATATTTCGCTTGAATTTCGAATTTGTTTTATAACTAGCTCAAAGGTAGTTATTTATGTCGAAATATGCAACTTTTTTGCTCCCTTAATCCGCTTAAAATCAATAATATAACTATCTTTAACAAATAATCTTCTTGCTTAGTTATCAAGTAGTTACCTCCTCCGAAATGTTAGGAAATGATATTGCCCAATTTCCTCTATCTTGAAATAGATAAAATCACAATCAGACCATATTGGAATTGAAATAACGATTTGGCGGAATGGAGCAGTTGGTAGATTGCATCACAATCAGACCATATTGGAATTGAAATAAGGCAACCGGATAAGTTTCCAATTTTTCGGTACCTATCACAATCAGACCATATTGGAATTGAAATTTGCGCAAAACACATCTTACAATGTGCATTTGCAAATCACAATCAGACCATATTGGAATTGAAATAACGTTTTCACAATCAATGCAAAATCTGTAAGCGATCACAATCAGACCATATTGGAATTGAAACACGAAATAGATTTTGCCGGATCATGTTTAGTTAATTTTTCAGTTATCCGATAAAGGAGTTGATACGCCAAGCAAAGGCTATTATGTAAGTCTTCGCACATTCTTGTTTGCAAAGAGCGTTAAAGATTATCAAAGAACAAAATTCTAACGGTTTTATCAATACATTAGTGGCTTCTATTAAAAACGGTGCATTATGATTTCTATCAATTAAATTACTATTATCGCATGAAGAAAATTTTTGGCGTTTTCATTGCATTCCTTTTTGTTTTACCATTGGCTGGAAAGCCGTTGGCATCAAACAACAGCAGCGAAACGGTACTCCGTCATACGCTGAAGAACGGGTTGCGGGTTGTGATTATCAGAAATCCACTTGCACTTGTAGTAACAACTGAGATGAATTACCTCGTGGGTTCTGATGAAGCTCCGGAAGGATTTCCTGGAATGGCTCATGCACAGGAACACATGATGTTTCGAGGCTGCCCTGATCTGTCTGCCGACCAATTGGCTGATATTACAGCTGCTATGGGTGGCGATTTCGATGCGGATACTCAACAAATGGTTACGCAGTACTATTTCACAGTTCCCGCTGAAGATTTGGATGTTGCACTACATATTGAAGCCATCCGTATGAAAGGTGTACTGGATAGTCAAGAGTTGTGGAGCAAAGAACGCGGAGCAATCGAACAAGAAGTAGCCAGCGATTTATCGAATCCACAGTATGTGTTTTACAAGAAGCTTCTTGCTGAAATGTTTAAAGGAACACCTTATGCACATGACGCGCTGGGAACCCGACCTTCATTCGACAAAACAACCGGTGACATGCTTCAGAAATTCCATAATGACTGGTATGCTCCCAACAACGCCATCTTGGTGATTGTAGGCAGGGTTGATGCTGAAAAAACACTTGCTGAAGTAGAAAAATTGTATGGAGACATACCATCAAGAACACTTCCATCCCGACCAGTGTATAATTTTCAGCCGATAAAAGCTGACACGCTCCATCTAACAACGGACTTACCTTATGGACTGGACATTATATCGTACAGAATGCCAGGTATCGATAGTCCCGATTACGCTGCAGCTCAGGTTTTATCAGATGTTTTGTCAAATCATCGCGGAAAACTATATTCGTTAGTTCCTGAAGGAAAAGCGCTGTACACGGGTTTTTCTTTGAACGGATTACCTAAAGCAGGAATCGGATTCAGCCTAGCTGTTTTTCCAAAAGGTGCTGATTCTGAAAAATTACTCTCTGAAGTCTCTTCCGTATTGACCTCAGAACTTAAAAACGGCATTGATCCTGATCTAGTTGCCGCTGCAAAGAGAGATGAAATCTCTTCGTTTGAATTTGAGAAAAACTCCGTATCCGGACTTGCATCGGTATGGTCGCAAGCTCTTGCCGTGGAGGGACATCAATCGCCTGCAGAAGATTTGGAGGCTATCAAGAAAGTTACGGTTGACGATGTTAATCGTGTTGCCCGTGAATACCTGAATCCGAGCCATGCCATTTTTGTGATTTTGACACCTCAATCCTCAGGAAACCCAATTTCACAAAAAGGATTTGGCGGAAAAGAATCCTTTGCTCCTAAAAACCCCAAGGCTGTGAAATTACCCCAATGGGCAGAGAATGCTATTGGGAGAATGACAATTCCAACATCACTTGTAAATCCGGTTGTATCTACATTGCCAAACGGTATCAAACTGATCGTTCAACCGGAGAATATAAGCAACACAGTGAGTGTTTACGGTAGCATCAAAAGTAATCCTGATTTGCAAACACCCAAAGGCAAAGAAGGAGTAGATGATGTATTGAACCAATTGTTTGAATATGGGTCAAAGAACTTAAACCGGATTGAATTTCAAAAAGCACTTGATGATATCGGTGCCAATGAATCAGCCGGAAGCAGCTTCTCACTCGATGTGTTAGCCGATCATTTCGACAAGGGAGTTCAGTTGTTGGCATACAATGAACTACAACCGGCTTTACCGGATCAGGCTTTTATGATTGTTCAGCATCAAACGGCAGCAACCGTTGCCGGACAGTTGCAAAGCCCTGATTATCTCTTTGGAAGAGCCATCCACAAAGCTTTATTACCTAAAGGAGATCCTGCTCTTCACCAAGAAACGCCGACTTCAGTAATGTCGCTTACCATGAATGATATCAATGATTATTATCAGCATGTTTTCCGTCCCGACATGACAACTATTGTTGTGATTGGAAAGATTAATCCAGAAAAGGCCAAAGAAGTTATTGAACAATATTTCGGCGCATGGAAAGCCAGTGGGCCAAAACCCAATGTGGAATTTTCTCCGATACCCTTAAATAAAGCAACGGTAGTGAGCGTGCCAGATGCAAGCCGTGTACAGGATAAGGTGGTTCTTGCCGAAAACCTAAGCATTACTCGTTCAAATCCTGACCGTTATGCGCTTGATGTTGCTAATCATATACTCGGAGGTGCTTTTTATGCTACCCGTCTCTATCGCGATCTCCGTGAAAATGCAGGATTGGTTTATTATGTAGGCTCAACATTTGATATCGGGAAACATCGCTCAGTCTATGAGGTAAATTTTGCCTGCGATCCACCGAATGTTTCAAAAGCCAAAGCTATTGTTACAAAAGATTTGAAGCAAATGCAACAGGAAAATGTTACTTCGAAGGAATTACGTCAGGCAAAATCATTGCTTCTGCGAGAAATCACACTTTCAGAATCGAGCGAGAACGCTATCGCACAAGGATTGCTCAACCGTTCCATCGAAGATTTACCTTTGAATGAACCGACTATTGCTGCTCAGCATTACATATTGCTTTCTGCAAACCAAGTCAGGGCAGCATGTGCAAAATGGATAAAAACGGATAACCTGATTCAGGTTTCTGAAGGCCCAACTCCAAAATAAATAATCAAAAAAGGCTGTTTCGAAAAGAGACAGCCTTTTTTAGAAAGCGACAGTCAGGTAGGTGTGTTTTTGGATCACTATTCAATAACAAGAAGCAGGAACAAAAAATAACTCCTTGATTTTCTCAGCCATTATATCGTAAAATTTATCATCGAACGACGGAATGAAATAGAAGGACTTGTTATTCGAGCCAGAATTGAAAGTGATAGTCTCTCTCTCGAAGAGAGGTTATCTCTGGAGTTTGTAATGAGTGATCACAAATAAATATAGCTTCTTATTTTGATTTTGAGCCATTGTTCATTATCTTTGCACTCAATAAAAAGAAACGAGTATGCCTCGCCCCAAACGATGGAGAAAAGTAAGTAATCCACCGATTATATCAGGATTCAAACCCTATGGTACCTCCACAAATGAAGCTACCACAGAGAGCGTGTTGCTTCGTTACGAAGAATATGAAGCCATACGTTTGTGCGATTACGAAGGGATGAATCATTATCAGGCATCCATGGCAATGGAAGTGTCGCGACCTACCCTGACACGAATTTATGCGATAGCTCGTCAAAAAATAGCCGAAGCATTTGTATTGGGGAAACAAATCATCATCGAAGGAGGAAAAATCTATTTCGACAGTGAGTGGTATTCATGCAATGATTGCGGATGTTATTTTAATCATCCTAACAAACAAGTAGCAGTCATACATTGTCCCTTGTGCAACAGTGAACAAATTGTCTCCGCTGAAACAACATACAATGAAAGCATGGATTCAACATCGACATCCGATCAATGTATTTGTCCTACTTGTGGATACGAGAAACCACATACGCACGGAATACCTTGTAAACAGGAGCTTTGCCATCATGGGCACGGACATTTAAAGCACACACGATAATTTATCAAAAAAAACACGATTAAATGAGAATTGCTATTACTGCTTTAAATAATTCATTGGGAAGTCACATTGACAGCCACTTTGGTCGAGCGGCCTATTTTGTCATTTATGATAAAGAGGAGAAAAGTATCGAATTTCTGCCCAATCGTTTTCTTTCAATGACCGAAGGAGCGGGAGCAGCAGCCGTTCAATTATTAGCCGATCGAGGCGTTTCGCAAATTGTTTCGGGCGAGTTTGGTTACAAAATTAAAGCATTGGTTGACAGTCTGCGCATTCAAATGATTATTTTGAAAGAAAGCGATAAAACCATTCAAGAAATCATCGATCTGCTCGACAAACATTGACTTATAAACAATAAAAACAGACTATTATGAAAAAAAAAATCGCCATTCCATTAGAAAACGGCAAGTTATGCCAACATTTCGGTCATTGTCAGGAGTTTTCAATGCTCGATATTGACGAAAACAATCAAGTTACCAACGAAGAACGCATCACACCGCCCGAACATCAACCAGGCTTATATCCGGCATGGGTGGCTCAACATGGAGTTACCGATGTTATTGCCGGTGGCATGGGACAAAAGGCCATTGATTTGTTTCACCAGCAAAAAATCAATGTATATGTGGGGGCTGAGATGAAAGCTCCCAAGGAGTTAGCCTACGATTTTGCCAACAACACGCTAAACGCAGGCGCCAATTTATGTAACCATTAATACAATAGCAATATCTCTATAAAAAGATAAAGCCACGAGGAAAACAATTTGGAAGTTACAGAAAGATGAGAAGTCAACGAAGTTAAATCTGCTCTTTTCATCATTGCATAAATATAAAAGACTATGTTATTTGATCAACGCTGCAAGAGTTGCTTTGAACGAACGTATCAGCCACTTTTAGCCAAACACGCCACAGAGGAATCGCAACGCATTGCTTTCAACGAATATTTTGAACAAGTAATGTCAGATAGCGATGACCTTTCGACACCGGAAGTTCAACGACTTCTGCAACATAAGCTACAGCAAATAACGAATATTGACGATTTCTACAGTAAAGAAAAATGGCAAAGCAACGAAGTGGCCCTTGCACTTTATCCATTATGGAAACATCGGGTAGAACATGCTCCCGATCCTTTCAACTTAGCCTTACGTTTAGCCATTGCAGGCAATATTATGGATTATGGCGCTAATCATACGTTTGATGTGGAAAACACCATCAACGAAGTGATTAATAAACCATTGGATATTGATCATTCCAGTCATTTAAAAGAAAAGATTGTGCAAGCTAAATCGATTCTTTACTTAGGTGACAATGCCGGTGAAATTGTGTTTGATCGCCTGTTTTTGGAAACCATCCATCATCCCAACGTTACCTTTGTTGTCCGTGGCGGAGCAACCATCAATGATGCAACCATGGAAGATGTGCAGGCTGTAGGAATGCAACATGTGGCAAAAGTGATCACAAACGGATTTGATGCACCATCTACTGTATTAGAACGTTCGAATGAAGAATTCAAACGTCATTTTGCCGAAGCCGATCTCATTATTTCAAAAGGACAAGGTAACTTAGAAGGACTCTATTCGCTCCACGACAATCGAATTTTCTTTTTACTGATGGCAAAATGTGATGTCATTGCCAATTTTATTGGTGCAACGAAAGGAAGTTGCCTGATATATAACGAATCCTATGCAAAAATGAATGCAACAGAACATAAATAAATACCGTTTCAATTTAATTTACAACCAATGATAACCATCAAAGAAGTCGTTGACGTGATGAAGCAAGTAGAACATCCGGCTATTCGTCTTTCATTAATTGATTTGGGAATTTTGACTGAAATTGAACTCATTGACAATAATATATTGGTAGTATTTGCATTTCCATTTCCCAACATTCCGATTGCCGATCAGCTAATTCATTCTATTGAAAAGCCTATTAACCAATTAGGACTAAACCTACAGTATCAAATTCGTACCATGACATCTGAAGAAAAACAACGCTTTTTGCAATTAGAAGCAAACGCTTGGAAAGAATAAAAAACCAAACCACTATGCAACCAAAAACAGTCCCATTCGACTTGCATCTCGATGCCTACGAACAATGGTTTGAAGAACATCATTTTGCTTATTTATCAGAGATAGAAGCGATTCGCAAAGTATGGCCCACAGAGGGAACCACCATTGAAATCGGTATTGGAAGCGGCTTGTTTGCGCTGCCTCTTTCTATTTCGCAAGGCATTGAACCCTCGCATACCATGCGTGAAAAGGCAAAAGAACGCGGATTGGATGTAAAAGAAGCAGTAGCAGAAGCACTTCCCTACCCTAACAAATCCATCGATGCCGCATTGATGGTGACCACTATCTGTTTTGTAAACGATCCGTTGCAAGCATTACGCGAAGCATACCGCGTGCTGCGTGACACAGGAAATCTTGTGGTGGCTTTCGTTGATCGTGAAAGTCCGGTTGGTCAAATCTATCTTCAACACAAAGACGAAAGTCTTTTTTACAAAGAAGCTACCTTCTTTAGTACACAAGAAATCATAACGTTGCTTCGCGAAGCAGGATTTCGTGTTGCAGCAACCTATCAAACTATCTTTGGGAATCTCGAACAACTGCAAACCACTGAAACTCCGAAAATAGGTTATGGGAAAGGAAGCTTTGTGGTGATCAGCGCCACAAAAAGAAGCGACAAGATTCGTGTGGCTTTTGCCGTGAATGAAGAAAAGCAATTATCTGACAGCCATTTTGGCGATGCTGCCTATTTTGACATCTACCAATGGGAAAACAACGCATTGAAACAGCTTGAGACAATACGAAACAAGCAACAACAAGACAATGTCCCTCATCAACACGGCGATGCCGACAAAGCAGAGGCTATTATTGATCTATTGCAACAACACCATGTGAACGTTATTGTTGCAAAACAATTTGGGAAAAACATGCTGCGCGTCAAAAAACATTTCTTGCCTGTATTAGTTGATTCGGACAATCTTGAAGAAAGCAAAAGCAATGTAGCTTTACACATCACACCGATTTTAGAACAACTCAATAACGACATAGAGGAGCACAATCCATTATCGCTACGAAATAGATAACACTACGCTCAAATTCATTCAATAACAAAGGAGATAGATAAAATGATTACACGAGAAGACGCATTCATCCTTTTAAAAGAAAGGGTAAAAGACGAAAGTCTCATCAAGCACATGTTAGCTACCGAGGCTATCATGAGAATTTTATCAAAACGATTTGACGAAGATGAAGAAAAATGGAGTCTCACAGGTCTTTTACATGACATTGATTACGAAGAGACAAAAACAACCCCGGAGATACACAGTAAAATTGGAGCAGAATACTTAAAAGACAAAGTTACGGAAGAGATGGTGCATGCCATTCTTGCTCATAACGAAAGGCATGGAGTCGAAAGAATCAGCTTACTCGATAAAGCGCTTTGGGCAACTGATCCCGTAACAGGATTCATTATGGCTGTTGCACTTGTTCGTCCCGATAAAAAATTAGCAACGGTTGAGCTTAGATCTATGAAGAAAAAATTCAAGGAATTGAAATTCGCTGCAGGTGCTGACAGAGAACAAATCAAATCGTGCGAGACAGAACTTGCCATTCCTCTTGACGATTTTCTGGAACTTGGGTTGCAAGCACTGCAAGGAATCTCAGAAGAGTTAGGATTGTAACATATAGAAATTCATCCTATTACCTATTATGGAAAAGCATGTATTTGGGCCTGTACCCTCGCGCCGTCTTGGTAGAAGCATTGGAATAAACAACATACCACCCAAAGTATGTAGTTATTCGTGCTCCTATTGTCAAGTAGGAAAAGCCATCAGGATGCAAAGTAAACGACAACCGTTTTATCCACCTGAAATGTTGGTAAAAGAGGTGAGGCAGCTTTTACAACAACTTCAACACACAGATGAGCATCTTGATTATTTAACCATTGTCCCCGATGGAGAACCGACGTTAGACAGTCAACTGGGAGCACTCATTGCACAGCTTAAACAATTCGACATCAACATTGCTGTCATTACAAATGGTTCACTGCTTTATTTGCCCGATGTAAGAGAAGAGCTTTCACAAGCTGATTATGTTTCCGTCAAAACAGATAGTGTAGTTGAACCGGTTTGGCGTAAAATCAATAAACCGCTAAAACAACTCCAACTAAATACCATACTGGAAGGAATAAGCACTTTCGCAAAAGAATACAAAGGCACGTTAGTTACCGAAACCATGCTGCTGAAAGATATAAATGATAATCACGAATCATTGGAACAAACAGCAGCGTACATTCAAACACTGAATCCAGCGATTGCGTATCTGGGCATCCCTACACGACCAACAGCCTTGATAGATGCCTTTCCTGCTGACGAAGGAACCGTAAACATTGCTTATCATCTTTTTCAAACAAAACTCAATCGCGTCGAGTTATTAACCGGATACGAGGGGAATGCCTTCTCATCCACCGGAAATTTTGAAGAAGATATATTGAGCATTACCGCTGTACATCCAATGCGCGAAGATGCCGTGGTTGCCTTGCTCAACAAAACCATGTCATCGGTTGAACAACTTAACAAATTGATCGACAAACAGATGCTTAAGAAAGTTTATTATCAAAACAGCACCTATTACGTCAGAAGATTTTCTTCTACAATATATCGCTAAAAACCACAAACAAAAACTGCCGTAAAATATCACTTTATGTATCACAAGATTGTGACTTTTGGCGATACCAGATTACGACTACCCTCGAAACTGCTCACCATCAACGATCATGTCGACGACTTGATTCAATCTCTTTTCGATACCCTAAGCCAACAAAATGGCATAGGACTTGCTGCTCCGCAGATAGGAGTTAATCAACGCGTTTTCGTCATCGACACGGCATTACAAGCCAAAGAAGACAAATCGGTTGAAAAATTTCGAACCGCTTATATCAATCCTGAAATTACCTGGTTTAGTAAAAAAGAAAATAGTTTCAATGAAGGATGTCTTAGCATTCCAACCATTTACGAAAATGTGATTCGTCCATCTTCCATACGCGTTCGCTACTTAGATGCCTCTTTCGAAGAAATAGAAGAAACATTACACGGGATAAAAGCCCGCGTCTTTCAACATGAATATGATCATTTGGAAGGCATTCTGTTTATCGATCACATTCATCCTTTACGCAAAGCATTGCTTTCATACAAATTAAAGAAAATGCAAAACAATCTTATCAAACATACTGCTTTATGATTACGCACACCTATCAGTTTCGCGTTATGTATCCCGATACCGATCAAATGGGAACTGTACTTCACGCCAATTATGGAAAATATTATGAAACAGCTCGATGGGAGTTATTCCGAAGCATCGGTATCTCGTATAAATCGGTTGAAGATGCAGGC
>DAHXOX010000027.1 GCA_027364655.1 Paludibacter sp. | reverse complement strand
AAGTTACGACATGTTGGCCAAACTGCTGCTTGCCGGAGTAGCATTGCTCTTTATCGCTTATTGCTGGAATCCCTTGTTTCCGGTGAATAAAAAACTCTGGACAAGTTCATACGCTCTGTTAACGGTAGGTTTGGATTGCATTATATTAAGTGCAATCATGTATGTTATGGATTTTCTTGGCAAAACAAAAGGTTCGTATTTCTTTTTGGTAACAGGAAGAAACCCTCTCACCATCTATCTTATGAGCGAATTAGGAGCTACTTTGCTCTGGTTAATTCACATCGACGGAACACCCCTTTATTCGTGGCTCTATATTCATGTGTTCAGTTATGCAGGAGCATATTTCGGAGCATTACTCTTTGCCGTATGGTGGATGCTGACTTGTTGGTTAGTTGGGTATTTTATGGACAAAAAGAAGATATACATCAAACTGTAATATTGAGTATTTAAAAATTGAGTCCACTCCAAAAATTCAAAAAAGCAAGTGTTAGTCCTGAAAGTGGGGAACGCCACGCTTTTGGCTATGGACTCAAAAATAGAAATTAAATAATCAAGGGCATGAGCATGCATAAACAATTCGCCAATGATGATGAATGAGTAAGTGAAGTTCCATATGTTCATAGTGTAAAATAATACAAATTCGTATGAAAAACATTTTCATTGCATCCTTTTTGATTCTCACTTGTTTTTCTGTGAGTTTTTCGCAAAGCAAACTGAACTCAGTAAAAACATCGCCTATCTTACAAGAATCACCTAATCATACTTGGTGGAAAGAAGCAATAGTCTATCAAATTTACCCACGCAGCTTTAAAGACAGTAATGGCGATGGTATTGGAGATTTGAAAGGAATTATTTCAAAATTAAATTATATCAAAAATCTTGGCGTAACCGCTGTTTGGCTCAACCCAATTTACCAATCTCCCAATGCAGATAACGGTTATGATATTAGCAATTATCGTCAAATTATGAAAGAATTTGGCACAATGGCAGATTTTGACACATTGCTATATGAATTACACAAACGTGGAATCAAATTAATTATGGATTTAGTTGTCAATCACACCAGTAATCAGCATTTTTGGTTTATGCAGGGTAGAACAAGTCGAACTAATCCATTTTACAGCTATTATCATTGGTGGCCTGCTGAAAAAGGAACGCCACCCTACCGACCAGGTTCTTTTGATGTTAATGGAAGCGCATGGACATATAATAAACCCACAAACAGTTATTATCTACATTATTTCAGTGAGATGCAACCTGATTTAAATTGGGAAAACCCAAAACTCCGCGAAGCTATTTTCAAAATGATGAGGTTTTGGCTAAATAAAGGGGTGGATGGATTTAGAATGGATGTTATCTCGTTTATTTCGAAAGATACCATCTTTCCTATAATTACTCCAAAAATATTAAACGAAAAGTATAATGGAAGTTGGTCTCAATATTATGCAAGTGGGCCTTACTTACATCAATATCTTCGACAAATGAATCGAGACGTTCTAAGCAAATATAACATCATGACTGTTGCTGAAGGAGCTGGTGTCACTACTAAAACAGCACCAAAATTTGTCGATTCTGATCGACATGAATTAAATATGCTTTACCACTTTGATGGCGTTGATTATGGGTATTTACCTGGAATATATAAAAAGTTAGCCCCTAATGGATATGATTTGGTAGGATTAAAGGAAGTTTACAGTAAATGGGATAGCATTTTTGAGCATAGAGGGTGGGGTACAATTTATTTAGGAAATCACGATCAACCACGCATGGTGTCACGATGGGGAAATGATTCTCCAAAATGGAGAACATTATCTTCTAAAATGCTAACAACTTTTATTTTAACAATGAGAGGAACTCCATACTATTATGCCGGAGATGAATTAGGCATGAGTAATATTAAATTTGACAGCATTAGTGAATACAAAGATATTGAGACTATTAATATGTACAAATATCTCAAAAATCATGGCGAAGACGTGCATGCCTTTTTAGAAGCTCAAAAAATGACAGCTCGTGATAATGCCCGTACCCCTTTTCAATGGAATACATCAGTAAACGCTGGTTTTACTAAAGGCACTCCATGGATTCAAGTTAATCCTAATTATAAAACAGTAAATGTTGCCATAGAAGCACGAGATCCGAATTCATGTTTGAATTATTTCAAGAAGATGATTGAACTTCGCAAACAACATAAAACGTTGATTTATGGGAAATACACACTTTTAGATAAAGAAAATAAGCAAATATATAGCTATACGCGCACATTAAATGGGAAAACCATACTAATTTTGCTCAATTTCTCTCCAAAGGACGGAAGAACAAACATATATCAAAATTTTACCAATGCGATCTGTTTAATTGACAACTACAACGAATCATTGAAAATAAAAATAAATGAACCCGTTCAACTTCGTCCTTATGAAGCAGCAGTTTTTGAATTAGAGTAACACTCCACAATTTAACCGCGACAGAGAATATCCAGTCGTGGATTCATTCAACTAAAATACAGCTATAATCAATAACCATCATTATGCTAAAACATTCGTTCAAAACTATTATTTGGATATTTTTCCTCCTTGCTTTATGGACAAATAGCAGTGCGGCGACTCCAACAAACCAGTCTCCAAAAACATCTACTTCGCCTGAGAGACTTTATAAAGATCTTTTCTACGCAGTGCAAAGTAACGACAGCATTTTTCCTGACAGCAAAACTTTTGTTGATTGCATCCCTAAATATCCTGTGAAAGAGATTCTTGAAAAATATGCAGCACTTCCCTACAATCATAAAACCGTTGTTTTAAGGCAATTCATAAAACAGAATTTCATTCTGCCTGACGAACAAACAAACTATCGATCAGATTCGACAAGTATCAACAGACATATTTCCCTTTTGTGGAATACCTTAACACGAAAACCGGATAGTAGAACAGCAGGTACGCTCATTCCACTCCCTTATTCCTATGTAGTTCCAGGAGGAAGATTTCGTGAAATTTATTATTGGGACAGCTATTTTACCATGTTAGGATTAAAAGCAGACCACCGATATGATTTAATTCAAGACATGGTTGATAACTTTGCTTACTTGATTCGCACATTTGGTTTTATTCCCAATGGCAACAGAACGTATTATTTAAGTCGTTCGCAACCACCTTTCTTTTCATTTATGGTGGAACTTTTAGCATCCATCAAAGGAGATTCCGTTTATTTAAAATATAGTCATGAGTTAGCAACAGAATATGCATTTTGGATGAATGGCGTTAACAAGCTCAAAGGAGACACTCATGCCTATCGTAATGTAGTACGACTCCCTGACGAAGAAATTCTGAATCGTTATTGGGACGATCAAAACACACCCCGACCTGAATCGTATCGTCAAGATGTTGCTACGGCTGCTACAGCTATAAAACATGATCCCGCCATAAGTAAAGAAAAGGTATATCGCAATTTACGTGCAGGAGCAGAATCAGGTTGGGATTTTTCTAGTCGATGGCTAAGTGAAGTAAAAGGCCAATATCCACTTTACACCATTCACACGACTGCCATCGTTCCGGTGGATTTGAATTGCCTGCTGTTCCACTTGGAAACGACCCTTGCAAGAGCTTATCAAGTAAAACATGACATTTCAAAAGCTGCTTATTACAAACAAAAAGCCAACGCACGAGCAAAAGCTATCATAACTTATTGTTGGAATGAACAAAAAGGTTTCTTTTTCGATTATAATTTCAAAACTCATCATCAAACAAATATCTATTCGTTGGCAGGCGTTTATCCCCTTTTTATAAAAATAGCGACAAAGCAACAAGCCACTCAGGTTGAGCATAACATCCAGTCACAGTTTCTCTTTCCCGGTGGTTTGATAACTACTACCAACTTCACATCACAACAATGGGATGCCCCTAACGGGTGGGCACCATTGCAATGGATTATCATTCAAGGATTACGTAATTATGGAGATACAACATTGGCCAATGTATGCAAAACACGTTGGTTAAATGAGAATCTAATGATCTATCATAAAACATTTAAAATGACAGAAAAGTATGACGTGGTTCATCCTGATCAAAAAGGCGGTGGTGGTGAATATCCCGGACAAGATGGTTTTGGCTGGACAAACGGTGTCTATCAGGCTTTGTCAAAAGAAAAATAAGGGAGTTATATTTCAATACTACCATTGATAAGTTAACGATTACGATTTGTTTTGTAAATAAAAAAATGGGAAAGGATTTTCTTACTACAAATTTATTTCTAACAAAGAAAGGTTATGGCGTTTATAAATTATTTATAATATAAATGTATAGATTATTTTGCTAATATACAGGTTGTTAAATGTAGTTTTACAGAGGTAGTTTTTCTTTGCAAGCTGTCTTTCTTGAAAATAGAAGGGCAGCTTCCTTTTGTTGTATGGTGATAAATCGCTGGTATGAATTTTTTCTGCATGGTTACTCTAAATTTATGGCAAACTTTCTTTTTTCATAAAAAAATCTCTATCTTTCAGTCCGATTTGAAACGGTAGCTTGGTTGCTATTGTTATTGCGTAATGAGTATATTATCAGTATTTTATTGGTGTAACTAAAAGAAAGTTTGACCCTATATTTTTAAAACTATCAGTATGGAAAAGATCACAACAACGGAAGTCGTCAATTGGGCGAAAGATTTCCTCTCAAAATCGGAAAAGGAAATCACAGCAGATGAATTGAAGGAACAAAAAAAGTATGCCATTTTGATTCAAAATCCTAATGACAAAACATTGCTTTCCAAGTTATTAGATGAGTCATCGCAAATACATGACAATAAGAAATTAGCGTTGCGCATGAAAGTGCTGTTTGAACAATATGGTGTTCCCAAGTTTTTCAGTTCGACGGATACGTTTCTAATTCAACTTTATACTGCTTTTGGTTATTGGTTTGATTTTATGGCGGTTCCTATTTTTAAAAAGAGGTTACGTTCAGATACTGCCAAAGTGATTATTGACGAAAAACCATCTTTATTAAACAGTCATTTGAGCCAACGTCGTCAGCAAAACATTGGCCAGAATGTGAATTTATTAGGCGAGGTGGTTTTGGGTGATGGTGAGGCTAATCATCGCTATGTTCATTATTTAGATGCGTTGAAAGATCCTCAAATCAACTATATCTCTATTAAAATTTCAGGCATTTATGCTCAAATCAATGCGCTGAACTACGAACAAAACAAGTTGGATCTTTGTGAACGATTGACCCGAATTTATCAACAATCTATTGATTCTCCTTATGTGGATGAAAAAGGAGTGTCGACTCCGAAATTCGTCAATTTGGATATGGAAGAATATAAGGATACCAAACTGACTTTGGATGTGTTCAAAACCGTATTGTCGCTTCCTCAGTTCAAAAATTACACGGCAGGTATTGTTGTACAAGCTTATTTGCCGGATGCTTGGAACTTTCAAACGGAGCTGCTCGAGTTTGCCCATCAACGTGTTGCTGCCGGAGGCGCTCCTCTCAAAATGCGTTTAGTGAAAGGAGCAAATCTTCAGATGGAATCCATTATATCGTCGCTCAAAGGGTGGGAAAATCCGGTTTTGAGGACAAAAGTAGAAGTGGATGCCAACTATTTACATATTTTAGACCGTGCCTTGGAACCTGAAAATGCGAAAGTACTTCATCTGGGAGTTGCATCGCACAATTTCTTCAGTATTGGTTATGCCGATTTATTGAGCAAAAAAAACGAAGTGCAAGAGTGGGTGACTTTTGAAATGTTGGAAGGAATGGCCAATCATTTGCCACGAGTCATGCGCAGTTTGGGAAAACAGATCATTCTCTATACACCGGTTGTGAAAAATGAGCATTTTTTGAATGCTGTCTCGTATTTGGTACGTCGCTTGGACGAGAATACGGGGAAAGATAATTTCTTAAGCTATTCGTTTAATTTGAAACAGGATAGCAAGCAATGGGATTTTCTGAAGCAACAGTTTATAGAAGCGTTTGAGTTGAAAGATAAAATGGAGGCAAAGCCCTTTCGCACACAAAACAGAAATTTACCCGCTCAATCAATTGGCGATTTAGAAATTTTCAAAAATGAACCCGATACCAATTTTGACTTACATCCAAACCGTGCTTGGGTTACTAATATTCGGAAAACATGGAAAAAGTCGCCTGATGAAAAACCTTACCAGATTCCAATTCAAATAGGCAAAAAGGAAGTCAGCTCTGAGAAGAAACACCGTTATTTTGATCGAAGCCAACAGGAGGAAGTCTGTATTTGCGAAGCCAGTTTATCCAATTTGGAACAAATACAAGAAATTATCTCAGTAGCCGAAACCGATGCTTCGAATTGGCGCAAAACAACGTTAGATGAACGAAATCGTATTTTGCACCAGGTTGCGTTGAATTTAAGCAACAATCGAGGTAACTTAATTGGATGCATGTCGGCCATAACCGGAAAAACGTTTAATGAAGGCGATGTTGAAGTGTCCGAAGCTACTGATTTCTGTCGATTTTATCCCATTTCGATGAAGCAGTTTGCCGATTTGAAAACCATATCGATTACTCCCAAAGGCGTTATTTTAGTTATTCCGCCGTGGAATTTTCCATTGGCAATTCCTGTTGGTGGCGTTTCGGCAGCTTTGTCAGGAGGAAACAGCGTTATTTTGAAACCGGCCACGGTTGCATTTCCGGTAGCATGGGAATTTGCAAAAAGCTTTTGGGATGCCGGAGTTCCGAAAGATGCGCTTCAAGTTGTTTGTGTTGATGGACGGGAACCCTTGAATTATCTCACTGCGCATCCTGTCATTAAGCATATCATTATGACCGGCGGAACGGATACCGCATTCCGGTTATTGGAAAATAATCCTACTTGTCCACTTTCAGCCGAAACAGGCGGGAAGAATGCTATTATCCTTACTTCCAGTGGCGATCGCGATCATGCCATTCAAAATGTCGTGACTTCCGCCTTTAGCAATGCCGGCCAAAAATGTTCAGCATGTTCGTTGTTAGTTCTTGAAAAAGAAGTGTACAACGATCCTAATTTCAAGAAAAAATTGATGGACGCTGTACATAGTTTGCACACCGGTGGCGTTTGGGATGGCGGCAATATTGTCGGTCCGATGATTACAGACAAAAACGATAAATTGCTTCATGCCATAGAACATTTGGAAGAAGGAGAGTCATGGCTGGTACCTCCGACTTTTGTTGATGAAGCCCATTATATTTTGAAACCTTGTGTGAAATGGGGAGTAAAGTCGGAAAATTATTCTTTCAAAACAGAACTCTTTGGGCCAATGTTATCGGTGGTTTGTGTTGATAACTTGCAGCAAGCCATTGACATTGTCAATTCCTCGGAATATGGATTGACTTCGGGCCTGCAAAGTTTAGACGAAAGCGAACAATTGCTTTGGAAAAACAGTATCGAAGCCGGAAACTTATATATTAATCGTGGAATTACGGGAGCAATCGTCAATCGGCAACCTTTTGGTGGCATGAAGCGTTCGGCTTTTGGCGGAGGCATTAAAGCCGGTGGACGAAATTATGTATCTACTTTTGTTCAAATAGCTGAAAATATTGATTTTCAAAAGTTTGCTACTGAAGTAAAAGAATTTGAATCATTGGAAGCTCATCTGAACGAAGATGAGAAATTACGTTTTCAAACGGCGGTGAATAGTTATCAAAGAAATTGGGAAAACGAGTTTTCGCAAGAACGGGATATCCATCATTTGCTTGGCGAGAAAAATACATTTCGTTATTTACCATTGAGAGATATGGTTTTGCGTATTCACTTGAACGATTCATTGTTAGATGTTTTGATGATTGTGGCTGCCGCAACTATGGTAAAAACACCTTTAACCATTAGTATTGATCCAGACGATAGTAAGTTGACGTTATTAAAAACATTAGCCGAAAAAAGATTTTCACTTCATATTCAATCGGAA
>DAHXOX010000227.1 GCA_027364655.1 Paludibacter sp. | reverse complement strand
TGATGGATGCAACGCCGGACACCGAGTTTTCATGGTGGGACGGTGATATTTGCGGAAAAAATCTTGAGTTCGAAGTCGATAAAAAGATCGTACAACAATGGTACTTTGGCGAGGATGAAGAACCTGCTTCCATCGTTACGCTAAAGATGCACCCTGACAAACAAGGCACCAGCCTTGAGATCAACCATACCAATATCCCCGACGAAGCCTACGATAACATTGTCGAAGGTTGGAAAGAAGCAATTGTAGCGCCTTTGCGTGATTTGCTCGAAGAGTAATGAAGAATAACACAATGAATTGAAAGCTTGCAAAAAAGAAGATCAAAAACAAAGAAATCGATCATATTTTCCCTGTGAAAATTGCTGTTTGATATTTTTTTCATCCGATTAGTTTCAATCTATTTGCATATTCCAATTAATCAGATTATCTTTGCATCACGAAAATTTGATTTATGACTCCTTCATCTTTCACATTGCTAAGCCTACGACTTTTGTGCACTCAAGTACAGAAGTGAAAGGGCATGGTATAATATTCAAAACTTAGAAACCGAAAAGCCTTTCTCACTTCATTGTGGGGAGGCTTTTTTAATAATAAGATAATCAACATAAAATAAACTCTTAACACCAATAAATCATGGACAAATTGTATGTTTTTGACACAACACTGCGCGATGGTGAGCAAGTCCCCGGTTGTCAACTGAACACCGTTGAAAAAATAGAAGTTGCCAAAGCGCTTGAAGCGTTAGGTGTTGACATTATTGAGGCAGGATTTCCAATCTCTAGCCCTGGTGACTTTAATTCTGTCGTCGAACTTTCAAAAGCCGTTACTTGGCCAACGATCTGCGCATTGACTCGTGGCGTTGAAAAAGACATTGATGTTGCCGCTCAGGCACTTCAATATGCGAAGAAAAAACGGATTCACACCGGCATAGGAACTTCCGACTACCACATTCTGTATAAATTCAATTCTAACAGAGAAGAAATTTTGCAACGTGCCATAGCGGCTGTAAAGTACGCCAAAAAATATGTCGAAGATGTTGAATTTTATGCCGAAGATGCAGGGCGCACCGATAATGAATACTTAGCTCGTGTGGTCGAAGCCGTCATCAAAGCCGGAGCTACCGTAGTTAATATTCCCGACACAACAGGTTATTGTCTCCCTGTGGATTATGCTGAAAAGATTAAATACCTCTTCGAGCATGTCAATGGTATCCACAACGCTATTATTTCGACGCACTGTCACAATGACTTAGGCATGGCGACAGCCAATACGTTAGCAGGCGTTATGAACGGTGCACGTCAGGTTGAAGTGACCATCAACGGCATTGGAGAACGAGCGGGTAATACTGCACTCGAAGAAATTGTGATGATACTCAATAGTCATAAAGACTTGAATATTGGAACAAATATCAACACTCAAAAAATCATTTCTACCAGTCGAATGGTGTCAAGTCTAATGAACATGCCGGTACAACCCAACAAAGCAATTGTAGGGAGAAACGCTTTTGCACATTCTTCAGGAATTCATCAGGATGGCGTTTTGAAAAATCGCGAGAGCTACGAAATCATTGACCCGAAAGAAATTGGTATCGACGAAAACTCCATTGTATTGACAGCACGTAGTGGACGCGCCGCCTTGAAGCACCGCCTGCACATGTTAGGAGTTGATCTAAAAGATAACAAACGCGTAGATGAGATCTACGAAGAATTTCTTAAATTAGCTGACCGAAAAAAAGACATCAACGATAACGACCTGCTATTACTTGTTGGGAAAGAAAGAACAGAAAATCAACGTATTAAATTAGAATATCTGCAAGTTACCTCAGGTGTTGGCATTCGTTCCGTTGCCAGTGTCGGGTTAAATATAGCCGGAGAGCATTTTGAAGCAGCAGCTTCAGGCAATGGGCCGGTAGATGCCGGCATCAATGCCCTTAAACGAATTATTAATCGCAAAATGACATTAAATGATTTTCTCATTCAAGCCATTACTAAAGGAAGCGATGACGTGGGAAAAGTGCACATGCAAGTAGAATACGAAGGAAATCTCTATTATGGCTTTGCCGGCAACACCGATATTGTAGCAGCTTCGGTGGAAGCATATATTGATGCTATTAACAAGTTTATCAAGTAAAAGAAATTCACTCATCATAAGTTATGCCTACCAACATACCATCGTTCGTACATCGCATAAACCACTTTTTGAAACATCAAGTATGGCAAATCAATCTCAAGCCTCTTTCCAAAATAAAGGCATTTGGATATGATGTGCTAAGGATTGTGATGGTCACATACGAAGATTGGACGAAAGGACTTCTCGATTACAGAGCATCGGCATTGACTTATTATACCTTGTTTTCGATAGTTCCGATTTTTGCACTGCTTTTTGGCATTGCGAAGGGCTTTGGGTTAGAACCCATACTGATAAAATGGATGACACATAACTTGGTGTGGGCAGGTGATGCGCTCCCCTCCATTCTGAATTTTACGAATTCATTATTAGAACACACAAAAGGAGGATTAATAGCCGGAATTGGCTTACTCTTTTTGTTTTATGCCGTGATCAATATGTTGGGATGCATTGAGGATGCCATGAACGATGTTTATCATATTGAAAAACAACGTTCTATCATTCGTAAATCTACAGACTATTTAGCGATCATGATATTAGCGCCTTTGTTTTTGATAATTTCTTCTGCTGCCCAGATTTGGTTTTATCATACATTACGGGACATGACTGATCCCTTATCGTTTAATGGTTTCTTAAAGCCTGTCCTTCGATTCATCCCTTATGTAATGAGTTGGATTTTATTTGCTTGCCTTTATATCATCATGCCGAACGCCAAAGTAAAAATAAAACCGGCTCTCATTGCGGCACTTATTGCAGGAACTGTTTTTCAACTTTGGCAATATGTTTACATCTACTTTCAAATAGGAGTTGCCCAATACAATGCCATTTATGGGAGTTTTGCTGCATTGCCACTTTTGTTGCTCTTTTTATATTACACATGGATCATTTTTCTTGTTGGAGGAAAGATTGCTTATAGCATCGAACACATTCATCGCATTCAAATAGAACGAAATAGTGGTTCATTGTCAATGCTTCAACAAAAAATTGTTTATACCGTTTTAGTTCATGCTGTTGTCAAAAGATTTGAACAAGCAAAAGAACCACCAACACTGCAAACATTATCTACATCCATCAAATTACCCGAACACGTGGTTAAGAAGATGCTTCAAGCGTTGGTGAACGCTTCTGTGCTGCGTGAAGTAAACGAGATCACCGTAGGTTATCAACCTGCTTTTGATATTCAACAAATGACACTCGGTTATTTACTTCAAATCATTGAACAAACTATCGATGCACAAGGAACATTTCAACAAACCGAAACATCAAAAGCCATTGCAGCAATTTACGAAGAACATGCTAATTCTTTTTCGAAAGCTAACCTGTTAATTAAAGATATA
>DAHXOX010000109.1 GCA_027364655.1 Paludibacter sp. | reverse complement strand
AACGCTGTCACAAAAGTTCAATTTGCATAACCTCGTCTTTTGATTCGACAATAGTTGCTAAATTTGTCACGTTTTACATCGCTCTTTTTGTGAAAATCTTTGTATTGACTATTAAACGGTTGCAACATGAACAGAGCGCTGTTTTTAACTATTTATCGTAACTAAAGAATAATAACTTGATAAGACTTAGCGAGCTGCACCCAACTACAAAGCGGTTGGTTATTACACGGGCAGTTAGAAGCGTCGGACAAGGGATGCTTGTTGTCGATTTGACGTTGTACTTGCTTGCATTGGGATGGAACGGATTCCATATTGGATTGGTTCTTAGTGCTGCAGGCTTAATTGGTGCGTTTTTAAGTTTAGGCGTCGGCATAGCCAGCGACCGCATACGCCGAAAGCCGTTTCTACTTGTTTATGAAAGCATTGTACTTGTGAGTAGTGTCATTGTGTTTTTGACGGCTCAGCAAATCATTTTGTCCATTGCCATCATCGTTGCTGGTTTTGGACGGGGTGCTAATGGGGCAGCCGGTCCCCTTTCTCCGGTTGAACAAGCCTGGTTGGCCGAAGAGGTACATCCCTCGAGACGTGGCAGAGTATACAGCATGAATTCAGCCTATGGATTCTTTGGCATGGGATTCGGTGCTTTGTTGGCCATGCTTCCGGAATTCATAGATAAATGGATGGGAAATGGACACGGTGTTGTAACCATCCAAGCCATTGCATATCGTCCCTTGTTTTTGATTGTTGCTATAGCTACCATTATTAATCTGTTTATTCTCGCCAAAGCCAAAGAGAGCTATAAAGGCACCAAAGAGATTAGGACTCGCGTACCTGATCAATCGGAAATTGATATTAAAAAGCAAGAGAATAAAAAGCTTACGGGACTTGTCATTCTCAATTCATTTAATGGGCTGGCCATCGGATTGACAGGCCCACTTATTTCTTATTGGTTTGCTACCAAATTTGGAGTTGGGCCGGCATCCATTGCGCCTATTATGGCTGCAACATTTTTTATCACAGGGATTTCTTCTCTATTTACCGGAAAGATAAGTGAGAAGTATTGTTACGTCGATTGTATGGGCAAGGTCTTTCGGGCTTATCCTCTTAATTCTACTTCCTTTAAGTCCCTATTATTGGGTAGCATCTGTCATTTATATTTTGCGTTCAGCTCTGAACCGTGGTTCGATTGGAAATCGACAGGCATTAACCGTGGGATTGGTGCGCGACAAACGACGTGGTTTTGCTACAAGTGTTAATGCTATGTCGTCACAGTTGCCGCAATCAGTAGGTCCGAGTGTTTCCGGATTTCTTTTCAATATGGGAGAGTTGCAAATACCTTTTTATGTCGGCGCTTTTTTGCAAGGAATCTACCTTGTTATGTATAGCCGATTTTTCCGTGATCAGAATAAGCCGAGAACTGCTGAGCGTAAAAGATAAAGAGACAGTCAATAGTCAATTTACAAAGGCTCTCCCACTCAAAGACAATCAGCAATCGTTGATTGTCTATCAAAAAGCGTTCCAATAGCATATTTACGTGAAACTGTATGATGGGATTCCATAAGGTTGCACATAGCTTACCCTATAGTTGGACTAAGGATACGTTAGGGTTGTATTGGAGGATCATCGAAGGTACACTGAAGGATTGACGGATGATCATCGAAGGTGCCACGCCTGAAAGTCGGAGGATGGTCGGAGGATGGTCGGACGATAGTCGGAGGATGGTCGGAGGATGGTCGGAGAATCAATTTTGCAGAGCGAGAAATAAAAAGAACAAATAGCCGAATGTCAATCATCCAAAATTGGCAAACAAGAGTTGCCATTGCGTGACATATCACCGACTATTGATGATGCAAATATACACATATTCTATAAAAAAATAACAGGATTGCTCAAATAAATGCGATGAAGATAAACACGATTAACGAGTGAACCAAATTCTTATTAAAACAAGTACTTAACTGATAGTGTTCATGTCAAAACAGAAAAAGCTGTCTCCATTTTCACAGAGACAGCTTTTTTCTATTGAATCATATCGTGATTAGTGCGTTCCACCTGCCCACCAAACAGGATCCGTATATACATACTGTCCATTACCATACGCAGCAGCTACGTTTGGATTAGCTGAGACATCTGATACGCCATAACTGTAACGCAAAGGGAATTTTGCTTGTGCATCCAGCGGATTATCTAACGTAATAAATGAAGCTTGTCCAAATGCTTGCAAACGACGATAGTCATTGTATGCTTCCAACGCTTCACCTTCGCCACCATAGAAGGCAAGGTATTTTTGCACCATCACTTCTCGTAAAGGATTAGCTTGGAACAAAGGTTTTACGTCAGTATTTAAATATTTCACAACATCAGAATCAGGAATTGCTACTGAACCAAGCGGACCTCTATTATACATGAGAACCGTAGGATCGCTATTTACATCGTTTACTAAAGCAGTAATTTTTGTAGCAATACAACTACGAACTCCTTTTTCAAGACAGACCCAAGCTGAATCTTGGTTGCCTAAACGGGCAAATGCCTCTGCTTTCAAAAATTGTAATTCATGATAACTTTGAAGATCGGTTGGCGTCATAAATGCTAAACTGTAAATCGACATGTCATAATTATCCATTAATTGTGCTGTAGTTCCATTAGGTGCAGCATAAATCTGAGATGGATCTTTGTCTAATGCCCATCCGGCAGTCATAAAGAGTGTGCTGTCACGTGGATCATTTCGTTTTACTAATTTGTCAACAAAACTTTGGCTTGCTGAGAAATAATCACGATCAAAATAGAATTGAGCAAATGGACTAGAAGCCGATGTGCCATATCCTTGATAAACGTTATATTTAGCATCTTCATTAGCGGATGAAAACGATTTATTAGCCCATGCAATGATGTTTTGCAAATCTTGCGTTTGATTTGTACTCCGGTATAATAAATGCATCGTGTAGCGAGCTTTCAATCCATAAGCAAATTTAAGCCATCTCGCCTTGTCACCACCAAACATCAAGTCTTGAGCGCCTAATGAACCTGTAGGAGCAGAATCATTGCCTTGTAAGTCGGTAATTGCTTGGTCTAAGTAAGCAAAGATGCCTTGATAAACCACTTGTTGTTTGTCAATGGTAGGTTGGAAATTTGAACCAGCTGCAGGGAATGTCAAATCAGCTGCCTGCGTGTAAGGTACATCCCCAAACATATCAGTCAATATAGCTAAATTATAAGCGGCGAAAATTTCTGCTACTCCTTTTGTTATGTTGTTCCCGGCTTCAGGTCCGCCTGTTGAACAATTTGCAATAACAATTTTTGCATTCTTATAATTTCCATACAATTGAACCCAGGCATTGTCATACGTCGACGATGCTGTTGGTTGAGTAAGCCGAAGTTCAGCATCCCACATTTGATTGTATGTGCCTACCTCATGCTCAATATAGACAGAGGCATAGAAAGAAAGATCAGCACCCACAATATTAAAGGCAGTGGAAGTTTCAAGGTCAGTAACAATGAACTTGGAAGCTGCCGTTGTAGGATTATCCGGATTCGTGTTGATCCTGTCCATGATCGATTGTGAGCATGAAGACAAAAAGGCCACACCCAAACCAATCATAACCCACTTTGAAAGATTTATTTTATTTTTCATAATTACGTCAGATTAAAAATTAGAATTTGAAATTCAAACCCATCCCATAGCTTGATGTTTGCGGCAATGAAAAACGTTCAAAAGCGCCTGCCATGGATGTGTTTCCTTGCGATGCTTCAGGATCAAAATTAGGATAGTTCGTCCATACTAAAATATTTCGTGCGAAAACAGACAAATCCAAACTGACTGACGATGTTTTCAACAACGGATAGGCAACGGATAGCTCCCGTAATTTAATAAAGGAAGTATTATAAATGGATGACTCATCAATTCCATTAATCGTATTGAAATAATTTTGTAAACTCACAGCAGTTGTATTTTTCGTGCCGTCTGCATGAACGCCTTGTACCACAATGGTTCCACTACGATTCAACGTTTCTTTCCCAATACCGTATAACCCAAACAATCCGTTTGTTCCACCGTACATTTGGCCGCCGTCTTTCCAACTCAAGACTGCATTGATGGTACATTTCCACAAACGAAGGGTAGTATTATAATCTAACAAGAAATTAGGAGCAACTTTCCCGATGACACCGGGAGCGCCTGCCATAGGTTCGCCATTACTACCAATAATCAAGTTGCCATCTTTGTCACGTTCGTAAGTAACTCCATAGATAACAGGAAACTGTTGGCCAATTTGAGCACGTACTTGTGGTGTCGTAAATCCACCCAAAAAGATACTACCAACGCCTGGAGCTAATTTGTCAACATAGTTAAGCATTTTGGTCCAATTAAATGTCATCGTCCAATCAACAGCTTGCGTACGAATCGGATTCACTGAGAGTGCAATTTCATGCGTAATAGTGTGGATAGCACCTCCGTTAGTTATTAATTGAGCGGAACCTGTTGAACCAGGAAGTGGCACCGGAAAAATTTGATCCGTTACATTCTGACGGGAGAACGTATAGTTCAGCCCAATCAGGTTATCGAACATTTTTAAATCAAAGCCACCTTCATACGATTTTGTGTTTTGCGGCTTTAACTTCGGGTCATACACCGTAGTGTTAGGGATAAAAGCATTGATGTTGTTTATTGGATAGAGAACCGGAGTCCCGCCCCAAAAACCACCGCCATAAACAGGTGCTGCATAATAGTTTTGCATATAATTCCCGGCTTGTCCTACTTGTGCATAGGAAGCACGAAGTTTGAAATAACTCAATGTATAACTTCTTACTCCAGGCAATTCGGTAACGATAAATCCTACAGAAGCCGAAGGGTAGAAGAAGGTACGATGCCCATGAGGCATGGACGAAACGATATCCTGACGACCGGTAGCATTCAAATACAACATGTTTTTCCAGGAAGCAGACACGCTACCAAAAACACCTACTGTGCGGCTTGCCAATTGAGAAATGGTATTGCTTTTTGTAACAGTGTTGTTTAAGTTATTCCATCCTGGCCAGTTGAAAGTTTGACCGTAACCATCCACTGATTTCGTGCCGTCGTCGTTGATTTCATTTCCCAACAAAGCGGTAAAGTCCCAATCATTGTTGATTTTCCAATCATAATTGGCAGTCAACAACGAGTTAATGGTAGTACGTTTAAACATAAACTCATCTGCCGATCCCATACCTCCTTGGTGTCCATAGCTCCAAATCGTTTCATACAAGGTTGAATAGCTATCTGCTCCCAATTGATAGCGTACATCCAACGTTTGATTGTTATTCCATTTTGTGGAATAAGTGGTGTAGGCATTTCCGAAAAATCGATTGGTAGCCTCACTGAATAAGTTATTTTTTAATGACCAATACGCATCATCGAAACCTGCTGTAGAACGATAAGCATTTTCTTTGTATGGGTTGTTGGCGTAAGAGGAAGGAATTCCTCGTAAATCATAAGAAGGAGGAGCCGGATATACTGTTGCAACAATACCATCGTTAGCGCTGGTCGTCTTCAAAATACGATCTTGCACATAATTGGCATTGATTCCAGTTTTCCAATGATCGTTCAACTTCGTTTCCATGCTTCCTTTAGCCGTGTAGCGGTTCATACCGGTAGAAGGGATAATCCCTGTTTGATTCATGGTAGAAAGGGTGAACGAATAGGTTGTATTCTCCAATGCTTGCGCAACATTAAACATATTGCTGGTGGTAAAACCTTCACGGAAGAAATCTTTCACATTATTATATACATGCGGTGTTGTCCATGGGTCTAATCCGGCATTTGCACGTTGAGGCACATAATACATGCCCGGGTGAATTCCATATTTATCTGTATAAGCGTTTGATGTTTCACCACCATAGCTGGCACTTTGTGGCAAAGCAGTAATAAGTGGTCCCCAAGAAAATGAAGAGTTAGGACTATATTTCCCTCCGGTACCTTGTGCATAGATATTTTGCAATTCAGGATAGCGCGCAATCACATCTACCGTGTTATTGGTAGAGACTGTAATTTGAGGTTTCCCTTTGGCAAGTCCTTGTCCGCTTTTCGTGGTAATTATAATGACTCCGTTGGAAGCACGAATACCATATAAAGCAGCCGCAGCCTGTCCTTTCAGTACGGTGATGCTGGCAATGTCGTTCGGGTCAATGTCAGCACCACGGTTTGAAAAGTCAGAACCCGTTACACTTTGTCCGGTTGATACGTCAGCTGTGGAAGCAATTGGCATTCCATCGACTACATACAACGGAGAGTTGTCTCCGGTAAACGAGCGAGCTCCACGAATGGTTATCAGCGAAGAGGCTCCTGGCATACCACTCGAAGGAGTTACCGTTACCCCAGTCACTTTTCCATCTAAAGCACTGGATAATCCTGTACTCCCGGCACGCTCCAAATCCTTTCCTGAAACATCTGAAGCGGCATACCCTAATGCTTTTTGCTCTTTCTTGATTCCGAAAGCAGTTACCACCACTTCGTTCATTTGTTGAGCAGTAGAATGCATGATCACTCGCATGTTTGGCTTGGCTTCTAATTCTTGCTTGATCATTCCAATGTACGAAAATACCAACGTTTTGGCATTTGTTGGTACATTAATTCTGAACTTGCCGTTCACGTCAGTAATCGTACCAAGTGTAGTTCCTTTCACCACCACTGAGGCACCAATCACAGGCTGACCATCATCGGCTGAAGTTACTACTCCCGTCACATTTGTTTGAGCCGAGGCCCAACTTATGCCAATCAATAGGCATAATAGAGTCATTACTTTTCTCATAAATTTGACATTTAGTTAATTTTTACTTTCCTTCATCTCTGTTTTTTCGTAAAAAACAAGGCAAAGATAGATACGATTTTCGGATATTGCAAATGTTTTCTTTCAAAATGAAATTCATATTTCAAATTTTATCTCAAAATGATACTGTGTTCGCATATTAATTCCTAAATAGCATAAGCTAAGGAGACTTTGTGTGCCATATAATCTCTTTTTTTAGTTGTTAAATTGAAAATTGAA
>DAHXOX010000214.1 GCA_027364655.1 Paludibacter sp. | reverse complement strand
TGGAACAATGTATGACGCGCATTTTACAACATGAACCTATTCAATATGTATTGGGGAATGCTGATTTTCATGGCGTTTCGCTGAAGGTTGATCATCGGGTACTGATACCACGACCCGAAACCGAAGAATTGGTGGAATGGGTATTGCAAGATTTGTTATGTCCGCATTGCATCATCCTCGATTGTTGTACCGGGAGCGGCTGCATTGCCATAGCATTGGCCAAACAATTGCCCGAAGCGACGTTACAAGCATGCGATCTTTCGCTTGACGCATTGGATGTAGCACGCGAAAATGCGATTCGGAATCAAGTGAAGGTGCATTTTTTCGAAGCCGATGTTCTTTCGCCTCAATTTGCAGCAAAAATTCCACCGATGGACATTATCGTGAGCAATCCACCCTATGTGCTAAAACAAGAAGCCGCTTCCATGCGCGCCAATGTATTAAATTTTGAACCTCATAAGGCTCTTTTTGTTCCTAATGATGATCCGTTGATTTTTTATAAGGCGATTGCTCACACGGCATTACACAAACTATCGCCCAAGGGAAAACTTTTTTTTGAAATTAACGCTATATTTGGACATGAAATAGTGAGAATACTTAAATTTGTAGGGTTTTCTAATGTGCAATTAAGGAATGACCTATCAGGAAATGCACGCATGGTGAGCGCTCAACGATAACAACAAACAAACAAATAAAATTTGAAAGATATGAGTATGGGGTATGATATATTGCTAAAAAGGGTAGCCTCCTACACATCACGAAAAGAAACGTGTCGATGGGCAGCAGAATCTAAACTAAGAGCATGGGGAGCCACGCCATCACAAGTAAGTTCAATTATTGCTTATCTCGAACAAGAGGGTTACATAGATGAAACACGGTTTTCAAAAAGTTTTGTCAGCGATAAGTTTCGATTCGATCGATGGGGGAAAATAAAAATTGCACAAGAATTGGAGGCTAAACGTATTCCGGCCTCGATCTATCAGCCTATATTGGATGCCATGGATGAAGATAGTTACATGCAAACAGTGAAAGAATTACTTGAAAAAAAATCGCATGAAATCACAGCAAAGAACAAGTACGAAAAGCAAGGGAAATTGATTAATTTTGCACTTCGACGCGGCTTTGAATATGCCTTGGTGGAACGTGTGTTAAACTCGAATAGTTATGAATGAATTTATGTCAATCGAAGAAAATATCGTCAAGATGTTGCGGACTGTCTTCGATCCTGAGATACCGGTCAATGTATATGATTTAGGGCTTATTTATAAAGTAGATATCGATAATGGCGTAGTTACGCTCGATATGACGCTAACGGCAGCCGGTTGTCCTGCCTCTGATTTTATTTTGGAAGATGTACGTATGAAAGTAGAATCGGTGGAAGGAGTGAAAGAAGTGATTATTAATTTGGTTTTCGATCCACCTTGGGGTCAAGAGATGATGAGCGACGAGGCAAAGTTAGAATTGGGAATACTTTAGCCGTTTGGCACTTACAAAAATTAAGACGAAACGACATGAAATCCTTACTTTCTTATTGTGTAATGGGTATGTTAGCCATCGTGATGGCCGGTTGTGTTGTGACTGTGGCTCCCGGCTACACACAAGAACAGGGAATATATGGTTACTCATACTATTATTTTCCTGATTACAACTTCTATTACAGCCCCGATATTAATCGCTATTGGTGGTATCAATCAGGTAGTTGGCAATATGGTCAACAATTGCCTCCTTGGTACGTTATTAATCCAAATTCGACTTATATAGTAATCAATTCGAGGAGCATCAATCCGACAAGTTACAATAATTATTATAGAAACTCGTATCAACGTGGCTATTATCGGCAGCAAGAAAGGAGGGTTTATCAGTCGCCTCCGGGAACGTTGCCATTTTACAGACCATCAAATCAACCCGAACAGAATCGGGGAAGAGAACCTGCACCCGAAAATCGCAATCCGAACTACAATAATAATGGAGAGCGAAAAGTCTTTCCTTCGCAAACGCCAGGTTCGCGTCAAATGCAACCTACTGCCCAGCCTCAAAACACAAACAATGAAGGTGTAAGGCGAAAGGAGAACCAACCTTACAACGCGCCACAACAAAAAGTGGAAACGCGACAACAACCACTCCCCGTTCCCACGCAAGAGCAACAAAAAGGGCGAATGCCTGCTGCTTCGCAGCAAGTAAATAATCCACCTGTTCAAAACAGAACGGAAAACTTTCAACAACAGAGGCCTCAGCCACAAAGAATGCCGGCCAAAAGACAAGAAATTCAAAGGACTCCACAAAAAAGCGAAGCACCTCCAGCAGAAGAAAAAGTGCAAACACGCCAGCAATAGCAGCATTCTTCATTAAACGAGTTTGCTCTGAAATGATTGAACAAAATACATGGTAAAAAAAATATACTTCGTTTCCGACGCACATTTTGGTTCTTTATTAGCGAAAGATCCCCATGAACAAGAACGAAAAATGGTGAGTTGGCTCGATTCTATACGCAATGATGCCGATGAGCTGTTTTTGTTAGGCGATTTGTTCGATTTCTGGTTTGAATATAAGACAGTAGTGCCCAAAGGATTTGTTCGGTTTCTTGGAAAATTGGCTGAATTGTCCGATGCAGGAGTGAAGATTCATTTCTTTACCGGCAATCATGATATATGGACGTTTGGCTATTTGGAGCAAGAAATTGGCCTCACGGTACACCGAAAACCGGAAATCATTGAACGAAACGGGAAACGTTTCTTCTTGGCACATGGCGATCGCTTAGGCGATCATTCAATGGGAGTTAGAGTGATACAAGCTATTTTTCACAACCGACTTTGTCAACGTTTATTTCAACTTTTACCACCCCGACTGGGACTGGGGTTTGGCTTGGCTTGGTCGCGTTCCAATCGACTGAAGCCTACACGGCGAGGTTATGCGAAATTTTTAGGCGAAGATAAAGAGACGTTGGTTCGTTTTGCAAAAGAGTATCCCGAAAGCGAAAATATTGATTTTTTTATGTTTGGACATCGCCATATTGTGCTCGATTTGATGCTAAAAAATAGTAGCCGCATTTATATTCTTGGCGATTGGATTACCCACTTTTCGTATGCCGTATTCGACGGAGTCACTGTTTCCCTCGAATATTTTGAAACGGAAACAGATTACAAACCTGTTTAATTTCCCATTTTGATTTATGGAATTGATTTTTGCCACCAACAACAAACATAAAGTTGAAGAAGTACAGGCCTTATTAGTGCCTCATTTTCAAATTATCAGTTTACACGACTTGCATTGCACCGAAGACATTCCTGAAACAGAGGATACGTTGGAAGGAAACGCATTAATCAAAGCCCGCTACGTCTATCAACGATTTGGCAAATCATGCTTTGCTGACGACACAGGATTGGAAGTAGAAGTGCTAAACAATGCACCTGGCGTTTATTCTGCTCGCTATGCGGGTGATGACAAAGACATGCAGGCAAACAGAACAAAACTGCTCCGTGAGATGGAAGGTGTCACACACCGAAATGCACGTTTCAGAACAGTCGTTGCCTTGATTCATCACGATAAGGAATATCTCTTCGAAGGTCAAGTCGATGGTTTTATTACCACACAAGAACGAGGTAGAGGTGGCTTCGGTTACGACCCAATCTTCATAGCTGAAGGCATGGAGATGACTTTTGCTGAGCTGGATTTATCGATCAAAAACAGCATCAGCCACCGTGCCAAAGCCATTGGCAAATTAGTGACTTTTTTACATCAACTATACTAATGGCAAGCTCATTATGGCGTCTTGAGTTAATCATAAATCATTGATTTTTTCTATTTCCAAATTTTCAAGTTGGTTCATTTTCAAATTAACTTAACACTGGCATGAGCGCTTGCTTTTTTCTTCTTACATTTTTTCTCATATTCATGTGTTGTTTTTATCATAATCTTCTTACTTTTGTGTTGTAAAACATCTAAAAATGGCGTCTAAACAAGTTGTTGAATTACTCACGATCAGTCAATTATCGGGCATCTGGGAAACGTTGACAGACGAACAGAAAGAGTTTCTTGAGAAAAACTCTACAGTTCAAACATTTAAGCGTAACGAGACGATTTATAGCGAAGGCGATATTCCTTCCAATCTCTTGTGCTTAGTGAGAGGCAAAGTAAAGATTTACAAAGACGGAGTAGGCGGAAGAAGTCAGATTGTACGAATGATTAAACCCATTGATTATTTCGGCTATCGAGCGTTTTTTGCGGAAGAGCCTTATGTAACTGCCGCTTGTGCTGTCGAACAAACAGTTGTTTTTCAAGTCCCTTCGGAGGTAATCATTCAGTTGATTAAGGAGAATAATGATTTAGCGTTGTTTTTCATCAAAGCAATGGCTATCGATTTAGGGATTGCCGATACGCGAACCGTCAACTTGACACAAAAGCATATTCGAGGACGGTTAGCAGAGTCACTGTTGTTTTTGCGCGATAATTATGGATTGGAAGAGGATGGAGCTACTATCAGCATTTATCTTTCACGCGACGATTTAGCCAGTTTATCGAACATGACAACTTCGAATGCCATTCGTACGTTAGCCAATTTTGTCACGGAAAGAATTATTTCTGTTGATGGTCGAAAAGTCAAAATCATTGACGAAGAACGACTTCGAAAAATTAGCAAGATTGGATGAGAACCACACAAACTTGTTTTCATGAATGCTTTTACGACTAAAACAATGCGAACTCATTTTATAGGGATTTTTCTGGCAGGAATGGTGCTCTTCTTTATCGCCTGCACGTCATCACATTCCGACGAAAAGTCAATTTGGGTTTACGAACAAAGCCTTCACGGGGAAGCTCCCTTTCGATTTTATCCCGACACCTTTATTACGTTAGGAACTATCACAGTGGGAGACAGCCTTGCCATGATGCGACAAGCATTGAATAATCAGCCTGTTGACTCGTTGATAAAAGAAAACGATGCAACGCTGCGAAATTTGCTTGGATTGCAAGTCATGGATTTGCGTTACGATATGGAAATGCCGCGCGAAGAAGTTTCAAAAGATATTGATCAGTTGCAAAACGTGGGGAAGTGGCTTTATAACCTGAAAGTTAAGCGTGATATCTATTTGAAGCTGCCACCTCAAAAGCCATTGGTAAGGAAAGTGGAATGCCGATTTTCGTATGATGATCCTATTTCAGGTAAACAAATGAAACAAGATAAAATCTATTATATCCATACTGGAACAAACCAAGTATTTGCATCAAAAGATATTACTCAACGCGATACTCTTCACGCCCGCTAAAACAGAGGTTTCATTATGCAAGCAAACGAAATAATGCAGCGCAGCAACACAATATACCGACTCATAAAAAGCAAGCAATTAAAAATTGCTATTGATGCCATAAGAAGGTGGGCTATCGATGGACAAATGACCGAAGTACATGAGTCGCTCAACGAATTGGAATTCAATTACCGACTTCTGATACAATATGTTGAAGATGGCGTTAATGATCCACATCGAGATCGCATCTATCAAGCAATGATACGACAGGCATTTCACTTAGTGGATACGTTGAAAGAAGAATGGATGGTCATGTATGCTTCCGGTTATGAGTACACACAAGTGAGGGATGAGCGTCAACATCAAGATGCTACGCGTGATTATGTGTCTGAATTGGAAGATTTGTCATCAGGTCATGTGCTAATTTCATTATTAGAAGGAGGCGAAGATACCGAACGCGGGAAAATAGAAAATGCTTTGAAGTACGAACAACTTCGTATAAACGCTTTTCGACAAATATGGTTATCGCTCGAAATGCCTGCTGAACGATTTTCGACACTTATGTCTTCTGATTTTATCCGAGTGAACGACAAAGCCTTTTTTGTAACGGCGCTCACCCTGTTTTTGCTACGTCAGTTTAATGAAGAACGACTTGGATTGCTGCTCGATGCTTGTTTGCATGGAGAAGAATTAGTGCGTCAACGTGCATTAGTTGGATTGTGGGCAGTGGCAGATCGTTACGACGAACGATTGCCGTTCTATCAAAATTTTGATGAGCAATTTCAACTATTGAAAGACGATACGAATTTTCTCTCTTCGATGAAAACGATTATGATTCAATTCATTCGAACAGCGGAAACAGAAAAGATTTCAAAAAAAATTCAGGATGAGATTTTGCCCGAAATGATGAAAATTGCACCAAATCTGAGAGATAAATTGGATATGGAAAGCTGGGCTTCACCTGAAGAATGGGAAGATAAAAATCCCGATTGGCAAGAAATGATAGAACAAAGCGGAGTGGCAGACAAATTAATGGAAATGAGTGAGCTGCAAATGCAAGGCGCTGATGTTTATATGAATACATTTGCACAACTTAAGCAATATCCATTTTTTGGCGAAGCGATGAATTGGTTGCTGCCTTTTGATAAAACGTATTCTGCCATTGCCGATCTTTTCAACAAACAACACGATCTTTTTAATGCTTTGGTGAACACCGGGTTTCTATGCAATTCCGACAAATATTCATTAGCATTCAGCTTGAAATCGTTGCCCGATTCGCAACGCAATGCTATGATGCAAGCCTTTAAGATTGAAAATGAACAATATAAAGAAGCGATGCGCGATGGGCAGGTGATTCCAACGGATCGAATGGCCGAACAAATCTCGAATCAATACATACAAGATTTATATCGTTTTTTAAAACTGAATCCTTATCGAAACGATTTCTTTCCATTGTTCGATCATGCTTTATCCTTGCATCGTTTGCTGATATTTGAACGTTTGCAATTTTCGTTGGATCAACAAACTACTATTGCTGACTTTTACTTCGGGCACGAGCATTATAGTGAAGCGCTTGAGTTATTTCAAGCTCTTGTTGAGAAAAGCGATACACCGGCAGCTTTATATCAGAAAATGGGATTTTGTTTGCAGCAAAAGGGAGAGTTTCAAAGTGCTCTTGAGTTATATTTAAGGGCTGAGGCGTTGATTCCTACCCAGAAATGGCTGACTCGCAAAATCGCTTTTTGTTATAAAATGATTGGCAATGCGGAGGAGTCGCTATCCTATTATCGCCTTGCCGAATCATTAGAAAGCAACAATTTATCCATTCAGTTGCAAATAGGTCATTTATTGATGCAACTACAGCGCTACGAAGAAGCGTTGAACGCCTATTTCAAAGTGGAATTATCTAAGTCAGAACCTAACGTATGGCGTGCCATTGCTTGGTGCTCGTTTTTGAGTGGAAAAAAAGAACAAGCAGAAAGGTATTCGCAAAAAATCATCGAGAATCATGCAACAAAACATGACTGGCTTAATGCCGGACATATTGCTTGGGCAATGGGGAAACGCACAGAAGCATTGAATCGATATTCAAAAAGCGTGCATATATTTAGAGAAGAGCACGATGACTTTTTTGTAGCTTTTGAGCGCGATGCTGCTTATTTGACAAAAGCGGGTATTGATCCTATGGAAATGGCTTTTATGATCGATAAACTTCGCTATAAATTACAAAATGATGCCGTCATGTGACATCATTTTCGGCTTATCATCCTAAGCTATCAAAACTCTATTATTTTGATTTAGTGAGCTTCCAGCCAATTATCGCCCACACCGACTTCCACTTTCAATGGCACACTCAGCTCAATAACATGTTCCATTTCGTCAATTACCCATTGTCTGACTTGTGATAATTCCTCTTTCCGCACATTAAAGTTCAGTTCGTCATGTACCTGCAAAATCATCGACGAATGCACTTTCTCTAATGTAAAACGCTGATAAATACGAATCATAGCCAATTTGATAATATCGGCTGCTGTACCTTGAATGGGAGCATTGATCGCATTTCGCTCTGCAAAGCCGCGCACGTTGGCATTGTGCGAATTGATGTCGGGCAGGTAACGTTTTCGCTTGAACAACGTTTCAACCCATCCATTCTTGCGAGCGTTAAGAATACAAGTATCCATATAGTTTTTGACCTGTGGGTAAGTATCGAAATAACTATCAATCAATTCTTTTGCTTCGTTTCGCGGAATGTTGAGCCGTTCGGAAAGGCCAAAGGCAGAGATGCCATAGATAATGCCAAAATTGGCTGTTTTCGCCTTTCGCCGCATTTCCGTCGTAACTGCTTCGAGAGGAATCTTAAATATTTTGGCCGCCGTTGCCGCATGAATATCTTCGCCAGATAGAAAAGCATCAATCATGTTTGGATCCTGACTTAGATGTGCCATGATGCGTAACTCAATTTGTGAGTAATCGGCGGATAGAAAAAGACAATTCGGTTCCGCAATAAAAGCCCTGCGAATCTCTTTCCCTTGTTCATCGCGTACCGGTATGTTTTGTAAATTAGGATTGCTCGAACTTAACCGACCTGTGGCAGTAACCGTTTGGTTAAACGAGGTGTGAATTTTTCCCGTTTTGGCGTTGATCAAAGCTGGAAGAGCATCAATGTATGTATTGAGCAATTTTTTAAGCCCACGATATTCTAAAATCTTATCAACAATCGGATGTTTTCCCTTTAACGACTCCAACACATCTTCTCCGGTAGAATATTGCCCCGTCTTCGTCTTTTTCGCCTTTTCCACGATGTGCAATCGATCAAACAAAACCTCTCCCACTTGCTTTGAAGAACTGATGTTGAAATCAAAGCCTGCTAATTGATAAACCTCTTCTTCTTTCCTGATCAATTCCGCAGTCAGAATCTCAGAACTCTGTTTGAGCGCAAAATCATCAATCAGCACGCCATGCTTTTCCACAGCAACCAACACAGGCACCAACGGCATCTCGATATCAAAAAAAAGTTCTTCAATTTGATTCTCTGTAATCTTGGTTGCTAATAGTTGTTTCAACTGAAATGTAATATCAGCATCTTCAGCTGCATATTCGGTAATTGTTGCCAGATCGACAGAACGCATGGTGCGTTGTTGCGGACTTTTTTTGCCAATCAGCTCGTCAATATGAATGGTTTTATATGATAAATAAATCTCTGCCAAATAGTCCATGTTGTGGCGCAATTCGGGTTGCAAAACGTAGTGGGCAATCATAGTATCAAACAGTTTCCCTTTCACCTCAACGCCA
>DAHXOX010000202.1 GCA_027364655.1 Paludibacter sp. | reverse complement strand
TATGACGTTACTTCATTGATTAATAGGGATAATGCAATTGGAGCTATTCTGGATGACGGGTGGTATCGTGGAGGGCTTACATGGGATCAACGACGCAATGTGTATGGAAAAGAATTAGGGTTGTTGCTGCAACTCCAAATTAATTATACCGACGGAACCACTCAAACGGTGGTTTCTGATGGCAGTTGGAAAGTTACCACAGGCCCAATCTTATCTTCAGAAATCTATAACGGAGAAACATACGATGCCCGGTTAGAAATGCCCGGTTGGGCGCAACCTAACTTTGTTGACAGCAACTGGCAAACCGTGAAAGTGCTGAATCATTCTTATGCTAATCTGGTAGCCTCTGACGGAGTTCCGGTACAAGCCATTCAAACCATAGTTCCTAAAAGAATTATTGTTACTCCAAAGGGAGAAACGGTATTTGATATGGGGCAAAACATGACAGGATGGGTAAAACTAAACGTACAAGGGCACACCGGAGATACGATTCAACTAAAATTTGCAGAAGTATTGGATAAGGCCGGCAATTTTTATACTGCCAATCTTCGTAGCGCAAAAGCAACCGATTGCTTTATTTTAAAGGATGATCAAGAAGAAACTTTTGAACCTCATTTTACGTATCACGGATTCAGGTATGTCAAGATTATAGGATTAAAAGAGGCTCCCAATATTAACCAAGTAACAGGCATTGTCATTCATTCTGCCATACAACCGACGGGATATTTTTCCTGTTCTGACTCATTAATCAATCAGTTACAACACAATATTCAGTGGAGCCAGGTAGATAATTTTCTGGATGTGCCTACCGACTGTCCCCAACGTGATGAACGGTTGGGATGGACAGGAGATGCAGAAGTGTTCAGTCCTACGGCTGCTTTCAATTTTAATGTAGCTCCTTTTTACACCAAATGGTTAAAAGACTTAGCCGTCGATCAACTATCCAATGGATTAGTCCCAAATGTAATTCCGGATGTCCTCAACGGACAAGGAGGAGCCGCCGGATGGGCTGATGCCGCTGTCGTTATTCCATGGAATGTCTATTTGTCCTATGGAGATAAACGGATTCTTAAGACACAATATAACAGTATGAAGGCATGGGTAGATTATATGAACAAACGGGCAGGCAGCAAACATCTCTGGGAAGGAGACCCGCAATTTGGCGACTGGTTGGCTTTTGCTACCAATCAATCCGATTATCCGGGTGCAACAACAGATAAGAATTTGATTGCTACGGCCTATTTTGCGCATTCATCCATGTTGTTAAGTCAGGCAGCTTCTGTTTTGGGAAAAGAAGACGATGCCTCAACGTACAAACAACTGTTTGACGAAATCAAGGAAGCTTTCAACCGAGAATATGTCACCCCAGAAGGCCGTATCATGTCGAATACACAAACAGCGTATGTTCTGGCATTGGCCTTTCATTTATTGCCGGATTCCTTAAACGAACGCGCAGCCAATTATCTGGCGGAGGATGTGCGTAATTTCGGTCATCTTACTACCGGATTTCTTGGCACACCGCTTCTTTGTGAAGTGTTAACCAAGACAGGTCATGCTGATTTAGCATACATGTTGCTGAACAGAAAAGAATATCCTTCGTGGTTATACCCCGTGACACAGGGAGCAACCACAATATGGGAACGATGGGATGGACTGAAACCCGACGGATCATTTCAGGATGTCGGCATGAATAGTTTTAACCATTATGCGTATGGTGCTGTAGGAGAATGGCTTTATCGTTATGTGGCAGGTTTGAATCCTGATCCTTCTCAGCCCGGGTATCATCATATTCTTTTCCATCCACTACCCGGAGGAGGATTAACGTATGCTACCGCCAAATTGATGACCATGTATGGACAAGTGGTATCAGCCTGGAAAATAGAGAATAACGTGATGAGTTATCATATAGTTATCCCGGCGAATACGACGGGAAGTGTATGTTTACCAGATGCGTTGAAAGATCAGGTGCAAATGATGCCTTTAGATAGCAAAGAGACACCTGAATACATTCAACAAAATGGATGCGTGAAAGTTGAACTTGGATCCGGTGATTATACATTTCAATATCCATTTAGCAATACAAAATCAACAGAAAAACAGTAGATTGCAAGCTTTAATGACTAACGATTAATGAAATATTGAAAGATAAGAATTCGATAGTTATGAAAAAAATAATCCTCGGTCTCTTTTGCTTTTTTACTGTGTCTGTAGTTTTTGCACAAAGCCTAACTGAGATCAATAGATTGCGGGCTCCGGCTTATCCTCTCATTACCATTGATCCGTACATGAGTGCGTGGTCATTTACAGATCATCTTTATGGAGATGTTGTTAGACACTGGACTGGACAAAGACGATCGTTGATTGGTGTTATCCGAGTGGATGGCAAAGTGTATCGGTTTATGGGAAAAGAAGAACTTCCCATAGACTCAGCCTCCATGTCCAATGAAAAAGCGCCTTACCAGCCACTTTTTAACCAAACAGCTCAACAAATATCGGTCAATGTATTGCCTACTCAAACCATTTATAGTTTCAACTGTGCAGGGACGGTTAACTTAAAACTAACTTTTACAGCACCTCTTTTACCATCAAACCTTGATTTATTTTCGCGCCCTGTGGATTATATTGCATATCAGGTCAAGTCGATGGATCAAAAGAGACACGATGTGCAGGTTTATTTTGAAGCAACTCCCGAATGGGCAGTCAATCACGAGGATCAGAAAATTAGTTCCGGTATGGAATCAAAAAATGGAATGACTTTTTTGAAAACAGGAACGTTATCACAAAACATTTTAGGAACAAAAGGAGATGATGTACGTATGGATTGGGGTTATTTTTATTTAGTCGGAAAACAGAATAAAAGCAATAGCTTTGAAATTAATAATTACAGGGCGATTAAACATCAATTCATTGCAAAAGGCGTATTAACGAACAAAGCGAACCCTCATTTGTCCTCCGACATGGAAAATGAAATGACTGCTTTGGGTTATGCTGAACAATTAGGCAGCGTAGGCGACCATCCCGTATCGGGTTATTTGATGCTTGGTTATGATGATATCTATTCCATTCAATATTTCGGACAAAACCTAAAGGCTTGGTGGACTAACGATGGAAAGACGACCATTGCAGATGCTTTTTCAAAAGCAGCCAATGAATATCCTGATATCATAAAACAATGCGCCACTTTTAATGATCAACTGATGCAGGTAGCAAAACAAGCCGGTGAAAAGTATGCTGATTTATGTGCATTGGCTTTTCGTCAATCCATAGCTGCCCATAAATTGGTTAAAGACAAAAGCGGAGAGTTGCTTTTCTTCTCGAAAGAGAATTTCAGTAACGGTTCCATTGGCACCGTGGATGTAACCTATCCATCCTC
>DAHXOX010000200.1 GCA_027364655.1 Paludibacter sp. | reverse complement strand
TTTTTCTTTACGTAGAGTTTATGTTTGAATTGTTTATCGCTCATATCTATTGATTTGTTTTTCTTTGGATAATGCTCCTCTTCAATCTTTCAATCCTTTACGCATCCAATTCCCCCGCAATGATATTCATGCTGCTCATCGTCAGGATTGCATCCGAAATGGTGGAGCCAACAATCATCTCGGGATAAGCTTGATAGTAAATAAAACTGGGTCGGCGAAAATGCAATCGGTAAGGTGTTCGTCCACCATCGGCAACCACGTAAAATCCCAATTCTCCGTTGCCACCCTCCACGGCTTGATAAATCTCCTTTTTCGGAACATCTATTTCGCCCATCACCATCTTGAAGTGACTAATCAGCGGTTCCATTTTACTATATACATCCTCTTTGGGCGGCATATAAAATGCAGGCACTTCAGCGTTGAATTTTCCTTCCGGCAGGTTTTCCAATGCGTTATTGATCAATTTCATGCTTTCCCACATTTCTGTCTCACGTACACAAAAACGGTCGTAGGTATCGCCATTTTGTCCGATAGGAACAACAAAATCGAAATCATTATAGGAAGAATAGGGTTCGTTCACCCGCACATCGTAGTCGACGCCGGCTGCACGCAAACATGGTCCCGTGAAACTGTAGGAGAGTGCTCTCTCTGCCGAAATGCCTCCCACATTAATAGTTCTGTCCATGAAAATACGATTGCGCATGAGCAGGGTTTCAAACTCATGCAGTATCTTGGGCAACCGTTTCATCAGCTCACGAATCTTGCGAATGGCTGTTGGCGAAAAGTCTCTGTCGAAGCCACCTACGCGGCCTAAATTGGTTGTAAGGCGTGCCCCGCAAAGCTCCTCATATATTTCGTAAATTTTTTCCCGTTCTTCAAAAACATAGATAAACCCTGTCAAGGCGCCACTGTCTACCCCGATTACACTGTTACATATCAGGTGGTCGGATATGCGGGCAAGTTCCATGACGATGATACGCATATAATCGATTCTCTTGTTGGTTTCCACGCCCAGCAATTTTTCCACGGCGAGATGCCAGCCGATATTATTGAGCGGTGAAGAACAGTAGTTCATCCGGTCTGTCAACGTGGTGATCTGATAGTAAGGACGACGCTCGGCAATTTTCTCGAAAGCACGGTGAATGTAGCCGATAGTTTGTTCGGCGCCGATGATGGTTTCTCCATCCATCGTTAAAATATTTTGAAAGATGCCGTGCGTGGCAGGGTGCGTCGGCCCAAGATTGAGCGTGCTGTATTTCTTTTCGTCCTTTTTACTCGTTTCTAATGAAGGGGGCGTTTTATCTTTATCTTTCATGCAACCATGCTTAATTTAAAAAACAATAGATTCATGTTCGTTTCTTGTGAATCAGGTTCAATTGTATCCGGTTCTATTCTGAGGAATAAACCCATTATGAGTATCCGATATTTATGTATCCTTTTTGTTCAACCCTACGCGTTGTTTTCTTGTTATCTTTTCAATTCTTCCCCTACTTCTCTAACTTCTTCTTACTTTCAGATTCCTACCATCTACCATCTACCATCTACTGACTACTATTCCCTTATCTTCCAAAAAAACGATCGTCTTTGTCGGTGCGGGTAGCATCTTCGAGCGGATATTCTTTACGCATTGGGAAATAATCCATGTATTCCACGTTGAGAATCCGTTTTAGGTTTGGATGACCCACGAAATCGATGCCATAAAAATCGAACGTTTCTCGTTCCATCCAGTTAGCCCCTGCATAGATTGAGACAATACTTTCAACCTGAGGATGATCTTTGGTGACAAAGGTCTTGATCCGGATGCGTTTGTTTTCTATCAAGTTGTGCAGGTGATAAATTACCCCCAACTCTTTTTCTTGTTCGGGATAATGGATGCCACACAAATCGGTGAGAAAGATAAACTGATGCTTTTCCTTTAGAAATGTAATGATTTTTTTTACCGATTCGGAGGCAATGACTATGGTGAATACATCCGATGATTCATCCACCGACAAAATAGCATTTTTGAAGTTAGCCGTTAAATTTTGAAGCACTATGCTGTATTCCATTAGGAAACATGTATTATTTTTAATGGGTTAAAGTCCATTATCATTCATTTTTTTGTGATCACTATTCTGTTTCGTTCTGAGATTTGTTACAGATTCTTTTGCACTTTGCACTATAAACCCTACACCTTACACCTTACACTTTGTATCATTGTCAACTGTCAACTGTCCATTGTCAATTTTAAGCCCATTCCTATTCATTTTTCTGCAATCTCTATTCTGTTTCGTTCTGAGATTTGTTACAGACTCTTTTGCACTTTGCACTTTGCACTTTGCACTATAAACTATAAACTATAAACTATAAACCCTACACCTTACACTTTGTATCATTGTCTATTTACATCAATGTGATTCCGTAGCTCTTGAGCAATTCTTTGTATTCGGGGCTATACCGACGACGCAAAGACTCATTGGCCACTAACTCTTGAATTTTCATAAATCCCTCAATGATTTGTTCGGGGCGTGGTGGGCAGCCGGGTACATAGACATCCACCGGCACCACTTTGTCAATTCCCTGTAACACACTGTATGTGTCGAAAATACCACCACTCGATGCACAGGCGCCTACGGCCATCACCCAACGAGGTTCCGCCATTTGTTCATAAACTTCCTGAACAACAGGTCCCATCTTTTTGGCTATGGTTCCCATCACCATCAGCAAGTCTGCCTGACGTGGTGAAAAGCTGAGCCGTTCCGCTCCAAAGCGTCCCAGATCGTAATGAGCAGCCATCGTTGCCATAAACTCGATGCCGCAACATGAGGTGGCAAAAGGCAACGGCCAAATAGAGTTCTTGCGGGCCAATCCCACCGCTTTATCTAAGGTAGTGGCAAAAAATCCCGTAGAGCTGTATCCTTCAGGAGCTTCTACCACATTATAGTTTGGTTTATCGTTTATATTTCCCATCTTATTATTTGCAATTTAAAAGCGCTTTCTGAATAGATCCGATGCTATTCCTCTTCTTTATTCCAGTCGAATGACCCCTTTTTATAGATATAGTAAAATCCAAACATAAAAAGCGCCACAAAGAGTAACATGTATAAAAGCCCGCTCCAACCTGTCTCCTTAAAATTGACCGCCCACGGGTAGAAAAAGATCACTTCTACATCGAAAAGCACAAAAAGTATGGCTATCAAAAAGTATTTTACTGAAAATGGGAACCGTGCATTCCCTTCGATTTCGATGCCACATTCAAAATTATCTTCTTTTTTTATCGATCGCACCCTTTTTCGTTTTGTGATGATGAAATGCGACACTAACATGACGACAACCACAAAAGAAAGAGCCACAACAATTTGAACGAGAATTGGAATGTAATCGGACGTTACGGAGATAGTTTCCATCGGAAATATTTTATTCAACAAATATAAAGAAGAAATTCGCTATTGCTGGCTTTGTTGGCATTAAAAATTCTTTATGAAGGAGTAATATGTGTCTAAGAAACTGATATGATGATTATTTGTTAGTAAATATATCCCTTCTGTTTTCGCCTTTCACTTCTTTAGAGTAGACAATATCGCGGAACCACGTCGCAACCATTCATGGCTTTTCTACCGTCACTTTTTAACATATTCGTCATGACGAAAATACTATTTTCTGAATCTGGTCAACCCATGATTTTCATGCGAATAACAAATTCCTAAATCCTTTCATTCACTAAATTTACTCAACTTTCGCAAGTCGTTTAATTGATTGATTTACAAGAAAAAAGCAACATATTTATTTGGTAAAGTCGCTGATATTCAGTAACTTTGTGTCGCAAAACAAAACCCAAACAATATGTTGCGACACAAAGATACAGTAATGCTTTCAGAGATAAAAGGC
>DAHXOX010000103.1 GCA_027364655.1 Paludibacter sp. | reverse complement strand
CATGCGTTATATGTTATCGTTCCTTTCATGGTTCCAAAATAGCAACTATAATTCAAAGTTGTGGTACCTCCACTTCGCTGAAGTTGAGAACCAGTGGATGCTGTATTTCCCGATAAAATGCAATTATCCAGATTACACGTTCCATTATAATTGTACACTCCGCCACCATTTTTAGCTGAGTTATTCGCAATGGTCACATTGATATAGTTTGTTGTTCCTCCATTATTATACACTCCGCCACCATAATTATCAGCTGAATTATTCGCAATAACTGTATTGATCACTGTAGGAGATGATGTCCCTGCATTATAAATTCCACCTCCGTGATTTTGGTTTGAGCCCGTTGCCTTGTTACCAGTTATAATCAAATTCTGCAATGTGGGCGACGCATTATTATTGGAAATGCCTCCTCCATTGGTTGCACTCCCATCGGTTACGGTAAATCCGTCCAAAACAGCTGTATTGTCAATGCCAGAATTAGAAAAGACGCTTACGCCACTTCCTTGAAGAACAGTTGGATTGGCATTAAAATTCCGTTGGGTAAGGTCATAACTTGAAGCCTCAGTTCCCGTCAAACCACCATAAATTGAGACTCCGCTCTTCATGGCATAACTGGCAGTATTCGTATATGTGCCAGATTGAACCCATATTTGCTCCCCTGGGACAGCAATAGTTAAAGCTCCTGTCAACGTTTTCTTGGCAGTTCCCCATGAGTATCCGTCGTTCGAGTCGTTCCCAGATGGGCTGACATAAATAATAGGAGAATAGACCGTAACATTTGAAAAAGAAGCTTTGGTTGTCGATCCGTTAGATGATGCCACCAATCCCGGATACCCTCCTGTAAGCGACCAGTTTGCCCCTCCTAAGGGTTGGGTTATTTGCCATGTTGAGGGTTCTGCACTGCCATCCGGCCAAACCTTTCCCATTAACGTATTTCCTATGACCTGAAGTCTGAACCAATACCATGTCCCGACTGTAAACGAATAATTAACAGCCGTACCCCATGCTTTCATGTCGTTTAAGCAGGCTAATTGCTGGGTTCCGCCATTATCATGAAATAACAGGCAATACCCATAGCCATTAGAACTACTGCTCATCAGACTAATACCGGCACGGGACATATCTGCAACTGTTTGCCAGCTATCAATACGTACTTTAGCAATAATTCCCTGAGGAGTAGTTGATGATAAGTTGTAAGGAGGGGTTGAATTAGTGAGTAACAGTTTACACGGGTCAGTAGCACTAACGGATGTTTGCTGTACAATTCCGCTATTTACCGACCATACATTGGTACCTGCCGGTGTCCAATCACTATAGTTTGTTGTAAAATTAGCATTATACGTGGGAAACTGTGCAAAAACCGTCATTGGTAAGCTTAAAAACAACAAGAAGATTATTGCCCATGCAAGGCGGCGGTATGATGAGGAGAAGGTAGATGTTGGCATAAACGATCTGTTAGAAGGTTATTACACACAGCATTTCGGTGTTCGCGCATATCATCAGCAAGCACATCATCATAGGGGAATAGCACTTTTTATCAAGTTACTACTCTAATAAATCATCATCACTGTATACCTCACCAAAGTTGACCGCAAAAGTAGGAAAAAAGGCAGAATAAATATGTAGGAGAAAGTTAAATAATGGACAAAAAAGCAATTGACAGTTGACAATTGACAATTGACAATGAATTTGTAGATTGGTCGATTAGCTGATTGGTCGATTTCTATTTCCTATTGACTCTGCTGTTCCTTATTACCTTTACCTATTCCCTATTGCCGTTCCCTTGCAGTTCCCTTTGTGGTTCCCTATTCCCTATTGCCTTGTGGTTGCCTTGTCGTTCCCTATTGCCTATTCCCTTTGTGGTTCCCTATTGCCTATTGCCTTGTGGTTGCCGATTGAGAATCAGCTACCCCAAACCCCCTAAAGGGGGCTTTAGTCTGTTCTAACAATTGAGTTTATAGTAATCAGATGATCGTGTTTGCTGTGCTGAGGTTAAAAGTCCCCTTCAGGGGATTTAGGGGTGGAAAGAATCGGCTACCCCCAACCCCTGAATAATTGACAATGGACAGTTGACAATTGACAATGAATTTGTAGATTGGTCGATTAGCTGATTGGTCGATTTCTATTTCCTATTGACTCTGCTGTTCCCTATTACCTTTACCTATTCCCTATTGCCTATTCCCTTGCAGTTCCCTTTGCCGTTCCCTATTGCCTATTCCCTTGCAATTCCCTTTGTCGTTCCCGATTTTCTTAACTCCTTTAACCTTAACTCCTTTAACCTTGCGGTTCCCTTTGCAGTTCCCTTTGTGGTTCCCTATTGCCTATTCCCTTGTCATTCCCTATTCCCTTCATAATCCTGTTTTTTGTTTACTTTTTCTGTAAACCTATTGTAGTACCAGACAAAAATAGCTGAGATTACTTTCGACAATCTTACTTTCTGTTGTACCTTTGCAGTTCATTTTATACCATTTTTATGTCTATACATGCTGCTGAACCGATTCGGAAAGTGACGACACATCGTCTTTTCGAGATGAAAGAGCGTGGGGAAAAAATCTCCATGCTGACGGCGTACGATTACACCATGGCTAAAATAGTTGATCAAGCCGGAATTGATGTGATTTTAGTAGGCGACTCGGCCTCGAATGTCATTGCCGGCAATATTACTACTTTGCCTATGACACTCGACGAAATGATATATCACGGGCGCTCGGTGATGAGAGCTGTGGAAAGAGCTTTGGTCGCAGTGGACATGCCTTTTGGTACCTATCAGGGAAACTCGACACTTGCCTTAGCTTCGGCCATTCGCATTATGAAAGAAACCGGTGCCGACTGTTTGAAATTAGAAGGCGGCGAAGAGATTTTAGATTCCGTGAAGCGAATTCTTTCTGCCGGCATACCCATTATGGGGCATTTGGGATTAACCCCACAATCCATCAACAAGTTTGGCACCTACACCGTTCGTGCCCGAGAAGAACAAGAAGCAAGACGTTTGGTATCCGATGCACACCTGCTCGAAGAGGTGGGTTGCTCAGCCATTGTGTTGGAAAAAATTCCGGCAACGCTGGCTGCTCAAGTGACTTCAGAACTGAAGATTCCTATCATCGGCATTGGTGCCGGTAGTCAGGTAGATGGGCAAGTGCTGGTAATTCACGATATGCTGGGCATGACCAACGGCTTTTCTCCCCGTTTTTTACGTCGCTATGCCGATTTGCATACCATCATGTCCGATGCTGTGCAGCATTATTCAAAAGACGTGAAATCGGGTGATTTCCCCAATGCAAAAGAACAATACTAATCGATTGTTTGCTTGCGTTACCTTTACAAGACCGCTTCGAATCTGACTTCAATCGGTCTTTTTTATTTCTGAATGTTTAATTAAATTCTCATATCATTATGCAGCTTATTGATGGAAAGTTGATTGCAGCGCAAATCAAACAAGAAATTGCACAGGAAGTGCTTGACATGAAAGCAAATGGCGAAACGGCGCCTCACTTAGTCGCCATTTTAGTGGGCCACGATGGCGGAAGTGAAACCTATGTGGCAAGTAAAATAACCGATTGCCAGGAGGTAGGGTTCCAATCGTCATTGATTCGTTATGAAGACAATGTGACGGAAGAAGAACTGTTAGTCACCATCGATCGGTTAAATCGAGATGCTTCGGTTACCGGTTTTATTGTGCAACTTCCCTTGCCTAAGCATATTGATGAGCAAAAGATCATCGAAGCCATAAACCCGGATAAAGACGTGGATGGATTTCATCCAATTAACATGGGACGAACCTTAATTGGGCTTCCTTCGTTGGTTTCGGCAACACCTGCCGGAATTTTAGAATTATTGAAACGCTATAAGATTGAAACAAGCGGAAAACATTGCGTCGTCATCGGGCGCAGCAATATAGTAGGAAAACCGGTTGCAGGACTCATGATGCAAAAAAACTATCCGGGCGATGCTACCGTGACGGTGTGCCACAGCCGATCAAAGAACATTGCCGAGATATGTCGCCAGGCTGATATTCTCATTGCCGCTATCGGCCAACCTGAATTTGTAAAAGCTGACATGGTGAAAGATGGCGCAGTAGTCATTGACGTGGGGACAACCCGCGTTCCTTCCAAACTAACAAAAAGCGGATGGAAACTTACCGGTGACGTAAAATTTGACGAAGTGGCTCCGAAATGTTCTTTCATTACCCCTGTGCCGGGTGGTGTCGGACCCATGACACGGGTTGAATTGCTGAAAAACACATTACTGGCAGCCAAGATGAATCGTCACTGATTCAATGTTCATGCCTGATGCAATCGCACTGGCATCTGTCAATATTAATGTTGTTCGATGCTGTTCGGTGGAAGTTCGGTGGCAACATTCAAATGCAAATGACCGCTGGTAATAACAATAGTCTGCTTTGCCTGCAACGAACTCAACTTTAACTGTTGAACTTCTTTGAGTGCTTCCGATAAATAGTACGAATGCTCAATAGCTTCTTTATCTTTGGGTTGCATCAAATAATTCACCGTTCGTTTTCCGCCTGCCAACGAAATGGTGATGGGAGATTCTACATTGTTGGCAATAAAAGAGGTTAATCCATTAATGGCTTTTCCTGTAAAACTGACATTCTCCCATGTTTTGCCCAAATTAGAATAGCTGAAACAGTCGCCTTTAGCGGCAGGAAGGGTTTCAGCAAAAACACCGTTTGTAGAAGCTTTTACTGTTGTGTGTCCAATTGGCGCACCGCAATAGATGCTCATGATTGTTAATACGCCATGTGCATCAATGGTTGGTTTGAGAAAAGTGCGTGTAGCATCGGCAGTAGTTTGCTGAGCCTTAAATGTATATTGCCCTATTTCGTCATATTTCGTATTCTTCTCAAACGAAAATGGATGTGCCAACGAATCGACAATGTGTTGCTTCACCACCAAAACGCTGTCGGCATACTGCAAATTTCTTTTTGCTACTTGCAATTCAATTTTGTACATCAACGTATCCGCCTTTTGACGCATGGGAATCAATTGCGGAAAAAGAATGCTAATGCTGTCTAACGCAAGTTTAGCCTGGTTGTAATGACTTTGATTGTAAAATACTTGGGCTTTATTGAGATAGTTTTGTGCTTTTTGTTGATCGGAATTTCCGCAACTTATCAACAATAATCCTACGATGAAGAATATCCCTCTCAGCATGGGTTGTCTTGATTGCATAGTGAATTGATTTTAGAATTCAGGTTTATATGGCGTATCATTTCTCTATTCGTGTGCAAAGCTATTGTATATTTACGACTTTTCCAACAAGCCGCATGATTCGTTTGAAACCGTTTTTGAATAAAATGTTCAGACTCTTTTCTCCTTTAACTGATTGACATAAAGAAATTAAAAACATTTTGCATTTGAAACTTCCTAATAAATGAATTACCTTTGCAAATTATTTAGCGATTAGTTCTATATTAGCAGAATATAAAGTTATGCCATTTACAAGAACCGTGTGATGATGCAGTTCACAACATATCCTTAATAATCAGACATTTGCACAAGACAACATTGCACCTTTTAACATTAATGAAGTTACTTCTTAAATATCGATTCTATTTTATTCTACTATTATTTCTGCTTAGCAGTATGAATGGCTATTCTGTGATATATAAAGGCGATCAATCGGCTTCTCCTTTTATTCTTTTTTTGAAAAACCTTTTTATGGGCAAATCGAGCACGCCAACACCCATTACCATTCAGGGTAGAGATGCGGGACAATTGTATCACTATAACGATTTTAATCAAGGTTCCGGTATTGTTACTACACACCACTCAATTGTAAATAATGAAGGAAGCTCCGGTGCGCCTTCCATATGGAGCTTTGCACCTTCATCCGGTTCATCGATGTCAGGCGGCACCACCTCTACACCTTCTCAGCAATCCTCCTCGGGATTATCTTTTCAGTTTGCAAGTAATGCAGCGATCGGTAGTAGTGGCAGTGTGAGTGCATTTGGAGGCGGGTCAGGAGGAGGCTCTTCTTCCGGCGGCAGTAGCTCTTCCGCCAGCGGGTTTGCCATGTTTGCAGTAGGCTTCCCTCAAAGCAACTTAGTGACGGCTGTAAATTCCAACCAAACCAATTCAGCTCCAACTCCACCAGGGACTTATGACGACAACGGTTGGTTACCCGACCCCGGCGAGCCGATGCCCATTGGCGATGGTACCTGGCCGATGCTGTTTTTTGCAGTTGGTTATGCTGCACGACAATATCGAAAGATAAAAAAAGAACAGAGTCAAACCGAAAAACTTTAACGCAAAGGACTACTTCACACAGTAAGTCCTTTTTTGTTTTGTGCTATCTTTGTAGCCAAACATTTTTCCCATGCTTCAGCTTTATCGTGCATCAGCAGGTTCGGGCAAAACCTTTCGCCTGACGCAACATTACATTCAAATGCTTTTTGATGACCGCCAGTCGGGTGCGCATCGTCGCATCTTAGCCGTTACGTTCACCAACAAGGCAACGGATGAAATGAAATTGCGTATCGTGGATGAGTTGGATCGATTGGCACGTGGTGCATCATCGCACTTTCGAGATGAGTTGATGCAACGATATACCTGGAATGCACAACAAATTAATCAACGGGCGGAACAGCTACTCAAAGAGATACTACACGATTACTCGTTTTTTGCCGTCAGCACGATAGACCGTTTCTTTCAACAAGTGCTTCGCAATTTTGCCCGCGAAATCGGCTTGCACGGAGGCTATTCCATTGAAATTGAAACAGAGGAAATCTTAGATAAGGCAATTGACGATTTGCTTTCCCGTCTTGACTCGAAAGAGGATAAACAGCTTTTTGACTGGTTAATGCGATTAACTACGAACCAGATTGAAGAAGGCAAGAAATGGAATTTGAAATATCAGCTTCGAACCTTGGCGCAAGAATTATTCAAGGAAGATTTCAAAAAAAAGTTCCCGCTGATTCGTGATAAGTTGCTTGATAAAACATTTTTGAAAACCTATCAAACCACATTAACAAAAATCACTTCGGTTTTTGAACATCAACTGGCACAAGAGGCTGGCCATGCGTTGCAACTCATAGAAAAACAGGGACTTACGGTATATGATTTTAAGGGACAATCGAGAAGTCCCTTTGCTGCTCTTTTGAAATTTGCACGGAAAGATATTTCGATGCCAACAAATTCATTTACAAAGCTATATAATGAGATAGGTGAATGGACAACGAAAACAACACCACAAAAAGAGCTTATTGAATCTCTTTACGTTGCAGGACTAAATGATGCAATCGGGACTGTTTTGCAACATTTCGAAACCTACTATCGCTCATACGCAACGGCTAAAGCCATCTTGAAGCAATTATACGCATTGGGAATTCTGATGGATATTGATGAGCAGATACGCCTTGAGTCGGACGAAACACATCGGTTGTTGATTACGGATACGACGGAACTCTTAGCAAGAATTGTGGATGGAAGCGATACGCCCTTCGTGTTTGAAAAGATCGGCGTGAACATTCATCATCTTTTGCTGGATGAGTTTCAGGATACATCCGATTTGCAATGGCTCAACTTTCGGCCATTACTATTGAACAGTTTGGCATCCGGCAATGAAAACCTTGTGGTAGGCGACGTGAAACAAAGCATCTATCGTTGGCGTAACTCAAATTGGGAATTGCTCGACAAACAGCTTTTCAACGATGTGGGAGCAGATCATATCCATGAAGAGTATTTGAATGAAAATTGGCGGAGTGGTCGTGCTATTGTCAATTTCAATAATGCCTTCTTTTCCATTGCTTCCGGTTTCTTGCAGCAACAGGTGAACAGCTTGATTCCTGCAAACAAGACTGACGATGAGCGAATAGCGCCTTTATATGACAAAATAACCCATGCTTACAACAAAATAGCACAACAATGTCCCAACACGGCAATGGAAGGCAGTGTGACCATTCAGTTTATTGACGAACAAGGCAAAGCGTATCGCGAAGCTGTTTTGGAACGTTTAGTGGAATGGATCGAAAAATGGCAGGATGCCGGCTACAAACCCGGAGACATGGCTGTCTTGGTGAGACGCAATGTGGAAGCTACCGAAATTGTGAATTTTCTGCTCCGGTACCAAAACAGTGAACAAGCAAAAGCCGGCTATTCGTACGAAGTGATTTCCGATGAGGCACTGATTATTGGTAATGCACAGTCGGTGCAGTTACTTGTGTTGCTTCTGCAATATGTACTTCATCCCTGCGATGCCATGTTACGGGCAAAGATTGCCATGCTCTATTTTCAAATGTCCGATGACGTTTCATCAGGCAATGAAGTTACTGCCTATTTTTTATCAAACGAAGAACAACATATTCACTTCGAGACATTTGAACAAAACGTTTTACGCTGCGTGAAAGAGGGACGTAACGGGTCGTTGTTTGAGCTTACTGAATCGCTTCTCAGGTTATTGCCTTTGTCGAAAGTTGAAACAGAGGCTGTTTTCTTGCAGGCATTTCAAGATTGGGTGCATCATTTTTCACTCTCGGAGTCAATGGGTATTGATGCGTTTTTAGTATGGTGGGATGATAAAGGTTCCCGAAAAAGAGTTCCTTCGCCTGAATCTTCCCATGCTATCCGCGTGATGACCATTCATAAGTCGAAAGGACTTGGTTTCAAGGTCGTTGTTTTTCCTTTCACCGATTGGAAATTGGATAAACAGCAAGCAATGTTGTGGTGTGAGCCAAATAGCAACCCTTTCGATGAATTACCCTTAGTGCCTATCAATTATAATTCAAAATTGCTTGATACGATTTTTGTGAGCGATTATTTAGAAGAGAAGACAGCAACACTGATTGATAGTTTGAATGTGGCTTATGTAGCAATGACACGCGCTAAGGAAGTACTTTTGGCGTTTGCCCCTTGCCCGAAAAAAACAGAGAAAGAAGTGACAACCTTTTCGTCTTTGCTTTATCATTGTGTTGTTCACGAACATGTAGTTGACTCGTCAGCAGACCTTTCACCAACCATTTCGTTAGCGTCAGCCTGGGATGAACAACAATTACGCCTTGAATTGGGAAGTTGTCCACAAACGAAACAGGAGATTATTCACACGAACAGAGTGACGTATTCTTATGGTGAACCTGCTGCTCACGATCGCGTGTTGGATGTAAAGTTTCATTCGAAAGATTTCTGGGAACAAAAGACAACCGATGCTCCCTCGCGCCTAAACTATGGATTGTTGATGCACGATGTACTACGGCATATTCAACATTTCGACGATGCAAATCAGGTGGTTGCCGATTTGGAACGCGCAGGGCGAATCACGCAGGAAGAGAAGACAGAGGTGGAACGCATGTTAGCAGACTTCCGGTCGATCCCTGAAACACGCGACTGGTTTGCACCTTCGTTGAAATCGCTGAACGAAGTGACTATCTTCACGCCTGATGGAGATTCATATATACCTGACAGGGTTGTTTTCGACAAGGACAAGGTGCTCGTCATCGATTATAAATTTGGCGTCCCTAATGCGCAACATCATCGCCAGGTACTTCATTATAAACAGTTGATCGAGCAAATGGGTTATTCCGTTGCTGCTTATTTGTGTTACGTGCCAAATAAGCAAGTGGTAAGCGTAACCGCTCCTACGTAATAACCGGATCATTCGTTCTATAACTTCTTATTTCTCTTAACTTCTATAACTTCTGAATTATTTTTTTTTGACGCTTGCATCTCCTTTTCAAAATTCAACCATGACTCCAATGAAATGACAAACTGCTTCATCAGGAGTTATTTTAGACATACAAAAAAGTGCATAAGATAGTTAGTTCTTATGCGCTTTTTTTAGTTGGTTCTTACCGTTACTTGAGAATTTAAGGAAGTAAAAGTATTAAACGAAAATTCAATCTCTTATGGAATTACCTGCTGGGTTGAATCGACAAAAACACGAGTTGCCAATTCTTTATCAAGGCCATAGATGGCATAGCCATTATCCTGTACCAAATTAAGTGTGTCAATGATGGCTTGTACATTGGCTTCCTCTTCCACTTGCTCATCGATAAACCAACGCAACATACTTTGTGTTGCATGATCCCTGTCCGCAAAAGCAGTATCAGCGAGTTGATAAATTCTCTCGGTAACCTCTTTTTCATGGGTTTGAATCTCCATAAACAGATCGATGGTCGAAGCCCATTCTGTATTAACAGCGGTAATTGGAGTCAAAGTGACTCTTCCACCCCGTTCAATCAGGTAATGAAAGAATTTGAGTGCATGTGTCACTTCTTCCTGATACTGGATGAACATCCAATGCGCAAATCCGTGTAACCCTTTGGCCGAAAAATAGGCAGACATTGATAAATACAACTGAGACGACCAAAATTCAAGGTTGATTTGCTTGTTCAATTTCTTTTCGATCTCCTTGTTTATCATAAGAGTTGATTTTTAAGCGCTTTTAGAAACGGCTTTCAATTACTTTCCAATCCAAAATATCCCAGAAAATAGACACATAATCGGCACGACGATTTTGGTAATCAACGTAATAAGAGTGTTCCCAAACGTCGCAAGTCAGAATAGGAGTCATCCCTTTGCGCAATGGATTGCCGGCGTTGCTTTCCTGAACAATCTCAAGCGAACCGTCAGTCTTTTTCACTAACCAAGCCCATCCTGAGCCGAAAAGGCCAACAGCTGCCTTTGAAAATTGTTCTTTGAACGCATCAAAGGAACCAAAGCTTTTGTTGATGGCCTCCGCTAATTTCCCTTCTGGTTTTGCTTTGGGAGTTGACGCAAATTGGGTAAAATAGAAAATATGATTCCACGTTTGTGCTCCATTATTAAAAATAGGGCCTTCGGCTTTTCGAATGATATCTTCAAGAGAAGATTGTTCAAAAGGCGTTCCCGGAATTAAGTTATTCAAGTTGTTCACATACGTTTGGGCGTGCTTGCCCCAATGAAGTTCAATGGTTTGTTGGCTGATTTTTGGCGCTAAAGCATTGGTTGCGTAAGGCAGCGCCGGAAGTTCATGTTTCATAACAGAAAATAATTAATGATTTGTTCTTACTGATTGGATTACTGCAATAAATTGTATTAAAGCATTCTACGAATAATTGTTCGTTACTATAAACACGGCTTTAACTGATTTATATCTTACAAATATACGGATAAAAAGCCCGTTTGGTTCTTTATGCAAGTTGAAAAAAAGCAAAAAAACGGAAGCGTCAGCGTCCGATTTGTTGCAATCTTTCCTTTTGAAAAAGAAATAAGAACAAGTGTAAGGCAATAAATATAAGGGGTAAGAATATTGAGAAGCGATGATCAATTATAAAGAGCAGCAATTGTCATCGCACCACGTCTCAAATTCAGCATGTTCTAAATCATCTTCAAACATAATAGGTAGTTTTAATGTGCGAAGAAAGTCTGTTGACTCCTTTTTTTGAGTAGCCTCAAATTCATTTGAGATAAAGGGGTCAAACACGCTTTGGGTTGACTTTTTTGAACACCCAATATTTCTGAAGGTTATAATTAAACAAAACAGAAACGATTAAATCAACAATAATTCGGCTGATTTTATAATCAATATGCAAGTAAGTAGTTAGCAAATAAGTGCCTGACGATTTTAGCGCAATGCTGTTTATCACCACTAACACAAATTTAAGCAACTGTTTTCGAACGGTATTTTTGTAAGGAAGATTTTTTGTGCGAAATGTCCATGTTTTATTCAACGAGAAATTAATAACAGCACCAATAGCCCCTCCAATGGCAATACTAATTGGATAATAAACATGAAAGACCTCTGTGAAAAATATCATTATCAGGTAATCAAACACTCCGCCGATCATTGCCGACAATTGCGCTTTGAGGAAAACGATAAATTTTTCAAGCAGGCTTCGACATGTTTTCTTTTCCCATATTTTCTTTATCCTGAACATTGGCTAATTTTAACAATTTAATGGTATCAGAAATATTCGAAATAAGCAAAATCACACAAGCAAGAAAACCGGTATAAAGTATCGAATTATGCAAAATAACTTCAAAAACCAATAGACCAGACACAATGATACGTACTTCAGTAGGCCCCAGCAACCCCGAATCGATGGAGTACTTATCGGTAACTTTGTACCGAATCAACGCTGTTATCATCTCCCAACCATATAAAACCACAAAAACAAACCCTAACAATTCCCAAAAACCGTGCACATACACCACAAATCCCAAGCTCATTAGGATAGTCCCAATCCAATCGATAGTGAAATCGAGTGAAAATCCATACCATTTACGTGGCTTTTTGCGATAGTAAGCCAATCTGCCATCGAGCGAATCACCAAACCAACTGATCGCAAATCCTGCAACACCAAGTAAGAGCCAGGTTGGATTAACATAAGCACCCAATAAAAAACTCAAAAAAACAATCACATTCCCTGAAAGCCCAATGGTAGTGAGTATATCAGAGCTAATCCACGAGGGGACACGTTGCACTAAATAAGCGATCGCTTTTTGTTCAAAATATTTTAGAATGTTGGTTCGTTCTCTATCTTGAGCGATAATTTTCAGAACCGTGTTCATGGTTTGATGTTCATGTTTCATTTGAGTAGGTTATAATAGTTATAACTGTTCGAAAGTGATAGGACAGTGCACCAGACTTATTTAGCAGGCAACTTCCTGAAAAGATTTCGAATACCTCTTAATTGACATTAGCCGTAATAACCTTTGACAATCAATAATATAGTATTTTATCACGTATAATTCAAGTTGTCCGAACACGCATAGGCCACGATAAAAGTTCCTATTCATCTTTACGGACAAAACTCATTCCCTCATACATTTTGTTCCAAAGATCACTATAATTTTTAAATCTTCCAAATATTCCCCTCGATTTTTTTTTCTGTACTACTCCTTTTTACGAAAACCATTATCTCTATCATAGCAGAGACGAGCAATGTAATGTTTCTACTGCAATCAACGTCAACATACGCTTTGTTTATTTCTCATTTTGTTTTTCAAAAAAAATACGTATATTTGCAACATCAATAGTCGGCAATTTTTCATGTAGAAGCAACTCTCGTTTGCCAATTTTCAGCGGTTGAATTCCTGCTATTGGTTCTTTGCATTCCTCGTTCAGCAAAATCGATCGTCCGACCTTCCTCCGAGGATGCTCCGACTATCGTCCGACCTTCCTCCCACTTTCAGGCGTGGCACCTTCGATGATCCTCCGTCGTCCCTTCAGTGTACCTTCAATGATCCTCCAGTATAACCTTAGTGCATCCACTATGCAACCCTATAGCATAGATTATGTAAATTTATCAAAACAACTCACTCTATCTGCATTGACGGCTGATCTATCTTTGTAGTTGAACAACATCTCCAATCAAGCAGATGTCCGCAAAACCAGATTGACTCAGTCTTAGCCTCTTCAACCTTTGGGATTGACGCCCTCAAACTTACTACGAATGTAAAAAGGAGATTAAATAAGATTAGCAGGCTTCGATTCAACATCTTTCCATCCTATCTTTGTTAATAAATCATCAAGCAAAATAGGCATGAATTCATTTAAACAAGCTGCATCCACTTGGGACGATCGTCCCGTGCATTGGGAACGTTCTCAAGCCATTGCCAATCTTTTAAAACAACGAATCTCCCTGCAATCCGGCATGATTGGACTTGAATTTGGGGCTGGTACCGGTATCCTCAGCTTTCTGTTGAAAGATGACCTGAAAAAGATTATTCTTCTGGATAGTTCTCCGGAAATGATTCAGGTAATCACGGAGAAGATTGCACAAACCGGCGTGCCGAACTTTGAAACTCTACTATGCGATTTGGAAAAAGCTCCATACGAAGGACAACAAGTTGATCTGATTTTCACTCAGATGGCAATGCATCACGTAGAGAATATCCCATTAGTTTTGAAACGCTTCAATGACATGCTGCGTCCGGAAGGACATGTCGTCATTGCCGATTTATATCCTGAAGACGGCTCATTTCATGCAGGAGGAATTCCTGCTTTTCACAATGGGATTGATATAGAACTCCTCTGCCACGACGTTCAACGTGCAGGTTTTGCAAAGTGTCAACACGAACCATGCTTTACCGTAAAACGACAATTGGACAATAACATCGTGAAAGAATTCCCAATTTTCTTCCTTTCGGCACAAAAACAGTAAGGTGCTATTTTCATAAGGTACCGGCAACACGATAGTCAGAGCGTGTAGTTTCGTATTATCTTCAATAAGAGTATATAGATTCACTATCAATCAATGACATAGCTACGCAACTGATTCCTTATTTACAAAAAAAGGAAAGGAGGTTTCATTCAATTTGCAAAAAAAAGAGTACCTTTGAAGACAAATCGATGTGCGCATTTCTAAACAATTCCTCCATGAGCGACAAATACATCCAGCGTGGTGCTTCGGCAACAAAAGAAGAAGTACATAACGCGATCCGTAATTTGGACAAAGGGATTTTCCCCAAAGCTTTTTGTAAAATTATTCCTGATATATTGGGAGGTGACCCGAATTACTGCAACATCATGCATGCGGACGGAGCCGGCACCAAATCGTCATTAGCTTACCTCTATTGGCGTGAGACCGGCGACATTTCTGTATGGAAAGGCATTGCACAAGATGCCCTTATCATGAACATCGACGATTTGCTGTGCGTAGGAGCTACTGATAACATTTTGGTATCTTCTACCATAGGACGAAACAAACAACTCATTCCGGGCGAAGTAATCGGCGAAATCATCAATGGCACCGAATCGCTTTTAGAAGCGCTTCGGAAACAAGGAATTAATGCCTATCTAACCGGTGGAGAAACGGCTGATGTAGGCGATTTAGTACGCACCATTATCGTTGATAGTACGGTTGTGGCACGCATGCGACGTGATGAGGTGGTTTCCAACCATCATATTAAAGACGGCGATGTGATCGTGGGACTCTCCTCCAGCGGAAAGGCATCCTACGAAGACGGCTACAACAGCGGCATGGGCAGCAACGGGTTGACCTCTGCAAGACACGATTTATTTGCTTACTATCTGGCTGAAAAATATCCTGAAAGCTATGACAACAGCTTACCAACGGGATTAGCTTATTCCGGCAGTAAGAAACTGACCGACACCATTGCCGATCTGGGCATTGATGCAGGGAAATTAGTACTCTCTCCTACCCGTACCTACGCTCCTATCATTCGTGATATTCTAAAGAAATATCGCTCACATATTCATGGCATGGTACATTGTTCGGGAGGTGGTCAAACAAAAGTACTCCATTTTATTGATGACTTGCATATTATCAAAGATCATTTATTCCCTTTGCCACCTCTTTTCGAGATGATACAAGCCGAATCACACACTGACTGGAAGGAAATGTTTCAAGTTTTCAATATGGGACATCGCATGGAGCTTTATGTATCACCGGAATGGGCGGAAGAAATCATCATCATTTCCGAAAAATACAATGTTGATGCACAAATTATCGGTAGAGTAAAAGCGTCTGATCATGCTCATTTAACAATCCGCAGTGATAAAGGAGTTTTTCAATACGAGAAAAAGTAGTAACCCCTTTGGTAATAACGTAGAAAGAATCTACTCAACAACTCAAAACAGAAACCCAAGAGGATTTTTGTTCTTTTATCTTGCCGCATGGAATCAATGAACGTGACAATTTTGGGTTGTAATTCTGCTCTGCCGGTGATTGAGCGATTTCAAACTTCACAGATCGTTCATTTCAGGGAGAAAATGTTTATGATCGATTGTGGAGAAGGAACCCAAATTCGCATGAGGCAATTTAAGGTAAAACCTACACGCTTAAATCACATCTTCATTTCTCATTTGCATGGCGATCATGTATTTGGATTGATCGGACTCATTTCGTCACTTGGCATGTTAGGCCGCACTGCTGATTTAGTGATTCACGCGCATCCCGATTTAGAAAAAATGCTCCGACCTCAAATTGATTATTATTGTGCAGAAATGAGTTACCAAGTTATTTTTGAACCGATTGACCCACGAAAACACGTCTTAATCTTTGAGGATCGCTCGTTACGTGTCTTTTCCGTTCCTCTAAAACATCGCGTTCCTACCTGCGGATTTCTTTTTGAAGAGAAAGAGAAACCACGCCATATTCTACGCGAAATGATTGACTTTTATCATATTCCACTTAAAGAAATTCCGCTTATTCAACAAGGAGCTGATTTTATTACCGAAGATGGGACTGCAATTCCTAACAAACAATTGACACGACCGGCAACACCTCCGAAAAAATATGCCTACTGCTCTGATACAGCCTACAGTAAACGCATTATTTCTTGGATCGAAGGAGTCGATCTCTTATATCACGAAGCCACATTTTCGGATGCCGACATTGTTCGGGCAAAAGCTACAGGTCACTCATCCGCTCGACAAGCAGCAGAGATTGCCCGTGATGCCCACGTCAAACAACTTGTCATAGGCCATTATTCAGCGCGCTACGATCACATAGAAGATCTTTTGACAGAAGCACAATCCATATTCCCAAACACTCGCTTAGCTTTTGACGGATTGCATCTTCACGTATAACATACTCATTCAATTAATTACAAAACAACATCATGGAAAGAAATCCCTATCAACCAAAACGTAACCCGATATTACATCCCGCAAAAAAAGATGGCGCCCGATTCTATCCACCCAAAAGTCCTGAAACAGATATGATTTTTGGCATTCGTTCTGTTCTCGAAGCTATCGAGGCCGGAAAAGAAATCGACAAAATATTGATTCGAAATGAATTGCAAAGTGACTTAGCCAAAGAACTCTTTGCTGCATTGCAAGACAAAGACATTCCGGTTCAGCGCGTTCCGGTTGAAAAACTCAATCGGTTGACACAAAAAAACCATCAGGGAGTTGTTGCTTTTGTTGCTGCCATCGAATACCAACACATCAACGACATCATTCCAACGCTTTACGAAAATGGACGAATACCACTCATTGTCGTTTTAGACGGCATTACCGATGTCCGCAATTTTGGGGCAATTGCCCGAACTTGTGAATGTATAGGCGTGGATGCCATTGTCGTTCCCTCACGTGGAAGTGCAGCAGCCAATGCGGATGCAGTGAAAACGTCGTCGGGCGCGCTGCATCTTGTCCCTATTTGCCGCGAAAATCAGTTATTGGACGCAGTGCGTTTCTTGAAAAATTCAGGATTGAAAATTATTGGTGCCACCGAAAAGGCGACTAAGAAATACATGGAAGTAAGCTACAATGAACCAACGGCATTCATTATGGGAGCTGAAGATGTGGGCATCTCACCTGAAATAGAAAGAATGTGCGACGAAACCGTTTCGATTCCCATTTTTGGGAGCATCGGATCGCTCAATGTATCCGTAGCCACCGGCGTATTGCTATATGAAGTGATTCGACAACGTCAGCAATAAAATGGCCATCCTGTTTTATGGAAAAAAAAGGATTACATAGATGCCAAGGATGGCTGCAACGGTTCTTTTTTTACCAATATACCATGCATAAAAGCATTGATAATAAAGCGCTTGTTGTATTTCATCCGTTCGCTCATTTTATCGCTCACATACGGAGCTTCAATGCCTCGCAAGGCATAATGAAAAATCTGAGCAGATAATTCGGTGTTGTGCAAATTAAAATAACCGGTTTGCTTACCTTCTTCAAAAATTTGTTCCAACAACTGAATGTCTTTTACGTCAAAACGACGGCGTACCCTTTCCACTTCCTGAATATCGCGAAAGAAGTCTGATTTCAAGGTGCCGTTTCGTGTAATTGACTCTTTCACGGCATCCAGTCGCGTGAAGATATATTCTGTCAATTTCTGATCGGCAGGCAAGTCACGAGCCACAACTGCCTGAAGTTTATTATTTAGAATATTAAGTTCTTGCTCGATAACAGCCAAATAAATTTGGTCTTTACTTTGAAAATAGGAATAGAGCGTACGACGTCCCTTACTCGATGCATTGGCAATGTCGTTCATGGTGGTGTTATCTTTTCCCCATTTCGCAAAAAGCATACGTGCCACCTCCACCAGCATATCGCGTGTTTTTTGTCCTGTGATTGAAGCTAAAGAAGCCATGAGAATTGAATTATAAATGTTGCACAAATATACTCATTTCGTGCACATTTAACAAAAGAGCAATGTTTAATATCGTTAAATATAACAATGTACTATTATTTGCCCTTGTTGAGCATACGACAAACTCCTATAGAATCATAAAAAAGTCATGTAATGACTCTATCACGCATTACTTACAAAATATTGCCCTTATCTTTGTGTTTGGATAACCAATTATATTCATTCCATTAAAGCAAAATCAATGAAAACTACGTATGAAGTGCGTTACGCCTCACATCCCGAAGATGTAAAACACTACGATACAAAACGATTACGCAAAGAACACCTTATCAGTCCGCTTTTTGTACCCAACGAAGCAACCATGGTTTACACCCTTCACGACCGATTGATCGTGGGAGGTATCTATCCGGTAAATGAAAAGCTGCCGTTAGAAGCCATTGATCCGCTTAAAATGCCCTTTTTCCTTTCCCGCCGTGAGCTTGGTATCTTTAATGTAGGCGGTAGTGGCCGGGTAACAATAGCCAATGAAACCGTTGAACTTGACTATAAAGAAGCCCTTTATATTGGCATGGGTGACAGGGAAGTAACCTTTGAAAGCAT
>DAHXOX010000173.1 GCA_027364655.1 Paludibacter sp. | reverse complement strand
AGGCTGAAGGGATATGAATATCTATAATTTTTCAGTTACTCCGTTATTATAAATGGGGTGCTAAGTTAATTCATTCAGAAACGAAATCAAAATAAAACCTCCTTTTTACAGTGATTTATGGGAAATGGAATACAAATTTAGCAGGAGGTACTTTTGAAATTGAAATCCGACTATCAAAAGGATAAGGTTTTTGTCTATCACAACATCAATACATGAAACAAGCATGTAGCGTGAGAAGCATCAAAGTTGATACAAAATTACTTGCATGTGAAACAAAAATGAAAGGAAAACGCAAACGAACGCATAATCTTTGCATCATCGATTCCTATGTGTAACCTTTCATCTCTTTCTTACATGTCAAAACAGAATTTGTACCGCGTTATTTTTGTTGCTATCATTGGCGGCTTTCTTTTCGGATTAAACATGACAGGCATTTCAAGCGCCGTGCATTCAAAGAGATATATTTTACACTAAGCTCAGACCTAAATGGGATTTAGAATGCTTTTTGTAACCGTTATTTAAGCTGTTTCTTTTACTTTTCTTGTAACTTTTGATGACAACAAGGCTCCAATACACGTTTTTCTTCTTGTTTGACCCTTTTTGCAACAGAAAAAGCCCTAAAATAACAGGATTCATGAAGTTGTTTTTTAAAATTGAATCAATATAAACTATTGATTCAAATATAATTGTGGCTTTTTTAATAAATATGAGGGGTTCAATTAGGGTGTCCTTATTGTTATTTTTTTTGTTGTAGTATTCATATTGGGGTTAAATATTTTGAAAAGGGAAGGGAACGAATCTATCTTTGACTCACAGTTAACGACAAAAAATAAAGATTTAAAACGCCATGAAGAAGACTACCCTTCTTGTTGCTTTTCTTTTAGCAACAACCTCCATGCACCTTATTGCACAAGATCAACGTCTCGAACAACGTGTCGATTCTGTATTGCATTTAATGACTCTACAAGAAAAGATAGGTCAATTAGTGTTGTACACGAGCGATTGGGCTGTTACAGGACCCACGCTAAACGAAGGATACATGAATGATATTCGCAATGGGAATTGTGGTAATATCTTTAATGCACATTCAGTTGATTATGTTCGCAAACTTCAAAAAATCGCGGTAAATGATACGCGACTCCATATTCCTCTTCTTTTCGGCTATGATGTTATTCATGGTTATAAAACAATTTTTCCGATTCCATTAGCTGAAGCTGCTACGTGGGATTTATTTCAGATTCAGCGTGCTGCTCATGTTGCTGCTTCAGAAGCTGCTGCAGCGGGTGTTAACTGGACGTATGCACCAATGTGCGATATTACGGTTGATCCACGCTGGGGACGCGTGATGGAAGGAGCAGGCGAAGATCCTTATTTAGGATCGCAAGTAGCCGCAGCCCGTGTGCATGGTTTTCAGGGAATGAACAATAATTTGGCCGATACATCGACAGTTTTAGCTTGTGTGAAACACTTTGCAGGATATGGTGCTCCATTGGGAGGCCGTGATTATAATTCGGTAGATATGTCGGAACGTACTTTTCGCGATGTTTACCTACCACCTTACGAAGCAGCTATCAAAGCCGATGCTATGAGTGTAATGACTGCTTTCAATTCGTTAAATGATGTTCCATGTACTGAAAACAAATGGCTTTTGACAGATGTTTTACGAAATGAACTGGGCTTTAAAGGTCTTGTGGTTTCCGATTATAATGCAGTAGAAGAATTGATCAATCATGGTGTTGCTGCCAATGGAAAGCAAGCTGCCGAATTGGCAATTAATGCCGGCATGGACATGGATATGCAAAGCACGTTGTATCAAAAACACCTGAAACAATTGGTGGAAGAAGGCAAAGTAAGCATGGCAACTATTGATGAAGCTGTCCGTCGTGTATTACGCGTGAAATTTATGCTTGGGCTTTTTGATAATCCGTATTTATACTGCAACAATGCTCGTGAGAAGAGGGTTATTGAGTCGCCTGCCAATATGAAGGCAGCTTATGAAGAGGCACAAAGATCATTGGTTTTGTTGAAAAATAAAAACAATGTATTGCCGCTTAGAAAGGGTGAAAGGTTAGCCGTAATTGGGCAATTAGCAACTTCTTCAAATGATCTTTTGGGTGCATGGCGGGCTGATGGTGATACAATCGGAGTTCCCAGTCTGTTTGATGAATTACGCAAATACAACGGCAGCAAAAACACTATTTATGCTGAAGGTTGCCAAAAAGAAGGATACAGCAAAAAAGGATTTCCGGCAGCCATAGCGGCTGCTCAAAAGGCAGATAAGATTGTGTTAGTAATCGGAGAGGATTGTAATTGGACGGGTGAGGCTGCCAGTAGAGCCAACATTAAAGTACCGGGTGTGCAAACCGATTTGCTGGCAAAGTTGACAGCCCTTCACAAGCCCATTGTGGTTGTGTTGATGAATGGGCGTCCGCTGGATTTGTCGCGCGAAGACACGTTGGCGGATGCCATTCTCGAAACTTGGTATGCAGGTTCGAGAGGAGGAAAAGCGATCACATCTGTTTTGTTTGGCGAATACAATCCGTCAGGAAAACTACCCATTACATTCCCGCGCTGTGTAGGACAAATTCCTTTGTTTTATTATGAAAAGAATACCGGACGCCCCATCTATTTACCCGATCCAAAATACAAATCGCGCTACATTGATTGTCCGAATACGCCTTTATTTCCTTTTGGATTTGGTTTAAGCTACACCACATTCCATTTTTCAGACATTACGTTGTCGAATAACAAGCTTTATCCCAACGATAGCATTCAGGCATCGGTTACGGTAACAAACACCGGCAAAAGAGAAGGTGAAGAAGTGGTTCAACTCTATATTCATGATTTGGTTGCTGATGTTGTCCGTCCTGTAAAACAATTGAAAGGTTTTCACAAGATTTCACTACAACCGGGAGAAAGCAAAAAGGTGACCTTTACACTTACGCCTGATATGCTCGCTTTCTATCGTCTCAATATGACTTATGGCACCGAACCCGGTAAGTTTGATTTGTTTATTGGCGATAGCTCGGATCATGTAAACCAAACTTCATTTACGCTCGAGAAATAACTAAACATTCATTTTTTACGATAATGATTAAATTTCTATTCCTAACTCTTTTTCTGACACTGTGCGTCGGCACCCTTCAAAGTCAACGGTATGTTGTTCCAGCCTCAATTAAAGCTACCGGATATGATGCTCACGTGGAATTGACGTTCGATAATCCCAATGCTTTTGTTTACGATATTTACGCATCAAAAGATGGTGGTAAGACATTTACCAAACGCGTTGAAACGAATGGTGACGAGTATATCGATTTTGTAAACGACCTGGGAAGAAATTTATCGCTTATTTATCGATTGATGCCCAAAGGCATGAGTGTACTGAGCAAAGATGCCGTCAAGTTTCAGGTGAAAGCACAGACCCATATTTTTAGTGATGATGAGCTGCTTAACATGGTGCAACAATATACAACGCGCTATTTTTTCAATTATGCAGATCCTAATTGCGGCATGGCACGCGAACGCAACAACAACCCCAATGGCAATATCGTTACAACAGGGGGAACCGGATTTGGCATCATGGCATTGATAGCTGGTGATCGTCGTGGTTATTTTTCACACGAAGCTGCTTTTCATAAAATCAATCAGATCGTTACTTTTTTGGAAAAAGCAGATTGTTTTCATGGTGCGTGGGCACATTGGTACAACGGAAACACCGGTCAAGTTTTCAACTTCAGTAAATATGATGATGGCGGTGATTTGGTGGAGACGGCATTTTTGATGGAAGGGTTGCTTACGGCACGACAATATTACGATAACGGAAATGAACAAGAACAAGCCTTGAGTAATCGCATTACTAAGCTATGGGAAGGTGTTGATTGGAATTGGTACACGCAAGGAACAGATTCGCTTTATTGGCATTGGTCGCCTGATTATGGATTCAAGATCAATCATCGCATCACCGGGTTTGACGAAACGATGATTACATATGTATTAGCGGCCTCTTCGCCCACGCATCCCATTCGTCCCGAGGTGTTTAAGAGCTATTCTATTTCGTCTTATTTCTACAATGGTAAATCGTATTTCGGGTTTCCGTTGGCTCTGGGAATGCCTTATGGTGGGCCGCTCTTTTTCTGTCATTATTCATTTCTTGGCATGAATCCGCATGGATTGATTGATAAGAACGCTAATTATTGGGAGTTAAATCGCAATCATGTGCTGATACAACGCGCTTATGCCATCGAAAATCCCAAAAAAGAAATTGGGTTAGGTAAAAACTCGTGGGGTTTCACCTCTTCCGATGATCCATTGGATGGATATAGTTCGCATCAGTTGGGTACAAAAGAAGAAAACGGGACTATTTCACCTACGGCTGCTTTGGCTTCATTACCCTATGCCCCGAAAGAAATTCTTCCGGTATATCGACATTTTTACTACGATTTAGGGAAAAAGATTTTTGGCCAGTATGGTTTTTATGATGCTTTCAATTTGGGAATGGTTGAAGGACAGCAGGTGGTTCATTCTTATTTGGCTATTGACGAAGGTCCTATTCCTGTGATGATAGAAAATCAGCGCAGTGGGCTTTTATGGCATCTTTTCATGCAAAACAAAGACATTCAACAAGGATTAAAAAAATTGGGCTTTCAATTTCAACTTGAATAAGAGAGTTCATGCATTCGATAAACTACATTCATTAACTAAAACAATCCATGATTATGAGAAAAAAAGTATGGTACATGCTGTTGCTGCTTAGTTTTGTTTCATTACAAATGGTCGCACAGTCAGTGAGCGTCTCAGGCATTGTCAGAGACGCAGAAAACAATTCCACTCTGCCCGGTGTGAGTGTGATGGTGAAAGGAACCTCGCAAGGTATTCCGACCGATTTAAACGGACAATTTACGCTTTCTGTCCCTATGGGAGCTACATTGCAGTTTTCGTATATCGGGTATCAAACACAACAACTCATCGTTAACTCTAACGAAATGTTGAATGTTAAACTTCAGCCTACAAGTACAGCCATGAACGAAGTGGTCGTAGTAGGTTATGGAACCAGTAAGGCAAAAGATTTGACGGCTCCCATTGCTGTGGTAAAACCGGAAACATTGATGCAACGTACTGTCTCTTCGCCGATGGATGCTTTGCAGGGAAGTGTTGCCGGTGTGCAAGTAACCACCAATGGATCTCCGGGTTCAAGCCCAAACGTTATTATTCGGGGTGTCGGTTCATTAAACAATACCGGGCCCCTTTACGTGGTGGACGGAATGTTTTTTAATGATATCAGCTTCTTGAATTCAAGTGACATTAAAAGCATGTCAATTTTGAAAGATGCTTCGGCTGCTGCTATTTATGGTGTACGTGCGGCTAACGGGGTTGTCATCATCACGACCAAGTCAGGTACGCTTGACACCCCTACAAAAATAACTTACAGCGGGTATGCCGGTTTTCAAACGCCATCGAACATGTTGCAGATGGCCAATGGAAGTCAGTATGCTGCGATGGAATTGGCCAAAGGATTAACGTCAGACATTGCTCATGTTACTTTGTCGGCTCAAAAGTTTGGTGGAAGCGGAAACAATCCAACCACAAGTACCAATTGGTATGATCAGCTTCTTCGTAAATCCGCTTTTACGCAAAATCATTCGATAAATGTATCAGGCGGTAGTGATAAAACGACTTTTAGTTTTGGGTTGAATTATTTATACCAAAATGGGATTATGAATACACAAAACAATTATAACCGTTTCAATATTCATGCTCAAACCGATTATCAGGCGTATAAATGGTTGAAGCTTGGTTATAATGTAGTTCTATCGAATGCTATTCTCTATTCTCCTAACAATTCAGCTTTTACTTATGCCTATGCAGCTTCTCCGTTGTATCCGGTTTATGATCCAACCAATACATTGGCTACTCCTGTTGACTATGCTTCTTCTACAAGTATTGGATATTCCAATGGACAATTTTCAAATCCGGTAGCGGCTGCCAATTATTATTACAACAAGACCAACATGTTGGAAGTATTGCCAACCATTTTTGCTGAAGCAAATATCTGGGGCGATAAATTAGTTTGGAAAACGCAACTCAGCGAAAGTTATGCGGTAAATAGAGTTGTGGGTTATACTCCTCAATTTTTTGTTGATCAAAATCAGCGTTCTTCGTTAGCCGGTTTGAATAAAAAGCAGAATTATTACAGCAACTTAATAGTTGATAATACGTTGACTTATAAAGATCAGTTTGGTCAAAACCATCTTTCGGTATTGTTAGGTAACTCTGTTCGGACTGAAATGTGGCAACAAGC
>DAHXOX010000118.1 GCA_027364655.1 Paludibacter sp. | reverse complement strand
CGATGGTTTAAAGAACATCCCATTCCACCCAGCGAACAATCGAATGGCATCTTTCAAATGATACAAGACACGATCAATTCGCAGATTCATGATGTGTGTGTGTCTTCTGCTAAGAATCAACATGTCGTCAAAGGCAGTGCACGACAAAAGATCGGCGATTTTTACTATTCCGGTATGGATAGCGTGTCGTTAAATAAAAACGGTATCACACCGTTGAAAGTTGATTTTGCCCGCATCAACCGAATACAAAACGGAAAAGAGTTGATGCAGATGGCTGCTTATCTGCATACTGTGGCAGCATCGCCGATGTTTGGTTTTTATGTGGGACAGGATGATAAAATCAGCTGCAAAAATGCCGTACATCTTTCACAGGGAGGATTGAGTCTGCCCGATCGCGACTATTATTTTGCAACCGATAAGCAGGCGATTGAAGTGCGTAAACAGTTTATGATTTACCTTCAGCAACAATTTCGTAACATGGGCTATGCACCGGCAAGAGCAAACACAGCAGCGCTGCAAGTCATGAAATTGGAAACGGCTTTGGCTAAAGCATCTCGTGAACGCGCTGCTACGCGTGATCCGTTGAAGAATTATACCAAAATAACGTTGGCAGCCTTAGAACATCAAACGCCACATCTTTATTTTGCTGCTTTTATGCAGTCGATGGGCTTGCCAACGGTCGATTCTGTCATTGTCGGTCAACCTGAATTTTTAACTGCTGTGAACGGAATGATGACGATGTTTCCTCTTTCGGTATGGAAGGATTATCTGAAATTTCAATTGCTGAACAGTCTTTCCGATTATCTTAACGATGCAACCTACCGATTGTCATTCAATTTTTATGCTAAAACCTTGAGAGGCATTCAAGAACCGCGTCCACGCTGGAAACGGGTGACAGATCAAACAGATGGCGCCTTAGGTGACTTGGTGGGTCAGGTTTATGTGTCCGATTACTTGCCCAAAGGCACAAAAGCAAAATTGTATGAGATTGGTCATCGCATTAAAGAGATTTATGCCGAACGGATTAAAAACCTCGATTGGATGTCGCCGGCTACAAAAGTGAAAGCATTGCACAAATTGGATGTCATGATCATGAAAGTGGGTTATCCCGACAAATGGAAGGATATGAGTGCCTTGCAAATTGACCGTTCGTCTTACGTAAAAAATGTGATGCGTGCCAATGAGTGGGCGGTGCATTATATGATTGCCAAATACGGCAAACCGGTTGACCGGACGGAATGGGATATGGAGCCTCAAACGTACAATGCTTATTATAACCCTTCGAATAATGAAATTGTGGTGCCGGGATGCAATATTTTAGTGCCTGGTTACGAGCATAAGATGGCCGACGATGCTATTTTATATTCTATTATCGGCGGCTCTACGTTTGGTCATGAAATGACGCATGGATTTGATGATCAAGGTTGCAAATACGATGCTGAAGGGAATCTACACAATTGGTGGACGCCTGAGGATAGCACGAAGTTTTTTGCAAAAACAAAGATGATTGTGGCTCAGTTCAATAAATACATTGCCGTGGATAGTTTGCATGTAAACGGTGATATGACACAAGGCGAAAATATTGCCGATCTGGGAGGTATTACCATGGGCTATCAGGCATTTCAGCAAACAGAACAATACAAATCGCACGAAAAGATTGACGGATTGACGCCGGACGAACGTTTCTTTCTTGGCTATGCCATGGCATGGATGGTCGATGAGCGTCCCGAAGCCATAGCAAATCAAGTTCGAAGTGATGTACATTCACCGGCAAAATTCAGGGTGAATGGGCCATTATCCGATTTAGATGTCTTTTATAAAACGTTCCATGTGCATAAAGGCGATGCCATGTGGTTGCCCGAGTCACTTCGGGTGAAAATCTGGTAGACGAATTAATAAACTGTTGTTCTCATAAACATTATGCCATAAAAAATCCCGTTCAGTTCATACCATTAAACTGAACGGGATTTTAACTAACACCTACACATAACTACCTATTAGCATCTAACATTTCGGAGAAGATAACTGCATGATAACTAAGCAGACAATCGATAAGTCAATGATAGTTATATTAGTAGTAATATCTTAGCTTAACTTCTGGTTCTATTGGTCTTACAAATGGGGAGTAGTATAACGGATAATTTTAAGACACGAGCCAATCGTTCTACCTCGTCGAGCGAAGAAGAAAGTCGCAGTGCAAAATAATCGTTTCGGCTTCGCTCAACGATCCATAATCGAAATGGTTATTGAGCGAAGTCGAAATATACCTAACTTTGTCTTTCCATTTTCAAAGAAACGATTGTATCGGGATGACAAACAGGCGAAATAATCAAAAAGCGGGAGGGAAACCGGATAAACCCAGCATCGTTGCTGTATTGAAGCCGTATCGGCTTATGATTTTCAGTCTGATAGGGTTTGCGTTTTTGAGTAATGGCGTGAACTTAGTGATTCCGAAACTCATTTCACACGCGATTGATGATTTCTCAAAAGGTGCTTTCTCATATCAGAAAATAGTCATTGAGTTTCTGGTGGCGGCTTTCATTATTTTCTTGTTTACTTTTTTGCAGGGTGTTTTACAGACTTACGCTTCAGAGCGGGTTGCGCGCGATTTGCGGACGAAACTTACCGACAAAATCTCCCGTCAGAGTTATGCGTTTATTCAGCAGGCAAATCCCTCAAAACTACTTACCAACCTTACTTCCGACATCGACTCCGTGAAAATGTTCGTCTCGATGGCGGTTGTGTCGCTTGCTTCGTCGGTGTTTATCATCATCGGGGCAAGCATATTGTTGATTTCCATCAACTGGAAATTAGCATTAACGGTATTAACCATCATTCCGATTATCAGCGTTTCGTTTTTCTACGTGTTCCGTAAAGTGCGGGTGCTATTCAAGAAAAGCCGCGAAGTGATCGACTGGCTTAATAAAATCATCAATGAGAGCATTATGGGTGCAGCGCTTGTGCGCGTGGTAAACTCGCAAATGCTGGAATATAACAAGTTTCTTGCTGCCAACACACAGGCGAAAAATCTGGGTATTTCCATTCTCCGTCTATTTGCCACGCTGATACCGATCGTGGTGTTTGTGGGCAACATGGCTTCACTCTCCATTCTGGCTCTGGGCGGGCATTTCGTAATAACCGGAGCCATGTCATTGGGTAATTTCGCCGCATTCAATTCCTATCTTGCCATGCTGATTTTTCCGATTATGGTTATTGGGTTTATCAGCAACTTCATGGTGCAGGCTTCCGTTTCGTATGGGCGGATTTACAGCGTCTTGAATGCTGTTGAATCGCATGATACCGGCATGGTGAATGCTTCGCTTCAGGGACATATCGAGATGCAGAATATCTCGGTGACTTATGGCGACAAGCCTGTATTGAAAAACATCTCATTGATTATTCAGCCCGGAAGCAAAACGGCTATCATCGGACCTACCGCAGCGGGGAAAACGCAGTTGCTTTATTTGCTCACCAGCCTGATTCAACCTGCAAGCGGCTCTATCCGGTTTGACGGTGTCGATATTAACGAATACAAGAAAGAAATTTTTCAACATCAGATCGGGTTTGTGTTTCAGGACAGCGTAATGTTCAACATGAGTCTTCGCGAGAACATTGCTTTCAACGAAAAGGTGACTGATGAATCATTGGCAAAAGCTATTGAAACAGCCGAATTACATGATTTTGTAGATACATTGCCGCAAGGATTAGACACGATGGTGAGCGAACGGGGCACAACTCTTTCTGGCGGACAGAAACAACGCATTATGTTGGCGCGAGCGCTTGCTATAAATCCAAAAATATTGCTGTTAGATGATTTTACCGCTCGTGTTGACAGCCAGACGGAACAGAAAATATTAGAGAATGTGACACGAAATTATCCCGGAATCACACTGCTCTCGGTGACACAGAAAATTGCTTCCATCATGAATTACGGGCAGATCATTTTACTGGAAGAAGGCGAGGTGTTAGCCAGCGGAACGCATGAAACGCTGATGAACGCCAGTCCGGAATATGTTCAGATATTTAATTCGCAACGCAGTACCAATCATTATGAGCTATAACCTCAATATAGGAAAAGGATTACAACCTTCTGAGAAAGTCAGTACGACAACCACCTTAAAACGGTTGTTGACGCTGATGGGGAAAGAGCGTAAAAACCTGTACATTGCACTGATCTTTATCTTTATCAACTCGGGCTTGAATCTTGTCAGTCCCTATTTAATCGGACATGCCGTCGATAAATTCATTGTGACGAAACATTACGCGGGTGTCATTCAGTATTCCATTATTTTGCTCTGTGTTTTTGCTCTGGCATTGGTGAGCGGATACACGCAGGCACAATTGATGGGTCGGGTAGGGCAGCGCATGTTGTTTAATTTGCGAAATACCGTTTTCAATAAATTGCAGGAGCTACCGATTGATTTTTTTACCCAAAACAAAGCCGGCGATCTGATTTCACGGGTAAACAACGATACTGATAAAATCAATCAGTTCTTTTCGCAGTCGTTGGTGCAGTTTATGAGCAGCATTTTCACCATGACGGGTGCCGGCGTTTTTCTGCTTTCCATTAATCTGAAACTTGGATTGGCCGCTTTGGCTCCGGCATTGGTGCTGTGGATATTCACGCGAAGCATTTCGCCATGGGTGAAAAACCGCAACACAGCCAGCATGAAAAGTACCGGAATTCTGAGTGCTGAAATCCAGGAAAGCTTGAATAATTTCAAGGTCATTGTTGCTTTTAACCGTCGCGATTATTTTCGCAAACGCTTTGACGAGGTCAATGAGGATAACTATCAAAGCGCTGTGAAAGCGGGTATTGCAAATACGGTATTTACGCCTGTATATGGATTTTCGTCGAATATCGGACAAATGGTGGTGCTGGCGTTTGGCATCTTCCTGATTGTCGCAGGCCAATTTTCCGTGGGTTTGTTGATTAGTTTTTTGGCTTACATTGCTCAGTTTTATAATCCTCTACGTCAGATTGCAGCTCTTTGGGCAAACTTTCAGGTGGCATTGGCGGGCTGGGATCGCATCTCGCAAATCCTTGTGTTGGAAAATAATCTGCCTGTTGTCGAAACCTCTTTGAAAGAAGCAACCTGTTGTTTATTGTCGTTCCGGCATGTCTCGTTTTCTTATTCCACAGGTAAGGAGATTTTGAGAGATGTCAGTTTCGATTTGGAACGTGGCAAAACGTATGCTTTTGTTGGCCCGACAGGTGGTGGGAAAACAACAACCGCGTCGCTCATGGCGCGTTTGTACGATCCCGTTGAAGGCAAAATTCTTCTTGACGGCGTAGATATTCGTTCGATGGATGTTGATACCCGCACGACTAAAATAGGATTTATTTTGCAGGATCCTTTCCTTTTTACCGGAACCATACGCGATAACATTTTGTATGGAAATGCACAATATCACGATGTTTCAAACGAATCGTTGTCGAAGGTTTTGTTCGAAGCAGGATTAGATGGGTTGCTCGAACGCTTCGATGGTGGGTTGAATGCCGAAATTAATTCGTCGGGCGATGGCATCAGTTTAGGCCAACGGCAACTGATCGCCTTTATTCGTGCGGTGTTGCGAAACCCCGATTTGCTAATTCTCGACGAGGCAACGGCCAATATCGATACGGTAACGGAACAACTTCTTGAAGAAATTTTGCAGAAACTACCCAAATCTACAACGCGCATCATCATTGCCCATCGCCTGAACACCATCGAGAATGCGGATGAAATATTCTTTGTTAACTCCGGTGCGGTGATTAAAGCCGGTTCGTTGCAAGACGCAGTGAATTTGTTGATGAAAGGGAAACGAGAAAGCTAAATCTTCACTTAATTGACCGTTGACAATGAATCAAGCCTCATCCGGCAAGAAATCTTTTTGGTTCTGCTTGGCCGAGGCTCATCCGGCAAGAAATCTTTTCGGTTCTGCTTGGCTGAGGCTCATCCGGTAAGAAATCTTTTCGGTTCTGCTTGGCCGAGGCTCATCCCGTATGGAATGACACGGCAGAGAAGAAGGCGCAATGGACATTGCAATGAATCACCCCTATTTGTCGCTACTGCAATCTCCGTATTGTTTGCTATCTTTGCATGAAGAAAAATAATTCATGGAAAAAGAGCCTTTATTAGGGAAAACGTTATCGGAATTGCAAGCCTTGGCCATTGCGAATGGGTTGCCTTCGTTTGCCGGAAAGCAAATCGCCCAGTGGTTGTACGTGCAACATGCTACGGATATTGCACAAATGACCAACCTTTCGGTGCCAAAACGTGCTTCGCTGGCAGAAAAATATATTGTTGGGCGTTCGGAACCGGTGGAAGTATCCGCTTCGGCAGATGGAACACGCAAATATCTTTTCAAATCATCGCAAGGGCATTACATTGAAAGTGTGTTTATTCCCGAAGAAGATCGCGCTACCTTGTGCGTGTCGTCGCAAGTGGGGTGTAAAATGAATTGTGAGTTTTGTCAAACCGGTAAACAAGGTTTTGCAGCCAATTTATCGGTTACGGATATTTTGAATCAGGTCTTTTCGTTGCCGGAACGCACACAACTCACCAACCTTGTTTTTATGGGAATGGGCGAACCGTTTGACAATACAGTGGAGGTGCTTAAAGCGTTGGAGATTTTGACGGCGCCTTATGGATATGCGTGGAGCCCTCGCCGCATCACCGTTTCAACCATTGGTATTATTCCCGGGTTGATTCAGTTTTTGGAAAAATCGCAATGTCATTTGGCCATCAGTCTTCATTCTCCTTTTGCAAACGAACGGATGGTATTGATGCCTATGGAAAAGATTTATCCCATTGAGAAAGTGGTTGAACTGCTCAAAGGATATGATTTCAGGCATCAACGCAGAGTCTCTTTTGAATACATTGTATTCGATCATGTCAACGACACCATGCGTCATGCGCGGGAGTTGGTGCGTATGTTGCGCGATGTTCCTTGTCGCGTCAATTTGATTCGGTTTCATACCATTCCCGGCGTGGATTTGAAAGAAGCGTCAGAAGAAAAGATGGTTTTCATGCGCGACTATTTGACGGAAAACGGAATTACGTGCACCATCCGACGTTCGCGTGGAGAAGATATATTAGCCGCGTGCGGGTTACTTTCGACTAAAAAGCAGGAGGAAGAGAGGAACAGTATTTAATAGTTTAATGAGATAGTATGGCTTACGAATCAGTCGATAAATTACAAAATGCTCTTGGAACCCAAGTGTTTCATTACACGCAGGACAAAAAGAAAGCCGCCGGAAGAGCATTGGGCACAATGGTTGAAATTATTACGTACTATCTTTTAAAAACATGGGGATTTAATAATTCAACATCAATTGAAAGAGGGTTAGTCGAATATGGGAATGAAGAAATATCGCATAATGTTGAATACTCATTGCATCCAATAATTAAAGAGTATGAAGTAACGATTCCAAACGACGGGAACTCAATAACTTCGATCAAAATATTAAAAGCATTGGAAGAAATAGCAGATATTTCTAAGTTTGAGAAAAAATCCAACAACCTACTTGATAAACATCAAATTTTACGAAATGCTTGTACTATTGCCGAATCAAAAGATACCTTTTTACTGACAAGTTTCAAAACATTTGGGAAATCAGAACATACACTTCGCATATTTGAGCAAATGCAAAAACCGTATGCAATGTTTGAATGTAAAAGAGTTGGCGTTGAAGAAGGAATTTCAAAAGGACCGCAAACAATCGAAAAAGCAAAGCAAGGGGCTTATGTTGCAAGAACTACTTCATCATTGCAAAAAATTAGAACTGATAATGGAGAAAAATATGGAATAATTTACCGTTCAGATAATCAACCTTACATAAAGCCCTATGTAGAATTAATGGAGGAAGTGATTTATTCTTCTGATTCAGCATTATTGAAAAAGTTTATTCTTACAGTTGGAGTTGTAAGTAATCATGGTAATTGGTTTACTGCTGAAAATCAAAATAAAGAATTAAAAGTACTTGCCCAATCTTATGATTGGTTGATTTTCCTTACCGATAATGGACTTGCTCAGTTTATTGATGATTTAATTTTTAATCCATCTAATGAATATCTTTGTGTACAAGAAGATTTTAAAAATAGCTATACTGCAGATAAAAAAAGAAATGTATTCATAAAAATCAGAATGGATTTAGATGCTGATACGGCTTTACTAAACTATTTTACAGTAAAACAACATAGAATTGAAAATTGGTTTAATGTAATAACACCCGAAGCTAAGACAATTAATGACTTGAAAAATGAAATAACAGAATTACGTTCTAAAAATTGGAGGAATATATTATGAGTGCAGGAAGAAGTGTAAACTCTCAAAGCCAAAGCTGGGGAACACCTGCAAAATACGTCAATGCAATAAAGAAGTTTTTTGGAGGCTCAATTTCATTAGACCCATGCTCCAATGAATACTCTATTGTTTATGCTGAAACAGAATTTTTATTACCACAAAATGACGGGCTTAAAGAAAATTGGAATTATCCTACAATATATATTAACCCACCTTATGGTGCTGATAGAGAACGAGGTACTACAATAAAAAATTGGTTAGCAAAATGTGCTTTGACTCATAATAAATATGGTTCAGAAATTTTAGCGTTAGTTCCTGTTGCAACTAATACAAGCCATTGGAAACAAAGTGTTTTTGGACAGGCAAAAGCAATTTGTTTTTTATATGATACGCGACTTAAATTTCTAGAGAATGGGCAAGATGTTGGAAAAGGAGCCCCAATGTCTTGTGCAATGATATATTGGGGAAATGATTATGAGAAATTTTATGAAGTATTTGCTGATTTTGGAGCTGTTGTTGATATAGAAAATCTTAAACATAAAAAAATTGCTGATAAAAGAAAATTGCTGACTTTTGAATTTGAAGAAAAGTCCACATACCCACGAATTTTTTAGATTTGAGAAAGAAATCATTGATTGAAATATGATTAAAGTGTAATTATTAAAATAGAAAATGGAAGAAAAAAGAATGATCATTGGAATAACGCAGGGCGATATTAACGGCATCGGATATGAGGTGATTCTTAAGACATTGCTCGAAAATCATATATTTGAATTTTGTACTCCTGTTATTTACGGGTCGCCCAAGGTGGCTGCTTATTATCGGAAGACGTTGAATTTAGAACAATTATCCTTAAGTTCCATTACCCATGTAAATGAGGCAAACGGGAAAAAGGGGTACATCATCAATTGCACGAGTGATGATATTAAGGTAGATTTAGGAAAATCGACCGAGATGGCCGGTGAGGCTTCCTTTTTAGCATTAGAAGCTGCCACACGTGATCTGGCTGCCGGAAAGTTAGATGCCATTGTCACCGCGCCTATTAACAAAAAGAACATTCAATCGCCTACGTTTACTTTTCCAGGACATACCGAATATTTGGAACAGATATTTAATGAAGGAAAGAAAGGACTCATGCTGATGGTGAGCGATGTGGTTCGTATTGCTGTTGTGACGGGGCATATTCCTATTTCACAAGTCTCAGAATCATTGACACAGTCGCTAATTGAAGAGAAAATACGCTTGTTAAATCACAGTTTACAAGAAGATTTTAGCATTGTACGTCCGCGTATAGCTGTCTTGGGTTTGAATCCTCATGCAGGTGACGATGGTTTAATTGGGAATGAAGAAAAGACAGTCATTTTGCCGGCAATTCAAACATGTGTGGACGAAGGCATTGTATGCGTTGGCCCATTCGCTGCCGATGGCTTTTTCGGGGCAGGCTCTTTTACAAGTTATGATGCCGTTTTAGCGATGTACCACGATCAGGGCTTGATTCCGTTCAAAACGCTTGCAATGGAAGAAGGTGTGAATTTCACTGCCGGTCTTCCTGTGATTCGAACCTCTCCGGGGCATGGCACTGCTTATGATTTAGCCGGACAAAATCTCGCTTCGGAAGCATCTTTTCGCCATGCGATGTTTTTAGCTTACGATATTTATCGAAATAGAAAAGCATATCGTACGATGATGGCTAATCCATTAAAAAGTACTCATATAGCACGTGGAAGTTCGATTGAATAAGCGAACAGACGGATAGAAAGCCGGTGCAGCCGATACCTGAAGTAAGAATTTGAAAAAGAAATATTTGGCATTGAAACGCACTATTTTGGGGATAAAATCACGCTTAATAGTTGCCCAATTCATAAAAATGATTACCTTTGTCGCGGGTAAGTCCTACACGACCAGCTCCCTTTGAATCCCCCAGGGTTTGATCGCAGCAAGGGTAAAAGGTCGTAGCGGTGCGATGTAGTAAGCTTACCCACTTGCCTCTTTAGCTCAGTTGGCCAGAGCACGTGATTTGTAATCTCGGGGTCGTTGGTTCGAATCCGACAAGAGGCTCACTCAAAAAGCAAGAAGCTGTCTGTAAAAAGACGGCTTTTTTTGTTGATAACGGCTTTTTGACTCATGCTAAAAAATTGTACCTTTGCAGCATGAATAGGTTTCTTTTTGGAAGATATTCAATATACAATTCGATTAAGTTTTCAAAATTCAGAATGATGATACACATAACTTTTCCTGATGGCTCAGTGCGTGAGTATGCGAAAGGAATTACCGGTTTTCAACTGGCAGAAAGCATTAGTCCACGTTTAGCAGCTGAAGTGTTAGCTATTGGAGTGAATGGAGTGACGTTGGACTTGTCGCGACCTATCGAAGATGATGCTACGATTCAACTGCATAAATGGGATGACCCTGAAGGAAAACATGCCTATTGGCACTCATCGGCTCACCTTATGGCTGAAGCATTACAGGAACTTTATCCCGGCATGAAGTTTGGCATTGGGCCGGCAATAGAGAATGGTTTTTATTACGATGTTGATCCTGGTGATGCTGTCATCAAAGAGAGTGATTTGCCTGCGATTGAAGCAAAAATGATCGAATTAGCCGCGCGGAAAGAGCAGATCGTTCGAAAAGAGATCAGCAAGCAAGAAGCATTAGACTTTTTCAAACAAAAAGGTGATGAATATAAAGTTGAACTGATCAGCGACCTGACTGATGGTACCATCTCTTTCTATTCGCAAGGCGATTTTACTGATTTATGTCGTGGACCGCATTTACAAAATACAGGAGAAATAAAAGCCATTAAATTATTGAGTGTTGCCGGTGCTTATTGGCGGGGCGATGAAAAACGCAAGCAATTGACGCGTATTTATGGCATTACATTTCCAAAGAAAAAAATGCTTGATGAGTATTTAGCCTTTTTGGAAGAAGCAAAAAAACGCGATCACCGAAAAATCGGGAAAGAACTTGAACTGTTTACCTTTTCGCAAGCCGTTGGAGCCGGATTGCCACTCTGGTTGCCGAAAGGAACTATTTTGCGCAATCGGTTGGAGGATTTCTTAAAACGTATTCAAAAACGGTTTGGTTACCAACAAGTGATCACTCCTCACATCGGTCAGAAAGAGTTGTGGGTTACTTCGGGACATTACGCCAAGTATGGCAAAGATTCTTTTCAACCTATCCATACCCCGCAAGAGGGAGAAGAGTTTTTACTTAAACCGATGAATTGCCCGCATCATTGCGAAATTTACAAAGCATTTCCTCATTCGTACAAAGACTTACCCATTCGCTATGCAGAGTTTGGAACGGTGTATCGTTACGAACAAAGTGGCGAGTTGCATGGCTTGACACGGGTAAGAGGATTTACCCAAGATGATGCCCACATCTTTTGTCGTCCCGACCAGTTGAAAGATGAGTTTCTGAAGGTGATGGATATTATCTTTATCATTTTCAACGCACTCGATTTTAAGAACTTTGAAGCACAAATATCGCTTCGCGATCCTAATGACAGGGAGAAATATATTGGTAGCGATGAAAATTGGGAAAAAGCCGAAAGCGCCATTGTAGAAGCTTGTGAAGAGAAGGGGTTGAAAGCCAATCTGGTTTTGGGTGAAGCCGCTTTTTATGGACCGAAGCTTGACTTTATGGTAAAAGATGCCATTGGACGTCGTTGGCAGTTGGGTACCATTCAAGTGGATTACAATTTGCCTGAACGTTTTGATTTGGAATATACCGGCGCTGACAACCAAAAACATCGCCCTGTGATGATTCACCGCGCACCTTTTGGTTCTATGGAACGCTTTGTTGCTGTCCTGATTGAACACACAGGGGGAAAATTTCCTCTCTGGCTTACACCCGAACAAGCGGTTATATTGCCAATTAGCGAAAAATTCAATGACTATGCTCACCAAGTTGCACAACAACTCGATGAACAGGATATTCGTGTTTCGGTGGATGATCGGAACGAAAAAATTGGTCGCAAGATTCGTGATAACGAGTTGAAACGGATTCCTTACTTACTGATTGTCGGAGAAAAAGAGATGGAAGCCGGCGTGGTTGCCGTGCGCAAACAAGGTGAAGGCGATCAAGGTACTAAAACAGTAAATGCCTTTGCAGTTGACATTAATGCTGAGGTTGAAAAAATGATGAAGATTTTCTAAATATCATCCATCCAAACTTTCCTTAAACGCTGTATGCTTTGTGCGTATGGCGTTTTTTCTTTTTTGAAAAGATAAACAAATCAATAAATTTACTACATTTGTTCCGTTTCATCATGATTCGATAATTAAAAGTTCGTATGCGATTATCTTTCTCTTATAATCATTTCTTTTCAACTTTTTTCTGTGAGGCAGGATTTGTGTTAGCACTATTGCTCCTCGCTACCAATACGTACGCTCAGTTAGCGGTAGGCCAATGGCAAACACACTACTCTTACCGTAATGTGACACAAGTTGCTGTTGCATCCGATAAGGTGTATGCCGTAGGATCGAATGCGCTTTTTTCGGTCTCTCTGGCAGATCAAAGCATTGACTTTTATTCCAAAATTACCGGACTGAGCGACAACAACATCACGCAAATTGCTTATAACAATAAATCCAATCAATTATTGGTGGTTTATGCCAATTCAAATCTCGATTTAATTTCATCATCCGGCGTGTATAACGTCCCTGATTTATATCTTAAGCAGGCAACGATGGATAAAACGGTAAATTCCATTTTGTTTGCCGATAGTCTTGCTTATCTTTCCTGCAATTTTGGCGTTGTGGTACTGAATACATTAAAACATGAAATCAGTGATTCTTATGTGATTGGAGCGAATGGAAGTTACGTACCTGTTTTGGCTACGACTATTTTCAATGGGAAAATTTATGGATTGACAGCTAATGGGTTGTCTCAAGCAGATGCGTCGAGTCATAATTTAGCCAACTTTCAGGTTTGGACAAATGTAACTACTTTGCCCGCTGGCAGTAATTTAAATGTACTCTCCTTCGGCGGTGCCTTATGGCTACTCAAGGCCAATGGAACTGTTTATAAATCGACTGATGGGATTGTTTGGAGCGCTGTTCTGTCTTTGAGCAATATTGCCCGTATGCAAACTGATGGTCAGTATCTCTATTTTATATCCGATGCGACTTCTTCGACCATTGTTTATGATAAAAATCTGAATGTTATCACGTTGGCTGGATTTGCACCCAGCCGGATTTCAGTCGATAATACTACATCGCATAATTTTTGGTTAGCTTCCGGCAATGCCGGTTTGCAACAAGTAAGTCAAAGCGGACAGACGGTTAATGCTTTTACGCCCTCAGGTCCATTTGACAATAGTCCTTGGGGAATGACTTTGGGAGACGGAAAGTTGTTTGTGGTACCTGGAGGAGCATGGGATGTTCAATATTTTCATCCTGCATCTGTGATGATGTACCAAAGCCACACGTGGACGAATATTGACGGAGCAACAATCAGTCAACAAACAAATATGCCAACTACCACCGATTTTGTTTCCATTGCTGCCGATCCGAAAGACAATACGCATTTTTTTGTAGGTGCTTATGGCATGGGGCTGTATGAATTTAAAAATAATACCTTTTATAAATGGTATAATTGCTTGAATAGCGGAGTTGAATCGATTTTTCCAGGGCAAAGCAATCAATTGCAATATCAACGAATTGATGGATTAAAGTTTGATCAACAAGGTAATCTCTGGTTTCTCAATACACAAATTAATGATCCTGTTAAGTACCTATCGCCAGACGGAATTGTTCATAGTCTCTATTTTGATGCCATTAAAGGATTTTCAAATGTGTTAGATATGCTCATTGATAACACAAATCCAAATCGAAAATGGATTATTTCTTCCCGTATTAATCCAGGCGTTTTTGTTTTTGATGATAATGGAACGTTGGACAATAAGCAAGATGATAAATCGAAGTTCTTTTCTTCGTTTGTCGATCAGGATGGAAATGTTTTTTCGTCCGATTTCTATTTTTGCATCACACAGGACTTGAACAATCAAATTTGGATTGGTACCATGAAAGGCCCTATTGTAATTCAAAATCCTGATAATGTATTTGCTTCCAACTTTAACATTACAAGAATTAAGGTGCCACGAAATGATGGTACAAACTTAGCCGATTATTTGCTGGGGAACGAGCGTGTCAACGCGATTGCGGTTGATGGGGCAAATCGAAAATGGATTGGGACTCAGACTTCCGGTCTTTATTTAGTATCTCCCGATGGAGTACAAACTTTACAGCATTTTACTACCGATAATAGTCCTTTACTCTCGAATACTATTTTGTCGTTAGCGCTTAATAATCAGACAGGAGAATTGTTTGTGGGAACTGATCAAGGACTTATTTCCTATATGACCGATGCTACTCAGGCGGCGGCTACGTTTAACAATGTGTATGCGTATCCCAACCCGGTGCGTCCCGATTTTAATGGTGTAATTACCATCACCGGATTGGTGGCTGACACACAAGTAAAAATCACTAATTTAAATGGAAATGTGGTTTATGAAACGATTTCAAACGGAGGTATTGCGACTTGGAATGGCAACAAAGCTGATGGCACACGAGTCAGTTCAGGAGTTTATTTAGTAGTTTGTACTTCAGCCGATGGTACACAATATGCAATCACAAAATTATTGATTATAAAATAGGCATTTTTATTATGCGATTCTTTTTTTGATTACCTTTACAAGCCAAATGAGTCTATGAAGAAGTGTAATTCTAAATGTTTCACCTTAAAAACAAAGTCTTATGAGTAAAAGTGTAAAAGGTACTCGTACCGAACAAAATCTGTTGAAATCGTTTGCCGGTGAATCGCAGGCGAGGAATCGTTACACCTATTTTGCCAGTACAGCAAAAAAGGAAGGTTATGAACAAATTGCTGCAATTTTCGAAGAGACTGCCAATCAGGAGAAGGAGCATGCTAAACGGATGTTTTCTTTTCTAGAAGGAGGAATGGTTGAGATTACGGCAACGTATCCTGCCGGTGTTGTCGGAACTACAGAAGAGAATCTAAAAGCTGCCGCTGGTGGTGAACATGAAGAGTGGAGTGAACTTTATCCTTTTTTTGCTCAAGTTGCCGAAGAAGAAGGCTTTCCTGCTATTGCTGCTATGTACAAAATGATCAGCATTGCTGAAAAAGGGCATGAAGAACGTTATCTGGCGTTATTGCACAATATTGAAGCTAACGAAGTGTTCGATCGTATTGATGAAGTTACGTGGCAATGCCGGAATTGTGGCTTTATTTACAAAGGGAAGACTCCACCTAAAACATGTCCTGCATGTTTGCATCCGCAAGCTTATTTTGAAATTCAAAAAGTTAATTATTAATTCATTCATTGAAATTCAATTTACTATAAATAACTGTCTTGACTTATTGTTGAGGCAGTTTTTTTATTCCCGCATATTACCTATTCGTTCTCTTTTTTAGATTATTAACTTTCAAAATTTGCTAATGAGATTCTTTTGGTTGTACTTTTGGACTGAAAAACGAAAATAGTCGAAAAATGGGAAATGAGTCTATTACAAAAGAAGATAAGGTTCGCGATGCGATACTAACCTCCGCACAAAAGTTGTTTCAACAGTATGGTTTACGAAAAACGGCCATGGAAGATATTGCAAAACGTTCAGGTCGTGGGAAAAGTACATTGTATTATTATTACACAAGCAAAGAAGAAATTTTTGACGAAGTGATACGGCGTGAAGCACACGAAGTATTCTCTGAAACACAAAAAGCCATTGCAGAATCGCCCACAGCAGAAGGGAAGCTGGAAGCCTATTTTTTTACTTCAATCAAAATGGTACAAGAAAAGGTGAACCTATATAACATTGTACGCAATGAATTTGTTGACGATAATATTTCTCGGGTTCGTGCTTTAGTAAAAAAAATGAACTTAGACGACATTGAAACGGTAAAAGAAATTTTGCAATTAGGCATCGATAATAATGAATTTATGCCTGAAATTCAAAAGGAGATCGATCTGATTGCCTATATTATTGTCAGTGCCACACGCAGTATTCTGATTGACTTAGCTATTGACACTCCTGTTCCGGGTTGGGATTTGCGTAGTAAATTATTAGTCAGTTTGTTTATTAAAGGGTTTAAAACGACAACAGCATGATGTTGGTGCCAAAACGTTCTTTGTCATTTCTAATTTATAATCTTTCTATTCAATAATTTTTAATTGATACGTGGTATGATCAAAAAAAAGAATTTGTCGGCGACATCTCTTGTCGTTGCTTTGAGTTTACTATATAGTTGTAGTGGGCACTCTTCAGGGACTGACCAACAAAGACCTATGCCGGTTAAGGTGTTGGTGGTGCAACCTTCGACCATCAATTTGGGGCAGGAATATGTGGGAACTATTCGTGAGTCAGTGACTATTCCATTGAGTTTTCCTGCCGCCGGTACGGTTTCTGCCGTGTATGTATCAGAGGGTCAGTCGGTAAATAAAGGCATGGTTTTAGCAACATTGGACGCAAAGAGCTATCGAAGCAGTTACCAAATAGCGTTAGCAAAAGAGAAACAAGCGCAAGATGCCTATAATCGTCTTTCCGGATTGTACAAAAAAGGTAGCCTGCCTGAAATAAAGATGGTAGAAATTGAAAGCGATTTGCAACAGGCACGTTCTACTGCTCAACTTGCTAAAAATTCTCTTTCCGATTGCCGATTAATTGCTCCCACGCATGGGGTGATCGGGAAGAAATCCATTGAGCCTGGTATGAATGTATTACCCGATTATCAAGTGCTTAGTTTGCTAAAGATCGAGCAAGTAAATGCTGTTGTGTCTATTCCTGAAAATCAGATAGCAAATATTCAGCTTGGGCAAAAAGCCTCGGTAACAGTTGCTGCATTAAACAATGCTTCATTCATAGGAAAAATAACTGAAACAGGAGTGGAAGCCGATCCTTTATCACATACCTATCCGATTAAAATTGCTCTGCAAAATAAAGACGAACAGTTAAAACCAGGGATGGTTTGTAACGTGGTGATTACCCCTAAAGCAGTTGCTCCTATGATCACCATACCGCAAACTTCTGTGATGATTGATACAAATAACCATACCTATGTTTACGTTGCTAATAAAGATGGTCGCAGTGTGCGTAAGCAAATTGTGCAAGTGGGGGAATCTGTGGGAAATGGCGATGTGGCTATTCTTGCAGGACTTCAACAGGGCGACGGTGTGGTTACAGAAGGGAATCAAAAAATTGACGAACAATCATTGATACAAATTATTCACTGATATGCGAAGAAAAATGGGAGTTGTAGAAACTGCCATGAAATACAAGCAAATTGTATTTCTGGTGGTTACAGTGTTGATATTGATTGGTGTGTTTGCTTTGTATGACATGCCGCGCCAGGAATTTCCAACATTTACCATCCGGCAAGGATTGGTGGTCGGCGTTTATCCCGGAGCCACGGCAACGGAGGTAGAGCAACAGTTAACCACACAAGTGGAACGCTATTTATTTAGTTTTAAGGAGGTAAATAAAGCCAAAACATATTCGCATTCGCGCGATGGATTGATGGTGATTTATGTAACGCTGAACGATAACGTGACTAATAGCGATGAGTTTTGGTCGAAATTGAGTTATGGACTGAATAACTTCAAAGCACAATTGCCATCAGGCGTCTTGGCGTTGGTGGCCGACAATAATTTTGGAGACACTTCGGCTTTGCTAATCACACTTCAATCGAAAAACAAGAGTTACCGCGATTTAGAAACATATCTCTATCGATTGGAAGATCAATTGCGTCGGATTCCTTCGGTATCGAACGTGCGCCATTACGGATTGGAAAAAGAGCAAATTGCCGTCTATTTGGATAAAAACAAATTGGATAAATACGGCATTTCATCGAATACGCTTTTTGCAACGTTGTTTTCACAAGGGTTACGAACTGTTGGCGGCGAAGTGGATAACGGGAATATGGATGTTCCAATTCATGTCGTTTCGCAATATCAGACAGAACAGGATGTTGCTAATCAAATAATTTACAGCGATCCGACCGGTGCGGTCATTCGATTGAAAGATGTGGCTCGCGTTGTGCGAGAATATCCGCAACCTGACAGTTACATTCAAATCGACGGAAATAAATGTTTGTTGGTTTCGATGGAGATGTTGCCAGGACACAACATTGTGAAGTATGGCAAGGACGTGGAAAAGGTGCTCAAGGAGTTTCAGAAAAGTTTACCTCCGGGTGTGACGATGCATCGAATTGTAAATCAGCCTCAGGTGGTGAGCGATTCTATCACTGTTTTCTTGAAAGAGTTCCTATTTGCCATTTTAGCGGTTATTCTGGTCACGATGCTTTTGTTGCCGTTGAGAGTTGCTTCCGTTGCAGCTTCGTCCATTCCCATCACCATTTTTATTTCGTTGGGTATCATGGATATTTTCGGCATGGAATTGAACACCGTTACGTTGGCAGGTCTGATTGTGGTGTTGGGAATGATTGTCGATAACTCCGTGGTGATTGTGGACGATTATATGCAAAAATTAGATCAGGGAATGTCCCGGTGGTATGCTTCCATTGCCAGCGCCAAAGAGTTTTTCGGAGCCATCTTTGCTGCAACATTGGCCATAAGCATCACTTTTTTCCCATTTTTGTTGACGTTGAAAGGTGAATTCAGAGACTTTGTATTGATGTTTCCCTGGACGGTAACCATCACGTTGGGCGTATCCTTGTTGGTGGCAATGTTGGTGATTCCGTATCTGCAATATCATTTTGTTAAACAAGGATTTATTTCAGCAACGTCCGAACCGAAGAAAAAGAAGTTCGATTCGTTGAAATGGATTCAATCGACTTACGAAAAGTTTTTGTCTCGTGCTTTTGCGCATCCCAAACGTACTTTACTGTTTGGCGGATTATCTGTTGTGGCCGGTTTGGTATTGTTTTTGTTTGTTCCTCAGCGGTTGATGCCGGTTGCAGAGCGCAACCAGTTTGCTGTTGAGATTTATTTGCCCGACGGAAGTTCATTGCAACAAACTGCTTCAGTAGCCGATAGTTTGGAAAATATGCTTCGAAAAGATCGACGGGTGAAGTCGATCACTTCATTTATCGGGACGAGTTCTCCGCGTTTTCAAACAGCCTATGCTCCTAACTTTCCATCCAAAAACTATGCTCAGTTTATCGTCAATACGACTTCGAACGAAGCCACAGTGGAATTGTTGGATGCCTACAGCGATAAATATTCACGTTATTTCCCCAATGCGTATGTACGATTTAAACAACTTGATTTTGAACCGGTTCAGGCTATGATTGAAGTACGCATATCAGGAAATAATGAAAAGAAACTGATGCAGACAGGCGATAGTTTGTTGGCAAAAATACGTCCGCTTCCTTCGTTACGTTGGGTACATACCGATTTTGAAACGCAACAACCCATTGCTCAGGTTAATTTGAATAATACAGTAGCCAATCAATTAGGTATTACTCAAGCAATGGTTTCGTCGCAATTAGCGGTGCGATTCAATGGGTTGCCGATGACCACGATTTGGGAAAAGGATTATCCTGTTTCCGTGATGTTGAAAACCGATAATCCTGGTCAACAGCATGTTATGGATGTAAATAACACCTATATTCACTCTGTTTTGCCGGGTGTTTCAGTGCCATTGCGTCAAATTGCAACGGTGACACCTTCGTGGACACAAGGACAATTGGTGCGTCGCAACGGAATTCCTACGTTAACGGTGATGGCTGATGTGGCACGCGGGTTGAACACCAATAATGTGTTTGATCAGGTGAAAAAAGTGGTCGAAACGGTCAAATTACCCGAAGGCATTACCCTGAGTTACGGAGGCGCACATGAATCGGATGCCACTACGTTGCCTCAGATTATTGAAGGATTGTTAGCCAGTTTGATGATCATCTTTTTAATCCTCATGTTTCATTTCAAACGAGTTAAATTAGCATTATTAGTGTTTGGCTCGGCTGCATTGAGTTTGTTTGGTGCCTTCTTAGGCGTTTTGGTGTTACGTCTCGACTTTAGCATTACCTCCATTTTGGGAATTGTCAGTTTGGTGGGCATCATTGTGCGGAACGGGATGATTATGCTCGATTATGCAGAAAGTTTACGCTTTAAGCATAATGAAACAGTGTTGAATGCAGCGATGGATGCAGGCAAACGCCGGATGCGACCTATCTTTTTAACGTCGGCTGCAGCTTCGATGGGTGTTATCCCGATGATTCTCAGCCATAGTTTGCTGTGGAGTCCGATGGGAGCCGTCATTTTCTTTGGCACTTTGACTTCTATGATCTTGGTGGTATTGATTTTACCTGTAGCTTATTGGTGGATGTATCGCCATGATGAGCGTGTTATGCCCGATGAACCTCAATCCGAAAGTGTCGCTGCCATTCCGTATGCCAAACCATTGATGATTGCGTTGTTATTGGTTATGGCAGGCATGGGAAGCATAAAGGCTCAGAAATCGTACACTTTAGAACAATGCAAGAAGTTGGCCGTTGCCAATAATTCGTTGGTGAAGGATGCTTCGCTTCAGGTGCAAGCTGCAAAACAGGTAAAGGCCGGTGCGTTGACTCAGTATTTTCCTTCGGTAAGCGCTTCGATGGGTGGGTTTATGGCCGACAAACCGTTGTTGAAAATGTCGATTCCGGGTGGTAATCTTCCGGTGTATAATGGCAATTTGTCAACATTGGCTAACGCTACGCAATATGCCTATTTCCCGGGTATGAACCTCAACTATTTTGATAAAGGATTGGTATCGGCTGTCACGTTGACGCAACCTATCTTTGCCGGCGGAAGAATTGTGAATGGAAACAAGCTGGCTGCCATTGGTGTTACCGTCAATCAGGCTAAAGCGAAACTTGCATTGAACGAAGTGGCCTTGCATACCGAAGAATCCTTTTGGCAGGTCGTTTCGTTGCAGGAAAAAATGGAAACCTTGCAGCGGTATGCTTTGTTTCTTGATTCACTGTATAAACAAGCCGACGATGCTTTTCATGCCGGATTGATCAACCGGAACGATGTGATGAAGGTGACGCTGAAAAAGAGTGAGCTGGCCATGAACCGGCTTAAATTAGAACATGGCATCACGTTGAGCAAAATGGTGCTATGTCAGTATATCGGCATTCCGTATGATGCGTCCATCGTTTTTTCGCAAAATATCGATTCCATTGAACCTCCCGAAAGCGTGTATGTTAATCCGACTCAATCATTGCCCAATCGGCAAGAATATAAATTGTTGCAACAAAACTTGGAGGCACAGAAGTTGGAGACGCGTATCAAAGTCGGTTCCTATTTGCCTGAGATCGGGGTAGGAGTGAGTGAGGCCTATTACAACTTCTCGACTATGAAAGATTTCAATACCCTTGCTTTTGTGTCGGTCAAAGTGCCGTTAACCGATTGGTGGGCGGCTTCGCACGCTATCAAAGAACGACACATCCAAGAGCAGATTGCTGCCATCGATTTGAAGAACAATGCTGAACTCCTGACGCTGCAAATGCAAAAAGCATGGGATGAGTTGGTAGAAGCGTATGCACAAATTGGTGTGGCGAAGGTAACTGTTCGACAAGCGGAAGAGAATCTGAAAATAAATCAGGATAATTTCCATGCCGGCATCGTGAATGTCTCTGATATGCTCGAAGCCGAAGCCATGGTGCAACAAGCACAAAATCAACTGATCGATGCTCAAACAGCCTACAAAACCAAACGAGTGGCTTATTTACAGGCATCAGGGAAAAACTAATTCTTTATTTCTCAAATAGCAACGGCTTTACTTCAAGTGAAGCCGTTGC
>DAHXOX010000102.1 GCA_027364655.1 Paludibacter sp. | reverse complement strand
TATTGGATTAAGCGAAGGCGCGATCTTTCGTCATTTCGCGACAAAGCAAGACATTCTCTTGTCTATTTTGCAAGATGTACAAACCGATTTAATAGCTCAATTAAGGGAAATCACGGTTGCTCCATTGTCGCCCGAAGCAAGGTTGGAAAAATTCCTATGTGCTACGGTACATTATCTTACCGACAAAAAAGGAGTTACCATGCTTTTGTTTTCAGAAGCCTCCCACAATAACGATTCAGTGTTGAAAAACAGCTTACAACAAATTTTCAACAGTCAGCGTAATTTGGTTAGCAAGATTATGTTAGATGGCATTGCTATGGGGATATGGGATGACCAAGTCAATGTGGATCGCGTGTCGATGATTTACTTAGGGATTCCTGTTACGTTAAATATTGAATTGGTGTTGAATGGAGGACTCTTTTATCAGAATGACTTCTGCCGCCAAATGTTAGAACTTTTGCTAAAGATGTTGAAGAAGTAACTTCTTCTTTTTATCCAAATAATAAGTAAACACTCACATATAAATAAAAATGAAAAATTGGCTGTTAATAGGATGTTTAATGCTTTCGTTTGTGTCTGTTCATGGGCAGAAAGACAGTACAAAAGTAAAATTTGATCTTGCGATGCGCGAGCGATTTGAATCGTGGAACGGGATGAATTCAAAAAATTATGGCAATAGCGCTCCAGGAGCCATTGGAAAATTGGATGATAACATGTTGTTGCAACGGATTGTTACCGGCATCACGGCAAATCCTTCGGATAATTGGGAATTAGGCGCCCACATTCAAGATTCACGTGCTTTTGGATGGTCGCTGCGAAACAGTGAATATCCCGATTTATTTAAGATTCATGCTCCGGGAAAACTTTCCCCCTCTTACACCATGAATCCGAACGAAGCGTTTTTCCAGATTTATGATGCGTATGTAGAATACAAACATCTTTTTCATTTAATCTCCATTAAAGCAGGTCGACAAAAAATATTTTATGGTGATGATCGCTTGTTTGGACCCGGTGAATGGGGAAATACAGGTCGTTGGACGTGGGATGCCGTGAAACTTTCCTATCAGAAAGGTAAAAATTTTATTGATTTGTTTGGCGGAGGAACCATTATTCACGATCCGACTTATGTCTCCATTCCGTTTGTAAACACCGAATTTTGGGGTGGCGGCATGTATGCTCATTATCATTGGGAAAAAGTGATGAATTTGGAACCGTTTTATGCTTTGAAAATGGAAGGATCGGCGCCTTATATCCGTGATCAGCATTTTAACCGCAACTGGCTTGGCGCAAGAATTTACAACAACAACTTTCATCATATTGTGTTCGATGGTACTTACGTAAGGGAATTTGGATCGGAAGAAGGAAAACCCATTGATGCGTACGGGTATTTTGCAAAATTAGGTTATCAGTTTGCTTTTGTGCCCGCTAAACCTATTTTGACGTTGCGCGAAAGTTATGCATCAGGTGGCAACAGCACAGAAGGAACCGTGCACACCTTTGATCCTGCTTATGGCGCCAGCGATAAATATTATGGGTGGATGAACATCACGTCATGGACAAACCTCGACGATCGGGAAATAGTGCTTGAGTTGTTTCCTGTGAAGCACATGTGGATAGAAACTAAGTACAACCGTTTTTATATGCCCGAATCAAACGCCACATTATTAAATACGATGAAACTTGTTTCAGGCGACCATTACTTTGGGAGTGAATTTGATATTTTTGCTCGTTATCAAGTGTTGAAACATTGGCAAATAACCGGACTATTTGGAGTCTTTAAACCAGGCAATTTACAGCCTATTGACGGTCAGACTCCCAAAAACGCTACAACATTTGCGTTACAACTATTATTTACCATCTAAGAGCAGCCTGTTTATCTTTTAATTCTACAATGATATGTTGTACATATTCGTATTTATCATTATTACAGTCGTTTCGTTCATTTTTGCCATGCTGGGTTTGGGTGGCGGAAGTGTATATGTTCCGGTAATCACCTGGTTTGGGTTTCCCATGAAAGAAGTGGCCATTCCACTTGGCTTATTGCTCAATGGGTTGAATACGTTGTTTGCCATGATTCCATTTGCCCGTAAAAAATTAATCGACTGGAAAGGAGGCGCCGTCATGGCCATTTCGGCAATGATAGGTTCGCCGATAGGAGCTTTTTTTACTAAAGATGTCGACACCAATGTTTTGAAACTTTTATTTGCAGCGATGGTAATTATCGTAGCCGTCCGCACGTTGATGGTTGCTAACAAAACCGAAGCGGAGGAAATGATGTCACTCAAAAAAAGATCAATCATCGGGTTGTTCGTCGGTTTGTTTGCCGGATTTGTTGGTGGTCTTTTAGGCGTTGGTGGCGGTTTTATCATTGCTCCCATTTTAATGTGGATGGGATATAAAGCAAAAGAGGCAGCAGCAACAACAGCCTTTGTAGTTACCTTTTCATCCTTTTCAGGCTATTTCGGGCACATGGCACAAGGGCACATGAACATGACATTAACCCTCATATTAATTGTTTCAGTTATCATTGGTTCTCAATTTGGCGCACGTTATATGTCAGGAAAAGCAAAATCAAATCAAGTAAAATTGGTTTATGCCACCGTGTTGTTGCTTATTGCCGTACAATTGATTTACAGTGCTTTAAGTAAAATGTATTGATTGTTGCAAGCAGAAAACTATCTAAAAATCGAAGTCGATGAATGTATTAGCCATATATGGAAGTCCGAGACGAGGTGGGAATACCGCGCTCATGGTGAATGAAGCATTAACCGCTTTCCCTCGCGAGGCAGACATACATTCAATCTTTTTGAGTGATCTTTCATTTACTGCTTGTGGTTCTTGCCGCGAATGTAAAACAACGGGATATTGTGTTGTTGATGACGACATGCAACGCATTTACAAGGAGATGCTATGGGCAGAGGTAATTTTGATAGGGAGTCCAACTCAATTTTCAGACGTTAGCGCAGACATCAAAAAGATGATGGAACGAACATGGTGGATGAAGGGAGAGTTGAAAAACACCATTGGAGGCTATGTCGTTACAGGCAGGAGGTACATGGAAAGTACGATTAACACATTGCAGGCTTTTATGCTGAGACACCGCATGATTTTGGGCGGAAGCGGAGCATTAGGTTACACGTTTACCGAAATGGGAATACTCGAAAATGACCCATTAGCGCTACAAGATGCAAAAAACACAGGAATGCGCTTAGTTGAAATTTATCACCTTATACATAATTGATATTAAATATTTTAGTATTACAAAAACAATGAACAAGATTAATCCAAATGAATGGCTCGAATTCGGGCAAAAATTTCACGGGCATAAATGTCCGGCAATGCCAATGGGCTTACGTGTAGGAGCAGCTGCTATGAATGCGCTGGGTGTTGAACGGGCAAAAGACGGACAGTTGGTTGCATTTGTCGATCTGGGCGAAGACCATTGCGCCACTTGCTTTGGTGATGGGTTACAAGTGATCATGGGGACTACTTTTGGCAAAGGGAATATCAGTAAAACGCATAAAGGGAAATGGGCAGTTACGGTAGTGGAAAGAGCCACCGGCCGAGCTGTCAGAGTAACACCGCGAGCCGAGTCGATGTTGGCAAACAAAGTATCAAAGTTTTTCACAGAATATCGCGAAAAAGGAATTCCTGCCAGCAAAGTCCCATTCGAAATTGTTGATCCTTTGGTGGACGGTGTAATGAATGCCTCAGATGATGATTTGTTACTTGTTTCTCCAATTTTCCACTATGATTTATCCCCTAAGAAAGAGAGCTACAACGGTTTTGTTTGCGAAGAATGTGGCGAGATGGTCGTGATGGAATATGGACGAATCAAAGACGACAAGAAAGTGTGTATTGATTGTGCCACAAAATAATAATGAAATTAAAACAGCTGGGTTTCAACGAATAACCCCATAAAGATAAAAGAATAATTTGTATCTGGTGCATGTTTAATTATTTAAAAATTTTAATTATGAAAAAGTTAGTAACTATTCCGGTACTCCTTATGTTTGCAGGAGTGTTTGCATTTGGACAAACAGGCCAAAAAGCCGTTAAGAGTAGCGATAATTCGCTGTACGCTTATTCCAATGCAATAGATGTAGCTTATGAAACCAGTTTTCCAATGGGAAATTTGTCAAAAGGATCAGCGGCCAGTTGGGTTGGAACGACCGCTCGGTATGAATTCAACTTAGGATCGGGATTTGATGGAATGATCACTTCGGGTTATCTATCTTTTGCTACGAGCAGTCAGCAAAGCTATTCGGCAATACCCATCATGGTAGGTGCAAAGTATCACTTTGTAGCAGGATGGTATGGAATGGTAGAAACAGGAGTGCATTTTTTCACAAGCTCTGGCCCCACAGCTTATAACAACCCTACCGAATGGGGATTTAGCGTTGGCACAGGTTATGAAATCCCATTGAGCAAGTTGTTGTCAATTGATCTTGCAACTAAGTATCAATACAACACTGACAACCTGAGCTATTGGAATGCACGTGCCGGCTTAATGTTTAAGTTCTAAATAGATTGGATTTTTGGTTGAGAGAAGAAATGGGCAGCTTTTCATGGCTGCCCATTTTGAACCTCAAATGGCATTTTGAGAGTATTGGGAATAAACCTAAAAAATCAAAAAGATTTGAAGGATGAAATCAGTAAAGCATGGAAAATATATATTATTTATTTGAATTAATTTGAATAAAATAATTTTGCTTGCATATTTTCGATTGACATATAGATATCATTTTTCATATGAAATATAATATGTAACCAATTACTTACAGTTATATATATACAAATCAATTAATCAATTAATTATCAACTATCATGGGAAAAATTAAAGAAGTTATTTTCAAAGAAGCAGTCAATCAAGTAATTTCAAACAAAACCTTACGCGGTATTGCCACAAAAAGGCTTGATAATTATCTGTACAACAGTATTATGAATCTTGGAAAAGAACAATTACTCCAAGAAAAGTTAGACCAATTTTCTTTTGCAAATGGAATCGTACATCAAGCAAAGATAAATCTTGATAGAGATTTCATCAAGCCGGATGTACTAAAAAAAATGGCACATGTTTTTGTTGGAGATTCGTTTAACCCCGACAGATATGCATCACTGAATAGTGCAAAAGAAGATTTCAAAGAAAAACATGGAGAATATCCTCCCACATTTTTGGTGCTTTCTCCAGGTAAAAGTTGCAATTTACATTGCGTGGGTTGCTACGCTTCTTCTGAAGCAGCTACAGCAGAAAAACTTGATTTTGAAACTTCAAGACGTATTGTGAGAGAAAATCACGACATTTTCGGAAGTCGGTTTATGACTATCAGTGGAGGAGAACCATTTATGTACAAAGCTGATGGAAAAACGATGTTCGATATTTTCGAAGAGTTCAACGACACTTTCTTTTTGGTTTACACCAACAGTACGTTAATCACCGAAGCTGTGGCCGAGAAGCTTGCAAAGTTGGGCAATGTTACTCCGGCAATATCCGTTGAAGGATGGGAAGAGCAAACCGATGAGAGAAGAGGCAAAGGCGTTTACAAAAAAATCTTGACGGCTATGTCTAACTTACGTAAAGCCGGTGTGCCTTTTGGTATCTCAGTGACCTCTACAAGTAAGAACTTTGATATTTTAATGAATGATGATTTTTACGATTACTTTTTTAATGAGCAGGGTGTTAGCTATATGTGGCAATTCCAATTAATGCCTATCGGAAGAGGTAAAGATGCTGTCGATTTAATGATTAAACCGGAACAACGAGTTAAACTGTTCGAAAAATGGTCGTATCTTTTGAATGAAAAAAAATATCCTATTGCCGATTTTTGGAACTCGGGGTCTTTATCTTCTGGTTGTATTGCCTATGGTCGATTTGGAGGCTATTTATACATTGATTGGAACGGGAATGTAATGCCTTGCGTTTTTGTACCATATTATGTTGATAACATCAAGGATATTTATGCACAAGGGAAGGACTTAGGAGATGCCATTCAATCGAAAATGTTCAAAAATGGTAGAGCTTGGCAAAACAAATATCGTTTTGAAGATACTGAAAGTCGCGGCAACGGAATGATGCCTTGTTCTATCCGCGATCATTATGAGAACTTCAAATATAATATTTTGACTCCTGATGTAAAAGGGGAAGATGAAGAAGCTGAAGCTGTTTTACGTGATCCTCTGTATGAAGAAATGATGAAGAATTTTGATAGCGAACTTGAAGCGTTGACTCAAAAAATGTTTGATGAAAAGTATTTGAAGATTTCCGAAGATATTTTAGTCAAATAGTTAGATGGCATAATCATCCACCAAACATATTTTTAATGTGGACATGAGCTATTGAAATAAATCAATATTTAATTACACAATGAAAAATAAGAGAGTAACTTGCAAAAGTTACTCTCTTCCAAATCGGATTATATAAAATACTTCAGGAATTAATCAAAGCATGAACAATTAAATCTAACGAAAATGAGCAAACAAGTAAAGACAAATATACAAGACATCGGAAATCTTTTAGCAACCGATGTGGAAGGATTTGATGCCCTAACAGAGTTGGCTTTCGATTTGCATAATTCATGGAATCATGCTGCTGATGAAATCTGGAGAGAAATTGATCCTGAATTGTGGTCGTTGACGCATAATCCTACCGGTATTTTAAGAACAGTTTCTCGTAATCGAATTGAAACCTTGCTTAAAGATGAGCTATTTCGCACAAAGGTTGATAGTTTATTACAGAAAAACAGAGAATTGAAAAACCAGCCGGCTTGGTTTCAGCATACGTACACGGATACTCCTCTTAAAAGTGTAGCCTATTTCAGCATGGAATTTATGCTAAATGAAGCGCTTCCTATTTATTCGGGAGGGTTGGGGAATGTAGCCGGCGATCAACTGAAAGCTGCCAGTGATTTGGGTGTGCCGGTTATAGGAATTGGCTTGTTGTATCAGCAGGGTTATTTCCGCCAAACGATTGATAAATTTGGTAATCAACATGAAGTCTTTCCGTTCAATCATCCCGGGCAGTTACCTGTTACTCCTTTGCGTCAGAAAGATGGTGAGTGGTTACGTGTGAAAGTTGATTTACCCGGCGCAACGGTACTTTTACGTGCCTGGCAGGTTAACGTTGGCCGATTAAATCTCTTTTTGCTCGATAGCAATGACGTTGCTAACTTTCCGATTCATCGCGGCATAACCAGTCAACTGTATGGTGGAGGACAGGAAATGCGTCTTCAACAGGAAATTGTGCTGGGCATAGGCGGTTGGAAATTACTTACAGCGCTTGGCATACAACCTGATGTTTGTCATCTCAACGAAGGTCATGCTGCTTTTGCGGTACTTGAAAGAGCACTTGACTTTATGAAAGCAACCGGACAACCTTTTGATGTAGCCCTTGCTGCAACACGGGCAGGCAATCTTTTTACTACCCATACTGCGGTAGCAGCGGGATTTGATGTTTTTCCACCCTATCTGATTGAAAAATATTTTGGCACTTATGCGCTGAATAAACTTGGAATTAAAGTCGAAGAACTTCTTGCTCTGGGACGTCAAAATCCAAAAAACTTATCGGACAATTTCAATATGGCTTACCTCGCAATCCATGGTAGTGGTGCAGTGAATGGAGTAAGCCGCTTACACGGAAAAGTAAGCAAGGCTATTTTTACAAATTTATTTCCTCGGTGGCCTGAAAATGAAGTGCCAATAAATTATGTTACGAATGGCGTTCACATGTCGAGCTGGGACTCGGCAGCAGCAGATGATTTTTGGACTGAAGCCTGTGGAAAAGATCGCTGGCGTGGAACTACAGAAATGCATGAGCAGAAAATTCGGAGTGTATCGGACGATAAACTATGGGGAATGCGTATTTTATCAAGTATTGAGCTTATAAAATATGTCAGACAGCGATTAAGCAGACGCCAGACTGCATCAGGCCTCGAAGTTGATGAGCCTGAAATCATCAATCGCTTTTTTAACCCAAATAATTTAACGATAGGATTTGCGCGTCGTTTTGCAACATATAAAAGGCCAAACCTTTTGCTGCATGATCCTCAACGCTTACTGCGCATATTGACAAATTCAAAACGCCCGGTGCAACTTATCCTCGCAGGAAAAGCGCATCCTGCCGACAAAGCAGGTCAATATATGATAAAACAGTGGATTGATTTTATAAACAATACTGAAGCAAAACATCATGTCATTTTTCTTTGCGATTACGATATGCTTTTGACAGAACATTTGGTACAAGGAGTTGACGTTTGGTTAAATACGCCACGGAGGCCTTGGGAAGCTTGTGGCACAAGCGGAATGAAAGTACTCGTGAACGGTGGAATCAATATTTCGGAACTGGATGGTTGGTGGGAAGAAGCTTACTCGCCTGAAGTTGGATGGGCGTTGGGCGATGGGTTGGAACATGGTGACGATCCAAATGTGGATGCAGCCGAAGCAGAAGAACTTTACAATATATTGGAAAATGAAGTAATTCCTGAATTTTACAACCGTAACGAAAACGGAATTCCTACTGCTTGGGTAAATAGGATGCGCGAAAGCATGGCACGTTTGACCCCGCAATATTCCGCTAATCGTGCAGTGCGTGAATATACGGAACAATACTACATCCCAGCCGCAGTTTCGTATAAAAAACGATCGGAAAACAGAGGGAAAATAGCTAAAAAAATGGTGGACTGGCAAAATAATATTGAACAAAAATGGGAAGCAATTCGTTTCGTAGAAGTTAAGGTTGAAACCAGTCAGGAGCATCACATTTTTGAAATACACGTGTATTTAGAAGATATCAAACAAGAGGACATAAATGTTGAACTTTTTGCCGATGAAGTAAATGGACATACTTTGGTTCGTAAAAAGATGAAACATTCGCATTTATTGGATGGAGCCATCAATATCCATGTTTATACAGCCACTGTCTCAGCCGAACGCCCCGTAAACGATTACACACCAAGGATCATTCCTGTTTCTCAAAATATAAGTATCCCTTTAGAATTCAATCAGATACACTGGAAAAGATGATCTTGTGCATTTTGTAAAACTTGACAAACGGATGAAAAGTCATCTATTAATATTAATCATACTCGTGTTTTGCAGTGGCTTTATTTTTAGTCAGCCTGCCAATCATCAGGAAAATCGAATAGAAGTTGACCGATTAATGGATTCCTTATGGATTCATCCTTCAAGTTTTATTAATCACGACGATCCCAATTGGGTACGCTTAAATCAGCATTTGCAGGATGTAGATATTTTACAATTAAACGCCTTGATTCATGCTGTATATTATGGACAAAATTCATTCGTGCTTAATCGCTCGCGTTCCAACGACGGTTTTATCGGAACAATGAATAGAACTGCCGATGACAAAAAACAGAACGAATTTCATAAGAAAATCAGAAATGGGTTCAGAGATCCGATATTGCATCCAAACAATAAAGTGGTTTTAGTCGTAGGTGATTCTTGGTTTGAATATCCTGTAATGCTGAAAGTTATTACCGATTTTCTGGAGGAAAAGCCAAATATGGCAATATATAGCATTGCTCAGGGTAGCGATTGGTTTTCAAATATGATGTCAAGTCTTCAGTATGAATACGATTATGTAAAAACCAAACCTGATGTTTTTATTATAAGTGGAGGTGGAAATGACCTGGTTGGAGATTATCGACTATCGAATTTTGTTCTTCTCAAACCGCTACCAGCTAATGACTCATTTTTAAATAATTATCGGAATTATGTCATTCTACGCATGTTGAATAAACCAGTTTCTATTTGTAATCAAGAATCTTGTAATATTGACAATCCTGCACTTCGTGATTCCATCTCCTTTTATAAGACGAAAATTGATACAAATCTGGTCAATCAGATTGTAACAGGAAGAAGATTCGTGAATCAAAATTTTTATCGCTTTATGGCGACATTAAAATTGGAATACAAAATGCTCTTTGAGTCTCTGCGTAAAGTTGACCCGGATCGATTCGAATCAGTAAAAATAATTACACAAGGATACGATTACGTCATACCAAGTTATAAAAGAAATTTCGGAATAAGAATGTTTATGAGTAATGGACAATGGCTCAAAGAACCACTAATGATGAATGGGATTAACGATCCTTATTTGCAGCAATCCATTATGAAAACAATGATCTTTGAGACCAACGAGATGCTTATTGAACTCGGGAAAGAATATGACAACGTTTATCATGTGGATGCGAGAGGAATTACAGCATATTATGCCAAATATAAAGGAAAAGACCCCGAAAGTTACTGGTTTGATGAATTACATCCAAAGTCTGTAATATTTGGAATTATAGCCAATGCTTACACCGA
>DAHXOX010000098.1 GCA_027364655.1 Paludibacter sp. | reverse complement strand
CTACATATTCCGGAGCATACCCACCCACTTTAGAATAGAAACATTTCAGTTACAAACTGAAAGTTGACCATTCAAAACCACGTTTTTCATGTCCGTTTGCCCTAAAAATAGGCTTCAAACAGGATGAAAAGACAACAAACTGAAACAAAATATTCCAAATTCCGGAGCATGCCCGTTCACGGGTACCTTTTTCCGGAGCATGCCCGTTCACCCTATTTTCGGTTACGGGAAAACACCCATTTTCCGGAGCATGTCCGTTCACTTTTAGAAATTAGTAGTTTTGTTGTCAGCACTTTCCGGAGCATATCCGTTCACGGATTGGCGCCTTTCATTTTCCGGAGCATATCCGTTCACTCGAACGTTCCATCGTACCTTTGCAGCTTGAAAATCACCCAACAAAGCAAAGGCAAAATGGCAGGAAAACCAGCAAGTATGAGTAGAATAAAACAAGTTCTCCAATTAAGCGAGAACGGAGTGTCGAACCGTCAAATAGCCAAGGATTTGGATATAAACAAAGAGACGGTCAATAATTATGTTCGGTTCTTTGGGAATGATCCATTGTCGCTCAAAGAGGTATTAAAAATGGAAGATCCAGAGCTGGAAGCACGTTTCAGAGCTGGAAATCCGGCATATACCGATTACCGACATCAAACATTTCTGGATGAATTACCCCAATTTAAGACCTCGTTAGGTCATAAACATGTAACCCGATTTCTGGTGTGGCAGGATTACATAGCCAAGCATCCTGATGGTTATCGTAAGTCTCAGTTTTTCCATCACTTAAAACAACAATTAGCAGCCTTTACGCCTACTACAGTGTTGAGTGACACGTATGTTCCAGGTGAGAAATTATTTGTCGATTTCGCGGGCGATACATTGGAATATGTAAATACAGAAACAGGTGAAATGATTAAAGTGCAGGTATTTGTGGCATGTTTACCTTACACGGATTATGCCTTTGCTCTGTGTGTTCCCTCACAACGGGTGGAGGATTTTCTATATGCCATTTCTAAATGCATGGAAGCAATAGGAGGCGTACCTAAGATTTTGGTAACCGACAACCTTAAATCGGCTGTAATAAAAGCGGATAAGTATGAACCAACCCTGAATAAAGCGTTGGAAGATATGGGCAACCATTATCGTTTTGTAACCATCCCTTGTCGCCCTTATTCTCCTACGCACAAGGCATTGGTAGAGAACCAAGTGAAGATTATTTACAGGCGGGTATATGCCCGCCTACGCAACACCACTTTTTATTCATTGGAGGATTTAAATGAGGCGGTATCGCAGAAAATGCTTGAACACAATCAGACACGGATGCAACAACGGCCTTATAGTCGTGAAGAACAATTCTTTGCCGTAGAAAAGAATGTCTTATCCCCTTTGCCCGAACAGCCTTTTGAAATGAAACTTACGTGCGATTTACAGGTTCGCAACGATGGATTCGTTTATTTGGCGCGCGACAAACATTACTACTCGGTTCCATTTGTCCACATTGGAAAACGTAGCCATGTTATTTACACCCGCACATTGGTCAAAATCTTTGTAAATAACGAATTAGTGGCTACACATGAGCGCCAATTAGGCTTTGGGCATACGCACAAAAAAGAACATCTGGCATCGAATTCCAATGCTATTTTGAGCCGTTCTCCTGAATATTATCAAGAAAAAGCGGATAAGCATAGCGCTGTATTTAAGCAGCTTGTGTCGGACATGTTTCTGGATTTGGAACAACGTCAGATTCCCCCCGAGTTCAAATACAAAACTTGTGATTATATGCTCTCGATAGGCCGAAAAACACCAATGGCCGATTTTGAGCAAGCCTGCCGGATAGCTATCCAAAACAGGTCATACTCAGGCAAGTTTTTACAAAATGTGATCAGCAATATCAATGTGGTTAAATCACAAAGTGAAAGCGAGAAACGCATTAATCCACAGCCAACTAATCGTGAAAATATGCGAGGAAACTCCTATTATAAATAACCAATTAAAAAAAACATTGTATGCAAGAAATTGAAAAATCGCTTCACAAGCTGAAGCTTCCTGGAATGGCAGATTGCTGGACATCCCTTTGTGAGACACGCAGAGCCGATAAGCTCTCACTAAAAGATGGATTGCAACTTATGTTGCAGACCGAACAAGACACCCGAAAAACAAACCGTATCACTCGATTACTCAAAGAAGCCGCGTTTCCATATTCTGCTTCGTTTGAGGAGCTTGATTATGATACTGCAAGAGGTGTAGATGCAACAACAGTAGCACAGTTGGGCACGTGTGAATTTGTTCGTAATGGACAAACCATAGTGATTAACGGACCTACCGGAACCGGTAAAACCTATTTGGCTGTCGCACTGGGCGATAGGGCATGCAGGCTGGATTTTAATGTTGTATTCTTCACCATGCAAAAGTTATTAGACAGAATTAAACTCGAAAGATTACAAGGACACGAAATACGATTCATGGAAAAACTCTCACGTGTGGACTTGTTAATCATAGATGACTTTGGCATGAAAGGATTAGAAGGGCAACAACAAAACGACTTTGAGCAAGTTGTTGACGACAGATATCGGAAAAAAGCATTGATAATATCCAGTCAGCTACCTGTCAATGACTGGTATGCTGTTATTGGTAATGAACTGATTGCTGAAGCATGTTTAGATAGAATCGTTCATAAATCGGTACGTTTTCAATTAAAAGGAGAAAGTCTTAGAAAAAAGTATTAATTTCACATCTGCCTAATCGTTTTTGAACAAACAGTGAACGGACATCACCGGAAAACGTGAACGGGTATCAACCGGAATATGTAAACCGGAAGCAACAACAGAAAGGCACGACACATTCTCGCGGTAATAGAGGTGCATTTCCGACGAAGTGAACCCGATACGGGCTTTAATTTCCCAAATCGATTCGCCACTGCCCCGCCGGCGATCGAAAAGAGTCATTTTTTTAGCGTAAGCCTGCGGATTGTCGGCAAAAATATAGCTCAGCAAGGTTGATTTTCCCGAACCATTTGGCCCAAGCAATGCCCACTTCTCGCCTTTGCGAATTGTCCAATTCACGCCATCGCGAATCAGTTGTTGCCCGTATGCAATGACTACGTCTTCCATCTTCACAGCCACTTCATAATCAGCAGTCTCTCTGTTTGATGCACCGAAAGCGCGCCAATCAACAGGCACAATTTCCGACTGTAAATGAACCTCATTTTGTTCAGCACAAAATACCTCAATCGGCGTTTTGTCAACTATCGCACACCGACTCATTTTCAACACATGCGTAGTGCATGCAGGCATCTCGTCTCGCGATGGACATAAAAAAAGCAACGGAACGCCATGTTGGTGTATCTGCGTAAACAGCTCGTCCAACTGAGTATGAGAGGTCGCATCGAGTCCAATAAACGGATTGTCAAAAATCATCATGGCAGGATTATCCACCAATGCTTTTGCAATCAACAGTTTCCGTAATTCACCACTCGACAACTGAATCAATCGTTTATCCAGCAATTGTTTGATCTGCAATGCAACCGTGATATTGGCATCCAGATCACAAACGGGCAGCAGATCGCGCACAAAAGGAGAATCGTCTGTCTCCGTTTGATGAAACCGTTGTTGATAATAAAGTGTATGGAAATCGACCAACGAATACGCTGCATTAAAGCTCACTAAGCGAATTCTGTCCCATGGGTGGAAATGTTGATCAGGGAATTGACGTTGCAACGAAGTCAAAAACGGATAGTCAATCTTTCCCTGCTGCAACCCCTGTTTCCCGGTGATTATTTCAGCCAACAAAGATTTACCCGAGCCATTATCACCTGTGATAGACCATACCTCATCCTTTTGCACCACCCAATCGACAGGTACAACAAAAGGATTATCAACCATTCGCGGGACAACGCTCGAAAGCAAAAACAAAGGATTCATCAGTGCAATAGTAAAAATGCAAAGATAAGCGTTCATTGGAGACGGATAAAATAAAAATAACCAGCGGTGACTGAGGGATTGAAGGACTGAATAATTGAGTAAGTGTGCGATTCTTTACACTTTACGTCATAAATTAGTGCAGTTTGTGCACGATAAAGAGCTAAAATAATGGATTAAATTTATTTTTAGCATGTGACTAAAAGGTGATTTCCTTGTTTATCGACGGATTACAATGATGGGAAAATCAACTTCAGTCACTATATTTGTCGAGTTCAAATTCGAGCCATATAAGATATGACAGAAAGTAGATTTAAATCATCAGTCACACAGTAAGAATGAGGAAGATGCACATAAGTTCTCTGTGCATAAGATGTAAAAAACCAGTTCGTATGAAACAGAAAATAGGTATTTTATTGCTTGCCTGCCTGTTTGGGTTAGTTGCCACTGCCCAGCAAAACACCTCAACAAAAGATACGCTGAGTAACGCGCATGGCTTTATCGTAAAATTGGGTGATATGGCGCCGGCATTTACCATGACTTTGACCGATGGTCGGACAGTTCCTCTTTGGTCGTTGCGAGGAAAAGTGGTTATGCTGCAATTTACAGCCAGTTGGTGTGGCGTATGTCGCAAAGAAATGCCTTTCATTGAACGAGATATTTGGCAGAAATACAAAAACAATCCGAACTTTGCTTTGTTCGCTGTCGATCAAAACGAACCGCTGAAAGTGGCAAAGTATTTTATTTTATCCACAGGCATCACTTACCCGATGTCATTGGATCCAGGAGCTGAACATTTTACATTGTATGCTCACAAAGAGGCAGGTGTCACACGTAACGTCTTGATCGACAAAAACGGTCAAATCGTATTTTTGACTCGTCTTTATAATCCACAGGAATTTCACGCGTTGACTAAAAAGATTGCCGAACTTCTCCGGTGACGATGGTCAATCGAAAATGTATAGTTTGGAAGGCGACGAGCGTTCGAGGGTAACCAACTCCACATCGCGTCCTACAACAATGCCTTGTTCGGCCAACAAATCGCTCACAGTGCAATAAGCCAATTCAGGAAGGTTGTTTGAATGACTCAAATGACAAAGATAGATGTGCTTCAAATTGGGGTGCATGTTTTCAGCCAAAAACTTTCCCGCATCGCTATTGCTAAGATGCCCTTTATTACTTCGGATACGGGCCTTGAGCATAGCCGGATAGGAACCGGTCTCCAACATCTCTTCGTCGTAGTTGGCTTCAATAACTAAATAATCAGCTTGAGAAATGTGATGCGCGGCATTGTCACAAACATAGCCTAAATCAGTAAGCAAGGTAAACTTTTTACCTTGATATTCAATGGTATAACCCACGTTATCTGTTCCATCGTGCGACACTTCAAAAGCAGTGATTACCCACTCTTTGACATGCACAGGAATGTTTTTTTGAAGAATCTGTCTCTCAGGAACCGGTTCATGGCGAAGTACTTGATGAATGGCTAAAGTAGCAAAAATAGGAACAAAATATTTCTCTTTCAACGGCGGAATGGCTTTCACATGGTCAAAATGGTCGTGTGTGATGAAAACACCCAAAAGATGCGAAAAATCAAGGCCAATCTCTTTCAACTCTTTTTTAATGGTTCGAATGCCGATGCCTGCATCGATAAGGATGCCTTCGTACGCATTACCAATAAAAAAACAATTTCCGCTGCTTCCGCTTGCAAAACTAATAAAGCGTAGTTTATCCATGAATCTCCATTAAAAAGGGAAACAAAGGTAGTCAAAAATTACACTCAAATGGGTTTTCGTCACAAGAGTAGCCATTTTTTCTGAAGAATAATTACCAATAAAACGAAATTTTCGTCACAAAAGTAGCCAAAACAAGAAAATGTGTCGTATTTTTGTTATTCTATGTGTCGTATTTTTGTTATTCTAAAAGAATTATAAGATGTCTATTCCTATTTCTTTGTTTACGAACAGGTTAACTCATATTTACGAGAAAACTGAAGCAAATAACATTGTGTTGCTATTGTTACAATATGTTACACAATTATCGCGTGCACGACTTTTGGCCGATAGCGAAGCGACATTAACTGACACGCAAGTGCAAGAAGTGGAACAATGTATGACGCGCATTTTACAACATGAACCTATTCAATATGTATTGGGGAATGCTGATTTTCATGGCGTTTCGCTGAAGGTTGATCATCGGGTACTGATACCACGACCCGAAACCGAAGAATTGGTGGAATGGG
>DAHXOX010000090.1 GCA_027364655.1 Paludibacter sp. | reverse complement strand
CAGCAATTAGCGAAAAAGCTAAATATATATTATGCTGACAATGAAATTATTAATAAAGCAGCCACGCATCTTTCTGTCTTAAAGGAACATGTAGAATCGCGTGACGAAAAACTACAATCATTCTGGAAATCTTTTTTACAGTTTAGCGCTTTGTCTTCTGATATATATGTGCCACATGAACTGATGGAGCCGACTGCCCTTGAGTTGTTTAATACAGAAACAGAGATCATAAAACACATTGCAAAAGAACATTCAGCGGTTATTATTGGTCGCTGCGGGTTCCACATCCTCCGTGAATATTCGAATCGTGTTAGCATATTCTTGCATGGAGATATTGATTTTCGAAGTGAGAGGATTAAGACGCTGTTTCATGTTTCAGAAACAATTGCCAGAGAAATGATTGCCAAAAGTGATAAAGAGAGAGCGCTTTACATCAATACGTTTACCAATAAAAAATGGACAGATGCACGGAATTATGATCTGTCACTCAATACCGGCAAAATTGGTGTCGATAAATGCGTAGAACTCATTTTAAAATACATAGAATTAAGCACTGAAGAGAAGTAATACAAGAATACAAGCATTTGATAGTTACCGCCAATAACCTTGCCAATTTCTTTGACAATTTGCTTTTATCGGAAGATTTGGCTATGATTGATAATCAGCTGAATGTTGGCTATTGCAGCAATATCTAAATATTAATTGTCTGGATTCTTTGATTGAAACAAGAGTTATTCACTTCACCTTAAAGGCATCGAATCCTTCGCCGTAAACCCCGATGACGGAACCTTGCGAAACGAATGCTTCGGGATCGATGGCTTTTACTAAGCGAAAGATGGCAACCGACTGATTTTTACGTGCAATGACCATAATCACTTTCATCGATTCGTGCGAGTACCATCCTTCTCCATTCAAAATGGTGACTCCACGATGAATCTCCGTGTTGATGCAATCGGCTATTTTGTCGTATTCTTTTGAAATAATAAAGAATTGTACCGATTGGCGGACTCCGTTGATCATAGTATCGACAGTGACGGAATAGATAGCCATAGTGACCAACCCATATACCACTTTTTCGATGCTGCCAAAAATCAAATAAGAGGAAGAAATGATTAATACATCGCAATACACCATGGCGCGTCCTAAGGTGATATTTCGATATTTATGCAATATCTTCACGATGATGTCAGTGCCGCCCGAGCTACCGTTGGAGATGAAGACAAGCCCAATGCCGACTCCTGAAAGAATTCCACCCAAAACACATGCCATAAAGGAATCATTTGTCCCAATAAAGGTACCTTTCGGAACAATGGGAATAAAGGTAAACAGCAGTGTTAGTACACCAACGCCAAAGATGGTGCGAAGACTGAATGTGATGCCGATAGAACGAATGGCTAAAATCAATAATGCCGAGTTGATGATGAAAAACGAAATGGAGATTGGCGTGCCGAATGCGTAATAAAGCAGGGCGCTAATGCCTGTAACGCCTCCACCTGTGATTTGATGGGGCAACAACAAGCCTTTCCAAGCAAAAGCATAAATGGCTAATCCAAGCACTATCAATAAATGGTCACGTATAGCATCGGGAGTTGGTCGTAGTTTCTTGGCATTGTCAGGTAGACGAATACCTTTTACTAAAGGAAGTTGCATGAGAAATGTTAAGTTACGGAATGCTGTCTCAGATGAATGCGAATGAGTTATAACGCTTTGTCCTCAACGGTAGTCTCCAAAATAATTGCTACTTTTGTTCGATAAATAAAGCGTTTATCGCCATATTTAGTATACTGCAAAGATACAACATTTAAAAATGTAAATCATGTCATTATCGATTCATCACCTGACTAAATATTACGGCAAACAGGCTGCTTTAGCGGATGTCTCTTTTAACCTGCATGAAGGAGAAATTGCAGGATTCTTAGGCCCGAATGGAGCAGGGAAATCGACATTGATGAAGATTGCAACGGGTTATCTGGCTGCCAACAATGGATTTGTGGAAGTGAACGGTCAACGCGTGGATGAAATGAACGTCGAGGTGCGTCGAATGATTGGCTATTTGCCGGAGCATAACCCGCTTTATCCCGATTTGTATGTCAAAGAGTATCTTCGTTTTGTGGCAGGTATGTATCATCTGGGGCGTCAAACCAAATCACGGGTTGACGAGATGATCGAGCGAACGGGGTTGACCAACGAATATAAAAAGCGTATCGGCGAATTGTCTAAAGGCTATCGGCAGCGCGTCGGTCTGGCACAAGCTTTGATTCATAATCCCAACGTGTTGATTTTAGACGAGCCGACTACCGGACTCGATCCTAATCAACTGGAGGAAATCCGCCAACTGATTCGCGAAATAGGACAGGAGAAAACCGTTTTGTTTTCAACGCACATCATGCAAGAGGTGAAAGCGCTTTGCCAACGAGTTATTATCATTCACCAGGGACGCATCGTGGCGGATGAAACCGAACAAGGGCTTTTGCAATCAGTGCATAAGGAACATTATGTGACGTTGATTGAGTTCGATCGCCCTGTGAACGAGGATTCCTTGTGCAAAATAGCTGATGTGATCGATGTTCACACAGTCTCTTCGACTCTTTTCAACGTAGAGAGCGTTGTGGATGTACGTGCCGAATTGTTTCGTTTCGCTGTGAACGAAGGACGTATTATCTTAACATTAAAACAGCAAGAGCGTAGCATGGAAGAGGTGTTCAAAGAATTGACGCTGCCGAGATAAAGGCTGAAGGAATCAGGATGAGACAGTGATGCAGATGATTTAATGTGGCAATATGTTGCTGTTTTTTTTATTCTCATGCGGAAGTTTCATGAAATAACGTTATTTTTGTCACCGTACCACAGCATCTGATCTTCCACTAAGAAAACGCAACAATGTTTCATTTCTATACAGTGTCCGGCTGGTTGTTGGTAGGTATCTATTTTTTTACTGCGATACCCACCATATTGGTGATTTTATTGGAAAACCGTAATCCTGTAAAATCGCTTTCTTGGATATTGGTATTGCTTTTTCTGCCGCTGATCGGGTTTATGCTTTATCTCTACTTTGGGCAGGATTACCGCAGGCAGAAGATTGTTTCCAAGAAAAGCATTCGACAATTGGGCGAAATTCCCAAGATTAAGGCTGAAGAGGCTGATTTTGAAAATAAAACACTACCAACACACCACCAGTTGTTGATCCGCTTATTGGAGAAAAACAGCGACGCATTCCCCTTTCGAGGTAATAAACTTACCGCTTACGGTGATGAAAAAGAGACATTCCGTGCGTTGTTCAGCGCCATTGCCAATGCTAAGCAAGAAATACATGCCGAGTTTTACATTATTGAAAATGATGTTGTCGGGAAACAATTTCTCAACCTTTTGATACAAAAAGCGCTTGAGGGAGTTAACGTGCGGCTTATATTCGATTTTGTAGGCAGTTTTCACTTCAAACGCTCTTTGCAACGAACCTTGCGCAAAGCAGGCGTTGAGGTCTACCCCTTTTTGCCGGTGCATTTTAAAATTACGTTACGCAAAAATCGCGTCAATTATCGCAATCACCGGAAAATCGTTATTATCGATGGGAGACTCGGCTTTACAGGCGGCATCAACATGGCTGATCGTTACATGATCGGTAATAAATTAGGACGTTGGCGCGACACGTTTCTTCAAATAGATGGACCGGCAATTTATGGACTTCTCAACGCCTTCCTCATCGATTGGTACTTCGTGAGTCGTGAACTGCTCAACATCGAAACGCTCTATAGCAATGTCACCTTACATAAGAATGAGAATGTGGTGCAAATTGTTACCAGCGGTCCTGACTCCGATTGGGAAAGCATCATGCAAGGTATTGTGGTGGCCATCACTACCGCTACTAAATATGTTTATGTGCAAACTCCCTACTTTATGCCAACAGAAGTAGTGATGTCAGCGCTTCAAACCGCAGCCATGAGTGGCGTGGATGTGCGGGTGATGTTACCCGAGCGCACCGACACATTGATGACGCAGTCGAGCAGCTATTCGTATATTACTCAATCGCTTGAAGCCGGCGTAAGGATTTTTCTCTATCGAAATGCTTTTCTACACAGCAAAACTATTGTCATCGACGACAGTCTCGCTACCGTCGGATCGGCCAACATGGATTTTCGCAGCTACGAACAAAACTTTGAACTGAATGCGTTTGTCTTTGACCGCGAAACAGCCCTCGTTCTTCGAGACCTTTTTGTAGATGACCAACAACAATGTACCGAAATCACGCTGGAGCTGTGGCAGCAACGACCACTCTCGACCCGCATTAAAGAGTCGGTAGCGCGTTTGTTTAGTCCGTTGCTATAAGAACTTTCTCCGTTTAAGACTTCTTTTTGATGATAAAAAACCAAGCAAAGCCCGCCGAAAAGATGTAACTTTGCAAGAAAGAAAAAGGAAAAAAAATTTAAAACTTGAGAACGATGGAAGAAAATGAAATACT
>DAHXOX010000075.1 GCA_027364655.1 Paludibacter sp. | reverse complement strand
TTGAAATGACTCACCTGATAAGCAGACGCAAAAATTCCTAACCCTTTGTTCAACAAATCATAAGGAATTATCTTTTTGCTCAAATCATCGAAAGTATAAAACCGGACTCCATTGTTGAAAACCACACGATTGCCAATTTTGGACACTGTGATGTAGGTAGGAGGCTTCCCATCAAAATTCGGATAAAGATGAATGGATTGTATGTGCTGCAAATCGCGATCGAGCACAATGCGATACAACCCTTGCTTCAAATGCGAAGCCCAAATGACTCCTTGATAATCAATTTCTAAGTAGCGAACCGGATTGTCAAATTGATCCACAACATTGCTAAACACCCATTTACCCTGACCATTTTTCTTATAAATGCAAAGTTGCGTATAGGTTCCCTGCACAAGCACATCCTGCCCGTGAATCATGCCCTGTTTCATGCAAAAACCACCTTTCACAGGGCACACAGCAGATAAATGAGTCCCGTCCATGCAATAGGTTGATTCATTATTTCCAATAAACAATTGATTATCGAAACGCTCTAAATTCCAAACCTGACCACGAATTTGAGGGATCAATTGCACTGTCAGGGATTTCGTGTTGCTGACTAAATTACTCATGGTGCCAGAATAAAGTCCTTGATTTGTCCCGATGAAAATGGAAGAATGATCGACGTTCACATCGTAAATAGCGCCAATAGAAGGACGAAAAGTGGTCACATAATGTACATTTCCACCATTATGAATCAACGAAATTCCTTTGTCTAATGCCAGCCACACATTATTGATTTTATCACAATATATGCCAAGTATGGTATTGTTTTGAAGTGAATTAGAAGTATTAAGTTGCCAAAGAATTTTGCCTTCTTTGTTAATGGCAATGGCTCCGTCCAAAATGGTACCAATCACAAAAACAGAATCTTTTGTCATCACAGCACGATTGGCCTGCGCTTTCATCAACAAATCATTGGCTTCGTTTTTGAACACCTCGCATTGATTGTCATGAAGCAGAAAAAGCCCTCCAGTGGTGGTTACCAACAAAGATCGATGTGCATCGTAGGGAAGAATCGCAATCACAGGATCTTTGGGCGCATTGCTGGCTATGACAGGAAAAAATTGATGCGTAGCAGGGTTCATCTTACAAAAACCCATGTCGTCAATATGCGTAAAAATAGCCTTGTGATACGCATTGAAAATCAAAAACGTCATTGGCGTGCGAACACCTGTAACCGTTTTACCATCAAACACAAAATAAGAGGTAAATGCCTGAAAATAAATTTTCCCATTTACCGAAAGAATGCTCCATATTTCGTCATTCTGCATCTGGTAGTTTTTCAGACGTTGCGACAACGAATGGTAACATAAGTTTCCGTTGGCAGTAGGCTCAAAATAACCGAACTCTTCATAAGAACCTACGTAGATTTTCCCGTCAGGACTGATAAAAAGCGATCGAACTATTTTGTTACCCGGAATGCGAAAAAGCTCCCACGAAGTACCATCGTAACGCAACAAGCCATCATTGTTTCCTACGTACATAAAACCATGCGCATCTTGCCCAACAGACCAGTTTTGATTGGCTGCTTTGTATTCTTTTTTGGTGAAATTAGAAACAATAGGAACAAAATCCGTAGCATAAGAAGAGAGATAAACTCCTAAAAATAACAGCTGAAACAGCTGAAACGAATGACGACGTACATTTTGTGTAAGCATGGCGGAAGGTGTTGAAATCCAACACAAAGATAATACAATAGTTAGGATTTTCTAAATCCATATTTCATAGCCACGTAACCATGCCATGCAATTGTCTTGTGTAATATTGATTCCGATATCAAGCCTAATAACTGCCTGAATATAGGCGCTTCTGACGTTTTCACTTCTTTTGTTCAGATGGAAAAGTTGGATTGTGTTTGATTTTTTGTTTCTCACAACAAATACTGTTGGACCTTTCCTTTTGATTATTTCAAAACTTTGTGTGGATAGTTATTATTTTTATACGGGTAGTGTTACAAATTGTTCGGTGCTTGCTCCTCCGCTCTTCCTCCTATGTAACTCCTATGTAGGTATGGACGGAATAGAGCGAAATCACAATAGAAAAACAATAAAAGACAAAACTGAATTTTCGCAAGCAATCAATATGCTGATTTACTGAGATCTTAAAATATATTATATTTGATTATCAGAAGATTAACCATAATAGAGCATGCTCAAAACTGTGGCTTTCGACCTCTCCCCTAACCACTCTCCGACCTCTATCCTCCTTCGGAGACTTTCTCCAAAGGAGAAAGAAAAAGGAAAAATCATTTTTGAGAGGAGAACCGGACAGAGCAAGTGAGAAATGTGGCATACATTTATATATTACGGTAATTCAATGCAATACACATACGAAAATTGAATATAAAATAAAATCTTGATTTTACTCAAGATTCAATTATTCAGTCAATCAAGTATTCAATTATTCAGTCAGTTGTCAATAGCTAAATCCTAACTTTGTCAAGCCATTCTGAACATCTGCGTTTTGCATCAACAAGTTCCACAAGAAGTGAGAGCGGTAATTCTCAATCATAATGATAATCGGGCCTTCGTCAATGGCTAAATAAGCTTGAATACCATTAACATCGGTGCCAAACCACGCTTGAGATAAATCAAAAGCATCGACAAAACCATATTGTCCCCAAATTTTGTCTCCTAACTGATAATAGAAAAACCGTGCCGCCTGCAAACTTTGCGTCGGTGTATAAGGCATCGACGATAGAGCAGCCGTCGGGGCAATGGTTCCCAAATCGTTCGTTGGTGAAGAAGCATTATAACCGGTAGGTGTGTCAGAAGCCGACAAACCCCAACATTGAGCGCTGTAGCCATTCCACCCGTTCGGATTTTGGATGCAGTACCGGTTGTTGATTTCTGTTTGCGCCACATTTTGTTGCCAATAGTTGGCATATTGATCTTGCAGATTACGAGGGTCTAAGCCCAAATAAGAGTAATGCGCAAAGAAGAGCGGTCCGCCAAAATCGCTTCCCAGAGGCAACATGATTCCTTCAAATACT
>DAHXOX010000067.1 GCA_027364655.1 Paludibacter sp. | reverse complement strand
TCCTTTCAAGCCGTATAAAGCAGCTTGTTGCTGCAATTGATGACATTTCAAAGCTCTTGGAATAGCCGCTTGTGTAAAATAATAGGTTGCTTGCTTCGGCAAAAGAGGCAATATTTTAGAAGTATCTTTGTCGCTCACCATACCAAACACAATGTGCAACTGTCGATATGAAAGTTGCAGAAGTTGTTGCATTACATAACGGATGCCGGCTTCGTTATGCCCTGTATCGCAAATCATCAAAGGCTGACGTTGCAGTACTTGCCAACGCCCTTGAAGTCCTGTAAATTCCACAACACGCTCAATGCCCTGTTTAACCCTATTAGGAAGCAGTTTAATGCCTTGCTGTCTTAATAAATCAACTGAAGCCAGCACAGTAGCAAGGTTCTTCGCCTGATAAAAGCCTTTCAAACCTTGTTTAATGTTACCATATCGTGAGTCATAAAAACTATCGGAATGTTCTTCATGCTGAAGATGCAGCATCTCTTCAGCAAAATAAAGTGGAGAATTAACCTGTTGAGCATGATTTGTAAAAACTTCTTTTACGGCACCTTCAGCTTCACCAATCACAACCGGCACATGAGGTTTCATAATGCCGGCCTTTTCTGCAGCAATTTTCTCCAGCGTATCACCAAGAAATTGCTGATGGTCGAAACTGATATTGGTAATGACACTTAATATGGGTAAGATAATGTTTGTACTATCCAATCGACCACCCAACCCGACTTCAATAACCGCAATATCTACTTGTTTGGCTGCAAAATAATCGAACGCCATCTCCATTGTCAGTTCAAAAAACGAAGGATGCAAAGGCTCAAAAATTGTGGCGTAATTTTGCACAAAGTCAATCACCTTTTGTTGAGGAATCATTTCGCCATTGACACGAATGCGCTCGCGAAAATCTTTCAAATGGGGCGAAGTGTACAATCCGGTTTTATATCCTGCTGCTTGCAAAATAGCAGCTAACATGTGCGATGTCGACCCTTTGCCATTAGTACCGGCAACATGGATGGTTTTGTAACGACGATGCGGGTTGCCCAAGAAGTCATCCATTCGTATCGAGGTATCTAAACCAGCTTTGTAGGCCGATCCACCAACTCGCTCAAATAAAGGAAGTTGATGATAAAGATAGTCAATTGTTTCTTGATACGTCATAATAAAAAACCGACAACCTCATTTGTGAAGTTGTCGGCTGCAAAATTCGTTATTTTTAATGACAAATCCAGTGAACTTTCCCAATAGAGTTACATTTCAAGCGAGTTTTTCTAATTTTGAAACGTTTTCCTGAATCATCGATTCAGGAACATCGTAATTCGTGAGCTTACCGGAAAAATAGTTGTCATAGGCAGCCATGTCAATCAAACCGTGTCCTGATAAATTAAATAAGATCACCTTTTCTTTGCCTTCTTCTTTGGCCTTCAAAGCTTCTTGAATGGCAACCGCAATGGCATGAGTCGATTCAGGAGCCGGAATAATGCCTTCGGTACGCGCAAACAAAACGCCTGCTTCAAACGTATCCAATTGTTTGACGGCTTGCGCTTCAATCAATCCATCTTTCAACAATTGGCTTACGATGGAACCTGCTCCATGATAACGCAATCCTCCTGCATGAATGTCCGCCGGCTGAAAATCGTGCCCCAATGTGTACATCGGAATCAAAGGTGTCATTCCAATGGTATCCCCAAAATCGTACTCAAACTTGCCACGTGTCAATTTTGGACATGAAGCGGGTTCAGCAGCTATAAAACGCGTTGTTTTGCCATCAAGAAAATTATGGCGTAAAAACGGGAAAGAGATGCCAGAGAAATTGGAACCACCACCAAAACAACCAATCACCACATCAGGATAATCACCCACTAAATCCATTTGCTTTTCAGCTTCCAATCCGATAATGGTTTGATGTAAAATGACATGATTCAGCACGCTCCCCAAGGTATAACGTGTGCCAGGATGGGTAACTGCTGCTTCTACTGCTTCAGAGATAGCGCCGCCTAAACTTCCTGAACTGTTCGGATCTCTTGCTAACAACGCTCTTCCGGCAGCAGTGCGATTGCTTGGCGAAGGAATCACTTCAGCACCATACGTTTGCATAACGAACTTCCGGTAGGGCTTCTGGTCATAGCTCACTTTTACCATATACACTTGCAAATCGAGTCCAAAATGCTGACAAGCAATACTCATAGCGCTTCCCCATTGTCCAGCTCCGGTTTCAGTGGTGATATGTTTGATGCCTTCTATTTTGTTGTAATACGCTTGCGGAATCGCAGAGTTTAGTTTATGTGAACCCACAGGACTGACGCTCTCATTTTTGAAATAAATCTTGGCCGGCGTATCCAATGCTTTCTCCAAACCTGATGCACGTACTAACGGAGTGGGGCGATATATCTTGTACAATTGCCATACTTCATCAGGGATTTCCACATATCGCTCTTTTGTAAATTCTTGTTCTATAAGACCTTTAGCAAAAAGCGGCTCCATTTCTTCCGGCCTCAAAGGTTGTTTGGTACCTGGATTTAGCATCGGAAGCGGCTTGTTTTTCATGTCTGCCACAATGTTGTACCATGCCTTTGGCATGTCTTGTTCTGATAATAAAATCTTTTTGGTTGTCTTCATGTGATGAAATTGAATATTTAAAATTTTGAGCAATAATTTCAGAATACATGGTATGAAAAAACCGCAAGAATGGGTTCCTGCGGTTTGACTTTATAAAAAATAACGTTCCATACATTCACCCTTGTTTTAGCATGAATGGCGCCAGCAATTATTATGTTCGATTTGCATCATTTGCTTACGATTTGATTGCAAAGGAACGAAAAAGATGGAAAAACAACAAATTATCCGGCAATAAAAACGATCTTTGATCTATTTTGTCCAAGAAGCACTACTCATCATCTAATTTCACATGACGCAGGTCCTTTCCTTCGAGTGCATAGATCGAAGATTCTGCAATGTTAGTAGCATGATCTCCGATGCGTTCAATGTTTGAAATGATGTTGTTCAAATTGATAAAAGTAAACAGTAAATGCTGCGTTTCTTCCGGAATATCGCTTTTCGTAATGGCTTTTTTTATGAGCTTCCGGTTCATTTCGTCCACTACCGAGTCGTTTTTGATCGTCCAAATTGCCTCCTCTTTATCGTTTGTGGTAAAAGAGAGAATGGCTCTTTTTACCATGCTGACGCTTGCCATCAACATGTTCGACATTACTTCCGACATTTTGGAATACACATGGTCATCTTGAATTCTCGGGATGAAATAGACGATATTCATGACTAAATCGCCAATTCGCTCAAGATTCGAAACCATTTGATATACAGCCATTACTTGACGTAAGTCGGTGGCTACCGGTTGTTGCAACACAATGGTATCAATGATTTCATCGCCTAATTGAATCTCTAAATCGTCGATATCTTTTTCATTGGCGTTCAGCTCATCCAATAAAGCCTCAGGAATAGTAATTTCACCTCTATTGATGATTTTCTCCAATAAATCGAGTTGATATAAAACCAGTTGAGACAGATCATTAAATTTTTCCCGGATGCCGTGTAGCGCGTTTTCTTTTTGTATGTTCATAAGAAAATAAGTTAGTATGGTTCTTGTTAATTATTGATTTTCTATTAATTAGCCAAATTTTCCGGTAAGGTATCCTTCGGTACGCGGATCTTTTGGATTGGTGAACATGGTTTTGGTATCTTCATATTCAATCAATTCTCCCAAATACATAAACATGGAATTATCCGATATACGGGCAGCTTGCGACATATTGTGCGTCACTAATATAATGGTATAATGTTTTTTCAATTCCACCAATAAATCTTCGATTTTAGCCGTTGACACCGGGTCAAGTGCGGATGTAGGCTCGTCTAACAAGATAATTTCAGGTTTGAAAGCTAATGCCCGAGCCACACAGAGACGTTGCTGCTGACCTCCCGAGAGGAAAGTTCCTTTTTTATGGAGTGCATTCTTAACTTCGTCCCATAACGTCACATCACGCAACGTCGATTCTACAATTTCATCCCGTTCGGTGCGTTTCAAATGAATTCCGTTTAATTTGTATCCTGCAATCACATTCTCATAAATGCTCATTGTTGGAAACGGATTGGGGCGTTGAAATACCATACCAATTTTACGACGTAACTCAATGGTAGGCATTTCGTAAATATTATCACCATACAACTTGATCTTGCCTTCGGTCGAAATGTTGGGATACAGCTCATGCATTCGGTTTATAGCTCGTAAAAGCGTTGTTTTACCACATCCTGAAGGTCCCATAATCGCTGTAATGGCATTTTTTTGTACTGTTGCCGTCACATTTTTTACGGCATATTTATCACGATCGTACGCAATGGAAAGATCTTCGATTGATAAAATGGAAGTGGAAGTGGCCATACTTTTTTCGTTTATCTTCATCTCGTATTTCTATTTGTAATCTTAATTTCTTATTATTGAATACTTTTTTTCGCTGCAATCCATTTTGAAAGAATGTTCAGCAAAAGAACAAATCCCATCAAAAAGAGCGATGAACTCCAAATTAAATTCACCATGTTCGGGTCATTGTAGAATTGCCAAATCAGCAAAGGCACAGCACTGACCGGCTTTGCAAGATTCCAATTGACAGACGAATTACCCAGCGTGGTTAGCAAGAGAGGCGCTGTTTCTCCCATTACGCGTGACACTGCAAGCAATACACCGGTTATCAATCCACTAAAGCTGGACGGAATTAGTACCCTTAGAATTACTTTGTAATAAGGTGTTCCCAAGGCTATTGCAGCCTCTTTAAGGGTTGTAGGAACCATCTTCATCGACTCTTCGGTGGAACGGATAATCAGCGGAAGCATCATAATAGCAAGGGCTACGCTACCTGCTAAGACTGAATATCCTTTGGTAATGTCAACAACCACCCAAAGATAAACAATTAATCCGACTACAATGGATGGAACTCCTTGCAACACATCAGTAATATCGCGTATCACATTGGCATAGCGTTTAGTCGCATTTTCATACAAATAAATTCCAATGACGATGCCAAACGGAATTGCAATAACAGAAGCTAATCCTACTAACAAAAGCGTACCCGTTATGCCATTGAGAATACCTCCGGGAATGATTTTTCCACTTGCATTGGCCATCATAGCGTCAAACGTATCGGGCGCCACTTGCGTAAAGAAACTCCAATTAATTTGGTGGTACCCTTTCACCACTAATGTGCCAATAATCAAAAAGACAATTGAAATGGTAATTAAAGACAACAAGAGTACAATGCCGAAAAAAAAGTGGTTTTTAAAACTTCTTGCTCCAAAATGGGTGGTGGCAATTATTTTTTTTCTTTTCTGTAGAATAGAACTATCCATTAGGCAAATTTTTTAATGATATACTTTCCGGTTGCATTGATAATGGCTGTTATGACAAACAAGAGGAGTCCAATTTCAATCAAAGAGCTCAAATGAACGCCACTGGCTTCGCCAAATTCATTGGCGATTACGCTCGCCATAGTATTTCCGGTGCTAAACAATCCCTTTGGCAAAATATTTGCATTTCCGATGAGCATGGTTACGGCCATTGTTTCTCCCAACGCGCGCCCAAAAGCCAATATATAACTTGCGGTTATTCCCGAACGAGCATTTGGCAGAATGACGTTCCAAATCACTTCAAGCCGAGTTGCTCCAAGCGAATAGGCAGCTTCTTTCAATTCGTTGGGAACCATCATAATGATTGAATTGCTCAAGGAAGTAGCATAAGGCACAATCATAATGGCAAGTACAAGACCAGCCGTGAAAATACCAAATCCCTGATGGCTCAATCCGATACTGACGATAAATGGACGTAGTGCATAAAAGCCCCACAAACCAAAAATCACCGATGGAATGCCTGCCAATAAATCGACACACGTACTAACCACATTCGCAAACCACGTTTTTCGGAAATATTCTGCCACAATGAGAGAAGTAGAAAAAGCTAGTGGAATTGCCACAAGTAAAGCAAAGATGGATGTAAATAAAGTCCCGACAATAAATGCTAAAGCGCCGAAATGCTGATCACCCTGAGTAGGATTCCATTCTGGAGTCACCAGAAACTTCCATCCAAAAACGCGAAACGAAGGTACCGATCCTTCTACTAATGAATAAAGCATGCCGCCTGCCAAAACTAAGATCAGCAATGAAGCACCAAATAAAATGTATTTCGTTATTTTATCGCTATTCATTCTATAAAGTTTTATATAACACTAAACCTTTCGGGTCATTTCTATGATCAAGAAACGCCCCGAAAGGAATAGTAGAGAATTGGGTTAAAACTACTTGTTGTTATTGCAAAATAGGCTTGCCGTTGAAAGTTACTGTGCGTAAAATCGATTTGTCAAGCGCAACAACTGAAGCTGGTAGTGGCACATAATCAATCTGTTGTGCGATAGCTTGAGCATCAGAACTCAACATCCAATCCCACAGTTTCAATAATGCTTCAGCCTGAGCCAACGTGCGATTGTTGTAATTTTGTTCTTTATAAATAATTACCCAAGTAAATCCGGCAATTGGATATGCAGCAGGATCGGGCGAGTTGGTAATCATGATGCGTGTATCAGCAGGCATCGTTCCTTTTCCGGCAGCGCTTGTTGAAGCAAAATCAGGCTTGATAAATATACCGGCTTGATTTTTGACCGAAGCAAACGGAATTTTTTGTGCAAAAGCATACGTTGATTCAACATATCCAATAGCTCCTACTGTTTGACTGATCGTTCCGGCTACGCCGGGATTTCCTTTACCACCGATACCGACAGGCCAATTGACAGTAGTTCCAAATCCATATTTTGCTTTCCATTCAGGACTTACTTTGGTCAGGTAATTGGTGAAAATGTTTGATGTTCCGCTGCCATCCGAACGATACACTACGGTGATGGGTAAGTTCGGGAATTTCACACCAGGATTAAGTTGTGCCAATGCTGGATCATTCCATTTTTTGATTTTCCCTAAATAGATGTTAGCCAATACGTCAGGCGTTAATTTCATGTCTTGAATGCCTGGTAAATTGAAAGCCATTACGACTGCTCCGCTACATGTTGGGAATTCGACTACTGGTGCAGGCATAGCTGTCATTTGAGTATCTGTTAAAAAAGCATCGCTTGCCCCAAAATCGACTACGCGATCTTTCAAACTACGGATACCTCCACCGGAGCCAATTCCTCCGTACGATACTTTTACGCCGGTTAGCGGAGTGTATTTTTGAAATGCTGTTGTGTAAAAGGGCATTACAAAGGTTGAACCTGCTCCCGAAAGGGTAACTGACGATTGATTTCCATTCTTTTTGCCACTATGACATGAGGCAAAAACCAGCGCAAGGGCTAAAAACAAACCGATTTTTTTCATAACTAAAGATATTAATAAGTGAAACTGATTTTTATTTGAACCTTATTTTTGAAAAGCAATTAGAAATTAAGTCCAACGTTTACGTAGAAGCTCGTTGTTGAATGCAAGGAACTCAATGATGGTTTTGAATAACGGATGTTAGGAGAAACTTGCACTCCCTTTACCGGAAAGAACTCTAACCCTGCCATGTAAAGTTGACCATCTGCTGTATCCCAGCCTGAGGTAGAGCTTCCTATCTTTTTGGAAGTCAAATCATCAAACCTTGCAAAGATAGTCATGCTTTTGCTTGTTTTGTATGTTGCATGCAGAGAAATTCCCGAGAAATTATGATCTGCAATCATCCTATTGCCAGCCTGCATGTCATATTCTGCCCCCAATGTAAGTTTTTCACCGGTGTATGCCAGGAAAGCATTGAATGAACGTTGTGCTACATTTTTTTTCATATAATCGACATATACCCGAGCAATAAGATTTGTCACAGGTTTTACGGTTAATCCGGCTGCTACTTTAAGCGTACTATCTGCTTGAACTTTTTGATATCCTTCTCCGTTCAATATTTGAGCGTCAATACTAACTTGTGGAGCTAATTGTAATTTTGCAGAAACCCCAAGATCAGCACTTGACCCAAAACCATATTGATCTTGAAACGTCTTAGCCAAATAACGTTTTCCCCAAATACCTTCTTGCAAACTAAACATACTGGTACCGATCATCCCCATATCCACGGTTAATAATGGATCCGAATATTCAACGAATGCGTTTTTCAAAAAAGCCGTAAATGCTGAAGGATTTAATCCGGCTGAGTTAGCCACATCAAAAACGACTTTTCCTGAAAAATTTTGACTGAAATTATACCCATAACCAAAATAAGCTCGGGAAAGTTCAAAAGCAGCATTGCTCTTGCTGTTTGACGTGTTGTAAGCGAAATCATTAAAGATCGTCACTATCGGTTTTCCACTTGGCTTAAAAGTGTCAGTAGAAGTTCCAGTAGTTTGTGCCGAAAGCAAATTGCTGATAGCAAATAGGACAGTTAAGCTCAAAAAGATTTTTTTCATCGTGAATAATTTTTGATTTACATTTCGGAAGCAAAAGTATCGCCAACTTGTTACATATTTGTGAAGGGAATGTTACACTTTTGTTACAATTTTCATCTCGCTGAAAACACCAGATTGAGATATACAGGCTAAAAATGGAGATACTATAAACCATCTGATTTTTTTTGTACCTTTATCATTGAAAAAATCATGATGCCTGCTTTATCGGTTTTTGTTTTGTCTGATAAAAAATGAAGCTATTTTTGTCCATTGAAATTTCTTCATAGCAACTGGAAGGCATTATTAAATAACTTGACCAACTATGACTTCAACGTTACTTCTTTTGATTTTTGTAGGTGGCTATTTCGCCATTGCTTTTGAACAAACACTGAAACTTAATAAAGCCGCTTCTGCCTTACTCACCGGAGTGGCTTGTTGGACACTTTATATGATCAGTCGAGGTGATTCGGCTGTTGTCAATGATCAACTGTTAATTCATCTCGGCGATATTTCTTCCATTCTGTTTTTCTTGTTTGGTGCCATGACCATTGTGGAACTGATCGATGGCCATAATGGATTTTCCATTCTGTCGCAATATATCACGACAACGAAAAAGAGCACGTTGTTGGTGATCATCAGCATTATCACGTTTGTGCTCTCTTCATTATTAGATAACCTGACTACGGCCATTGTCATGACTTCGCTATGTGGCCGGTTATTGACTGATAAAGAAGATCGTTGGTGGTTTGGTGGAATGATCATTATTGCAGCCAATGCCGGAGGCGCATGGTCGCCCATCGGGGATGTAACTACCACTATGCTCTGGATTGGAGGACAAGTAACCGGATATCATTTAGTCATTAAGCTGCTGGCTCCGTCGCTTGCCGTGCTTGCACTTCCATTACTATTCGTTGTTGTCAAATTTCGTGGTCAATCGATCAGGGAACATTTACCTGTTGCAACTTCTTCAACTGAAAAGAAAGAGAGCGCCATTATCCTTTTTCTGGGAATTGCATCCCTACTTTTTGTCCCTTTATTCAAAGCCATCACTAACTTGCCTCCTTTCATGGGCATGTTGTTGGCTTTGGGTATTATGTGGGTTTCTATCACAATAATTGAGAATCGTAAAAAACGGAAGAAACCTCATCCGGTTGTTCTGGCTTTGCATAAGATCGATGGACAAAGCATCCTTTTCTTCTTGGGTATTTTGCTGGCCGTAGGCGCTTTGCAATCATTCGGCCTCTTAACGCAGTTGGCTGCCTTTTTGGGAGCCACGTTGAAAAACGATTACCTTATTGGAGGCGCTTTAGGGCTGATTTCTTCCATTGTTGACAATGTTCCTTTAGTTGCTGCAACACAAGGCATGTACACGCTCCAAACATTTCCGATGGATCATTTCTTTTGGCACTTCATAGCGTTAACTACAGGCACGGGAGGAAGTTGCATTATTATTGGTTCGGCGGCAGGCGTTGCTGTAATGGGTATTGAAAATATCCCTTTTATGTGGTACTTGAAAAAAATCAGCGGGTTGGCGCTTCTCGGGTTCTTAGGCGGCATTCTTACCTTTGTGCTGATGCATTTGGTATAATAAAAAGAGGCTATCGCTTTTTCTTTCTTTGTTTTAGCGTATAACCGCGTTATTTCAATAGCATCTGTCTGATGTTACCCATTCTTTACAACGATTTTACTTGTAATCAAAACGTTGGAAGTTTTCAAATTTCAATCAGTTTCAAACTGTTTCTATTTCCGGCACAAGTTACGTTTTCTCAAACATGCGCTAAATAGGGCATTTCTTTTTCGGATATCATATCCTTATCCTCCGTTCCATCGGACAATAATACTTTGAAATAAGTATTCCGTAATGATAGGGTTCAATGATAAACGGTTCTTTGTCGATATTGAATTTTTGCTTGTCAATCAACGTGACCATCTGTTCGGGAGTGGGTCTGATGCTTATATCAGGACCTCTTGGTGTTGAAATATCGCTTCGCCAATGAATGATACCGATCTTTCCTTGCGGTTTTAGAATTCTGTATGCTTCGGTAAATAAGTCCATTGGAGTATCGTGATGCAAAATATTAAATAACATGACATAATCTACAGAGTCATCAGCC
>DAHXOX010000042.1 GCA_027364655.1 Paludibacter sp. | reverse complement strand
ACTTTATCCCGATTCTCCCGAAGGTTCTACGCCCGATGCTGTTTGCTTGTCGCCCGACGGTAAGTATGTGCTGGCTGCCAATGCCGATAACAATTCATTGACCGTAATTCAACCGACGGAAGAGGGCGCTAAGCCGGTTGGGTTCATTCCGGTAGGATGGTATCCCACGAAAGTATTGATGCTGAAAGATGGAACCGTATTGGTGCTTAATGGCAAAGGCAACCGTTCGTTCCCCAATGCCGAACATCAATACATCGGCACCATGCTTAACGGAACGCTTTCCTTTATTCATTTTCCCGATAACAAACAATTGGAGGCTTACACGAAAGCAGTCTATGCCAACATTCCCTATAAACCACGCGATTTGAAAACCGCAGCCGGTGAAGCCGACAATCCGATACCCGATAGAGTAGGAGGTAAGTCACCAATCAAATACGTATTTTATGTAATCAAGGAAAACCGCACTTACGATCAGGTATTTGGCGATATGAAAGAAGGTAACGGCGATCCGGATTTGGTGCTCTTCGGCAAAAAGGTCACTCCAAACATTCATAACCTTGCTTCTCAGTTTGTGCTGCTCGATAATCTATATGCCAATGCGGAGGTAAGTGCAGATGGACATAACTGGTCAACGGCCGCTTACAGTACCGATTACGTGGATAAAAGCTGGCCATCCAATTATGGTGGACGAGGTGCTCCTTATGAATTTGAAGGAGGACAACCTACCGCTTCGCCTTCGGCAGGTTACATTTGGAATCTCTGTTTGCGTCATAATGTCACATTTCGCGATTACGGCGAGTTTGTTGAAAGCAACCCAGATGTGTCGAACCCCAACACAGCACGTGAAAAAGCTTTGTTGGGACATTTTGATCCGATGTACCGAGGATGGGATTTAGACTATTCGGATGTGGAACGTTATAATGAATGGAACCGCGATTTCACGGCTTTGTTGGCTAACGGAACAGTGCCTCAATTTAACATCATCCGGTTACCGAACGATCATACATCGGGTACACGCAAAGGAGCTTTGACGCCTCAGGCAATGGTGGCACAAAACGATTACGCCGTGGGATTGTTGGTCGATCGTATTTCGCATAGTCCAATTTGGAAAGAGTCGGCTATTTTCATCATCGAAGATGATTCGCAAAACGGAGCCGACCATGTGGATGCACACCGTACCGAAGGATTGGTGATTAGTCCGTATGTAAAACGCAATGCTTTGGACAATACGCTTTACACAACGGCAGGAATGATTCGCACCATGGAATTGATTCTTGGTTTACCTCCGATGAGTCAGTACGATGCAGCGGCAACACCCATGTTTCAATCATTTATGATGAACCCCGATTTAACACCATATACGGCAGAGAAACCTCTGATTGATCTGAATGCAAAAAATCAGAACGGCGCGTATGGACAAACCATGATGGAACATTTCGATTTAACCCATGCCGACCGAGTGCCCGATCGTATTTTTGATGAAATTGTATGGCGATCTATCAAAGGAACCGATATGCCGGCGCCCCGCTTTTCCATCCTTTCAGGACCTGATGGAGATGAGTAGGCAACAATCAGTAGATAGTAGATAGTAGTCGGTAAGAATCTGGAGGACACAAAATCAGAAGATGAGAAAATGTGAAGATAAGAAATTAAGGAAGTTAGAACGCCGTTAGGCCATTTCTGAATGTAAAGGGTTTGTGGGTAAATGGGAAAGAAATGAATAGGATTGGGCTTTAGCCCATTCATTATGAAAGAAATTCATGATGGATTTAGCCAAAACCTTGATTCTACTATAAAATCGAATGCAATTCAATTCTATGAAAAAAATATTCAATTCTCAATTTTACCCGTCATTTGTTTCTATAAAAATAATTGAAATATGAAGACATTAGTATTACTTCGGCATGGCGAAAGCCAGTATAACAAAGAGAATCGTTTTACAGGATGGACGGATGTTCCGTTGAGTGATAAAGGCATCAGCGAAGCCGTTCAAGCCGGGCAAGCCATGAAAAAAGCAGGGTTTGTTTTTGACTTGGCTTATACTTCCGTGCTGAAACGTGCCATCAAAACTTTGTGGATTTCTCTTGAGGAACTTGATCAAATGTGGTTGCCGGTGATTAACTCATGGCGCTTGAACGAAAAGCATTATGGCAAGCTGCAAGGATTGAACAAAGCCGAGACGGCTGCAAAATATGGTGAAGAACAAGTGTTGCTCTGGCGAAGAGCCTATGATGTGCGTCCTCCGATGTTAGAACCGGAAGAGGTGGCTGAACAACGAAAAGAAGCCCGCTATCAGGATGTTGATGAATTGCATTATATGTTGGGAGAATCGTTGCAGGATACCGTCGAGCGGGTTATTCCTTTATGGAAAAATGAAATCAGTATCGAGCTAAAGACAGGAAAAACAATTCTGGTGGCTGCTCATGGCAATAGCTTACGCGCTTTCGTGAAATATTTGGACAATAAGACGGAAGCGGAGATTCTCAAGTTCAACATTCCGACCGGCATTCCGTTGGTTTACGAACTGGATGACAACCTGAAGCCGATTCGCAGTTATTTCTTAGCCGATGAAGAGACCTTGAAAAAAGAGATGGAAAAAGTAGCTAATCAAGGGAAAGCAAAATAGACCGACACGCTACCTTTATAAATAAAAATAAATAAGAGGTTGTTTCATCGGGCTGATGAGACAATCTTTTTTCGATATAAAATGAGCATTAAATCAGGTTTAAACCCAAGATAATGCTTATTTGCGAAATACATACATCCTTTTAAAAACAAATTATTATCGTATGAAACCTACATGTATAAACAATTCGCCAATGACGATGAATGAGTAAGCGAGTTCCATATGTCCATAGTGTAAAAAATAAAACAAATTCATATGAAAAAAGTCTTATCATATCCATTATCATTGATAGCTTATTTTTTATTCTTGCTGATTATTTGCCTGTTTCAACTCATCCAATGGATTGCTTTTAATCTATTTGGTTATCAAGCACATAAAAAAAGTGTTGACTATTTGAATTTCTTCTTGTTGCAAATCCTGTACGTAACATTCTCGAATTCTAAAGTTGAAAACCGAGCATTAATTCCTGAGGGAAAACCCTTGATCATTGTGTCGAATCATCAAGGATGGTACGATATTATGGGAATTGGCTGGTTTTTGCGTCAATTTCATCCTAAGTATGTGAGTAAGATTGAACTTGGCAAAGGCATTCCAAGTGTATCATACAATTTGAATCATGGTGGTTCTGTGTTGATCGACAGAAAAGATCCCAAACAAGCATTGCCTGCTTTAAAAAAAATGAGTGAATACATTGAAGCAAATTGTCGTTCAGTCGTTATTTTTCCGGAAGGTACCCGATCGAAAGATGGACACCCAAAACCTTTTGTATCCAATGGATTGAAGATATTATGTAAATATGCGCCAAATGCTTATGTGGTGCCTGTTACCATTAATAACTCTTGGAAAGTATTCCGATATGGATCTTTTCCTCTCGGAATTGGCAATAACCTAAAATTTACGGTTCATCCTCCCATAAAAATCAGTGATTACGATTTCAAAACGTTGTTTGAAAAAACAGAACAGGCAATTGTTTCCGATATTATCATGTAATGCCATTTTCCATGTTTCGTTAATTTTCAATCCTACTACGACGGAATTAAGTGTGACCTTAAGTGATAGTCTCACGTTGAATGAGGCTATCACTCAACATTGTTTCGTCATTTCTGATTCAGACAACAAGCATTTTTTATCCCTTCCTTGCTCATTATTTTTCGCTTCAATACCTTTTCAAACAGAATAGGCTTTCATAAAAAACGCTAATGAAGAATATTTTCTTTATTTAAGTTCTACATTTGCAAGTCAAGACTTTGTAATTAAGATAATCAACGGTTTATATATCATCATGCTTGATTATTGTCCTCTCAATCTTATTTTCTTTACATTATTGAAACCCCATGAACACATCCGCAACGCTTGTCAAGAATCTTGCCGACCAATATGGTCGAAGTCGGCACAATTTACTCCCTATACTACAGGGAGTTGTTGAACAGGAAAAGTATTTGTCTGAATCTTCAATGATTGAAATTGCTAAGGAGCTCGACATGCCAGCTTCCGAAGTTTACGGCACCGCCACCTTTTATTCTTTCTTGGAACACAAAAAAATGGGGCGCTACATCATTCGTGTATGCAAAACCATTACATGCTCCATGAAAGGAAAGAATCAAGTTTTATTAGCTATTCAAGACATGTTGAAAATCGACATCGGTGAAACAACTCCCGATGGAACTTTTTCGTTACTTCAGACTAACTGTCTGGGGTTTTGTCACAAAGCGCCTACCATGCTTATAAACAATGATGTTTATACGGATTTGACACCGGAAAAGGTGAGAGACATTTTGAGTCAGTATCTTACTAAAAGCAAGGAAGGAGGACAAAATGGAAACTAATCATCAACTAAAAAGAGCCGATTTCATTTTTAAGAACGAAAATGATTGGAAAGATGTTTTGAAAAAGAACATCAATCGGCCACCTCACGAATTAATCAATGAATTAATCAGTTCGGAATTGAAGGGTAGGGGCGGAGCAGGGTTTCCTACCGGATTGAAATGGAAGCTTTCTGCCGAAGTGAAAAGTGATATAAAATACGTGATTTGTAACGCCGATGAAGGTGAACCCGGAACATTCAAAGACCGGGAAATATTATCGTTGGTACCATTTAAAGTGCTAACGGCTATGGCTATTTGCGGTTATGTGGTAGGTGCGAAAGAGGGATATATCTATTTGCGCGGAGAATATTTCTTTTTGAAACCGGAACTGAATAAAGCTATCAGCGAATTTGAGCATTATTGCAAAGAGATAAATCTTGATTTCACCATTCGCATCTTTATGGGTAGCGGAGCATACATCTGTGGCGAAGAAACTGCCCTTTTCGAATCGATGGAAGGCAAGCGGGGCGAACCTCGTAACAAACCTCCTTATCCGGCTATCTCGGGTTACATGAACAAACCAACGGTTATAAACAACGTTGAAACGCTGGCACATGCTTATACAATTTTCACCTATGGCGCTAAGCGATTTTATGATCTGGGCGTTCAATATTCCCGTGGAACGAAATTATTTTCTGTTTCGGGCGATACTCCCAAACCGGGAATTTATGAACTTGAACTGGGAATGAGTCTCTCCGACTTTGTAAATGATTTTGGCGATGGCGACACCAAAGCAGTTCAGGTGGGAGGTGCTTCTGGTTTTTTAGTTCCCCGAAAACGATTTGCAGAAACAACCATTGGTTACGAAGGAAAACTAATCGGCATCTCGCTTCCTACGGGTGGTTCGATGATGCTTTTCAATAGTTCCCGCTCTATGTTCAACGTACTTGATAATTATCTTGAGTTTTTCCGTGAAGAATCGTGTGGACAATGCACGCCATGTCGTGTGGGGTGTCAGCAGTTATTGAAAGGGATTAAAGCGGTAAAGACCGGCGAAAAAAATGCCCAGCATCTTGATAAGTTGTTGAGACTGGCAGAAACGATGCAATTCACGGCAAAATGTGGTTTGGGTCAGTCTGTGGCTAATTCATTTTCGTCGATTGTTGAGAATTTCAGGGAAGAAATGATTTACTAACGCTGTAAAATAGTCTTGTCATGGGAAAAAATATAAAAATAACGATAAACGGAGAAGTAGTCGAGATAAATGAAGGAACCTCCATTTTGGATGCTGCTCATCAGGTAGGAGTCATCATTCCAACGCTATGTTATCACAAAGATTTATGTGTGGCAGGTAATTGCAGGGTTTGTGTTGTCGAAGTTGCCGGCCAGAAAAGATTGTCGCCCTCATGTGCTACTCCGTGCGAAGATGGCATGGAAATTTACACCAATTCGGTAAAGGTAAGAAACTCAAGAAAACATATTATCGAATTGCTCCTTTCGGAACACAATGCTGATTGTACGCGATGTTATAAAAATGGGAAATGCGAGTTGCAAAAGTTAGCATCCGACTATAAAGTAATGACAGACGATTTTATTCCATTAGTTCCTTTCAAGCATTATACCATCGATATGTTTTCGCCTTCCATCATAAAGGATGACAGCAAATGTATTCGTTGTCAACGTTGTGTGAGAACCTGCGCGGAACTGCAAGGTGTCAATGCTTTGACCGTTGCTTACAAAGGCGATCAGATGAAAATAACCACCTTCTTCGAAAAAGCGATGAATGAAGTGGTTTGTACCAATTGCGGGCAATGCATTATTCATTGTCCCACGGGAGCTTTGGTCGAAAGAAATTACATTGAAGAAGTATGGGCCGCTATTACCGATAAAACAAAACATGTGATTGTTCAAACAGCACCTGCCGTACGTGTCGCTTTGGGCGAAGAGTTGGGTTTTGAAGTGGGAACAAGGATTACCGGAAAAATGGTGGCTGCCCTTAAACGATTGGGATTTGATACCGTGATGGATACCGATTTTTCAGCCGATCTTACTATTATGGAAGAGGGAACGGAATTTCTTTCGCGACTGAAACGAGCTTTAGTTGATCACGACCCTGAAGTGAAACTACCTATGGCCACATCCTGCTCGCCTGGTTGGATAAAATACATCGAACACATGTATCCCGATTATTTGGGGCATTTGTCAACATGCAAATCGCCGCAACAAATGTTTGGTGCGTTAGCTAAAACCTATTATGCTCAGGCTCGGAATCTTCAACCGGAAAATATTGTGTCTGTTTCCATTATGCCATGTACCGCCAAAAAATTTGAAGCCAACAGACCTGAAATGCATGACAGCGGTTATCGCGATGTGGATTATGTGCTGACAACGCGTGAATTAGCCATTATGATCAAGCAAGCAGGTATCGATTTTATGAAACTGAACGATATGAAATTTGACAGACTCATGGGAGAATCAACAGGTGCCGGAGTTATCTTCGGAGCAACTGGTGGTGTGATGGAAGCTGCGCTGCGTACTGCTTATGAATTGGTTACGGGACGCGAAGTGCCTTTTGAAGGGCTCAATATTTTACCGGTCAGGGGAATGGAAGGTGTCAAAGAAGCTTCTGTTTTAATTGAAAATCCATTAAAAGAATGGGCCTTTTTAAATGGTGTTACCTTGAAATGTGTCATTGCACACGGCCTTGTTAATGCGAAGAAAGTAATGGATTCTGTTATTTCAGGAGAAGCAAATTATCACTTCATCGAAATCATGGCTTGTCCCGGTGGTTGTTTGGGAGGTGGAGGTCAGCCTATTCCAACCAGTCCTGAAATAAGAGCTAAACGTGCTGCTGCCATTTATGCAGAAGATGCAGGCATGCCACTTCGTAAATCACATTTGAATCCGGAAGTGTTGAAGATTTACAATGATTTTCTTATAAAGCCATTAGGTGAAAAATCACATCATCTGCTTCATACTTCCTACACGGCCCGTAAACGATATTAATCTTTCCCTTATTTATTTTAGAACAAAAGTAGAAGGTAATGTTAGTAACTGATATTGAATGGTTTTAGCCAGCCGATAATCTCCCACTGCATTGGGATGAAGTCGATCCGTTTCAGCATTATGGAAGTATTGCACCTGAGAATTGGCCAGCGGAAACAGACCACTTATTGAATGGAGGTCAATCAATGGAACAGCCCAAAAGGAAGCTGCTTGTTTTAAAGCATGAATGTAGGCGTCGAGATACAATCCCTGCCCGTTACTGTAATTCTCGTCAGGTTGTACATTTTTCTCGCTAAAATTAGCAAAAGCTCTGTGAATGGGCGTCATCAGAATGATCTGTTGTTGTGGAAAATTATTCTTCAGGTACGACATCACTTTATTGATACGTCCACAGAAAGTAGAGTCATTCATAATCGGAGTCCGATACTTACGTGTCACGAGATTTCCATTAAAGTTGGTTTGTTTTGTCGTTTCGCTGAAGAATTTTCCTATCGGAAGGCCTCGATTGTAGTCATTGGTTCCTGCAAAAATCAGTATGGCATCGATATTCGTTCCTCGTTCTTTGTGAAGTTTCACTGCTTGTTGATAAATACCATCCCATTGTGCTCCGTTAACACCATACACAAAAGGTTTTATACCCAGCAATTCATTAAGGTATTCCCAATAAATATAAGTGGTGCCTACACGATGCGGATCAGTCATCGAATCACCCAGAAAAGCTACTCGCTTGCCTTGCCATTGCGTATGTAGCGTTTTTTCACTTGCTGTTACAATGACTTTTGGAGCAGCTTGTGGCTCTATCTGTTGTGCATGTCCATGAATGCCTAATGCCAGCAAAAGAGCGCAGGTGTTTATCATTATTTTCTTCATATCACGATCTGTTTATCTACGTGCAAAAGTAGTTTTTTTTGGTAAGATAACCCATGTTCAACGAGTTTATTACATTACAACCCTGTTCTTTCTTTGCGTGAAGTGAATGGAATCTCCGTAGTCGTTCGCTATTTCTTCTCCAATCATTTTCATTCTATTAGCTAAGCAATTGATACATTCGTCAGCATCTTCATCGATACAAGGCTTGTTGTCGTACAAAAGATAGTTGCCCCGATATTTGCCGGGTGTAAGATTAGGCATAACTACGTTAGCACCTGCTTTCAGTCCCATTTCCCGTCCCATTGGTGTTATGGTTTGAAGTGCTGTGGTGGCTACGATATTAATGTCGGGCATTAAAAGCCGCAGTATTGCAATCATGCGAAGCGATAAATTCAATCTTTCATTGATTGGCAGTAATGAGTCTTTATATATGAAAAATGGGGTGTTCACATGTTCTAAATAAGGTCCCATGCCCACCATGTCGATGTTCATTTGCTTGATAAACAATAAATCGTCAGCCAGATTTTCTATGGTTTGAAATGGTAACCCGATCATCACACCCGTTCCGGTTTGATAGCCGATTTGCTGAATATTTTCGAGGCATTGAAGGCGGGTTTTGAATGAATGCAATGCGTTGTCAGGATGAATTTTGCGGTAAAGTTCCTCGCTGGAAGTTTCAATTCGCAACAAGTAGCGTTCTGCTCCTGCCTCAAACCACTCTTTGTATGTGTTGAATGATTGTTCCCCGACTGAAAGTGTTATACGAAGTTCATGGTGAGTAGCTTGTTTGATTCGAGTGATAAGGTTTGTAATGCGTTGTGTAAAATCGCGGTTACTTTGTTCGCCCGACTGAAGCACAATGCCCGTAAACTGATTTTTTACTGCAAATTCAGTTACTGCTAAAATCTCTTCGTCGGTAAGCGAGTATCGTGTGACTTTTGCATTTGCGCTCCGAATGCCACAATAGAGACAATTCTTTTGGCAAAGGTTTGAAAACTCAATCAGCCCGCGCAGATAGACTTTTCGTCCAACTGTTTTGTCTTTAACCGAATAGGCTTTTCGTAGCAATTCTTTCTGTTCGTTTTTATCTGTAATCGAAAGCAGACGAATAATGTCTTCTTTAGAAAAGTTTGTTTTTTTCGATATTTCGGTTACGGATATCATCGTTTATTGCATAAACGGAGCTACTGCCCGATCAAAGATTCCGTTCATAAAGGCGATTGCCAACCCATAGTTGGTAACAGGCACTCCTGCTTCGATAGCATCAAACAACCGGCTGAATACTTGTTTTCGAGTGATCATGCAAGCGCCGCATTGAATAACCAACGCATAATCGGTAATCGGAGTTTTAATCTCATTCAATCCCGCAAGCACGTCGAATTCCAGTTGTTTTTTCGTAAATTCTCTCAACCAGCGAGGAATTTTGAAACGGCCAATGTCTTCGCAACTAACCTGATGGGTACACGATTCGAGAATCAGAATTTTATCGCCATCTTTCAAGTCAGCAATTTTCTTGGCTCCTTTCACATATTCATCAAAAGGGCCACGCATGCGCGCATAAGCCACACTAAACCCGGTTAACGGAATATCAGCCGGAATTATTTTGTTCACAAACCCGAAAGCCTGGCTATCGGTTATCACCAATTTGGGTTTTATACCTGTTTTTTGCAGAAACAATTCGGCTTCGGTTTCTTTCACCACGATATTGATGGCATCATTATCCAATACATCGCGGATGGCCATCACCTGTGGCAGAATCATCCTTCCATCAGGAGCTTCGGAATCAACGGGAGTGATAAGCATAACTATGTCGCCTCGGGTTATTAATCCTTTTAATAAGGATGGATTTTGATAAGTTGTTTCAGGAATTGTGTCCTTGAGACTTTCGATAACGCCTTCGAGATTGGAACGAGAAATGGCGCTAAACTCAACGATGGAAGCCGTTGTATGCTGTTGAATTTTTCGGATTGTTTCATTTTGGAGTGGCTCAACATCGGTTTTATTGTTGACAATCAGATAGGGTACTTTATGTCTGTCAAATTTTTCGATCAGCATTTCTTCGTATTCGCCGAACGTGTTATTGGCGATTACTAACATGGCGCAATCTATTTGCTTAATGACATCCAAGGTTTTTGCAATGCGTTTTTCGCCAAGCTCTCCTTTATCGTCAATGCCTGCTGTATCGATAATAATGGCAGGCCCGATACCAAATATCTCCATCGATTTTTTTACAGGGTCTGTTGTCGTACCGGCTATCTCGGAAACAATAGCAACATCTGATCCGGTAAGGGCGTTGATCAGGGAGCTTTTTCCAAAATTACGGCGACCAAAAATACCGATGTGTGGTTTTAAGTCTTTGCCTTTCATTTTGTTTCTGTCTTTTAGAAATACAAATCCCGTTTACCTAATTTTAGTTGTTCAATCTTGTCTTTGACGGATATTTTTATTTCTTCATCATCCAGTTTTTCGATATTTTTATTTATCACTTCCCACCCTTTTTTTGCCGTATTTTCAGGAGCATAATCAATCAAATATTCCGCTAAAGTAAGCATGGCATTTGGGGAACAATATCGTTTTATAAATCCAGGGACAGAAAATTCCATAAAGTGTTCGCCTGTACGACCAAGTCGGTAGCATGCCGTGCAAAAGGAAGGAAGTAAGTCTTGATCGAGCAATTCGTTGACGATTTCATTCAACGACCTGTCGTCATTTATTTGAAATTGTCCTTTGTTGAGATGATTTTCTTTTTCGATGGCAGTAGAATAACTGCCTAATTCAATTTTAGTTCCACCATCAATTTGTGAAACGCCAAACTGAAAAATTTCATTCCGGAGATGTGCCGGTTCTCTTGCAGTAAGTATCATTCCGGTGTATGGAACGGCAAGGCGAAGTATGGCGACCAGTTTGGTGAAATCGCTGTCACTGACAAAATGGTGTTGATCAATGTCAAGCGTGGAAGCATCTTTAACTCGTGGGAAAGAAATAGTATGCGGGCCTACGTTATAACATGCCTCCAAATGATTGGTGTGACGCACTAATCCCAACACTTCAAAACGCCAATCGTAAAGACCAAATAAAGCGCCGATTCCAACATCATCAATTCCAGCTTCTTGGGCACGGTCGAGTGATGTAAGCCTGTAATTATAGTCTGTTTTTCTGCCTGATAGATGATAGGTTTTGTATGCTTCGGGATGATAGGTTTCCTGAAATACTTGATACGTACCGATTCCCGATGCTTTTACGGTTTTAAATCCGTCTATGTCTAAAGGAGCGGCATTAATATTGACTCTTCTAATTTCCCCATTCTTTTTTTTCACGGTGTATGCTAATTTTACCGTATGAGCGATGAACTCCGGCGTATAAAGTGGATGTTCGCCATAAACGAGGATCAATCTCTTTTGTCCGTTGTCTTCCAAAGCTGTAATCTCGCTGATAATTTCGTCATCAGAAAGGGTTTTTCTTATTGCATTGGAATTGGATGTTCTAAAACCACAATAAGTACAGTTGTTTGTACACTGATTTCCAATGTAAAGAGGTGCAAACAGAACGATCCTATTGCCATAAATGGTGCGTTTAAGCGTTCTGGCACCTTCTTTTATTTCTTCAATCAGCTTGGGATCATTGGTATTAACCAGTGTTGCAACTTCTTCAAGATTTAATCGTTGTTTTGCCAGCGATTTTGCAATGATTTCGCGAACACGTGTTTGGGTTGAAATGGCATTGTTGATATAAGCCCAGATTTCTTCTGCATCGATAAACGGCTTCATCGGTTCATCTGGAATGCTATACCTTTCGGGAGTGAATTTCATGATGGATTGAAATAACAAGTTAATTAAAAACGATATGACAAGGTTTTGAAAGAAAAGAAACCCTGCAAATATACGCATGAATTAAGGATGTTATTCTCTAATTCTGGAAATGCACTTTTTTTATACTGTTTCCATTGAATGAAAAGAGTTATTAGGTGAATTATTTGGAGAGAACAAGTAATAGAATGATCCGTCAATGGACAGATCGTTCATTGAAATAACTCACAGGTGAATATAATTCATTCCGCGAATGAGAAATGTTGTTTGAAGATTGGGAGAAGTGCAGATTATGATTGTCCGTATTTTTTTTCACGCAATGCTTTGACATCCTCGCTGGTGATGTATTCGTCGAAATCCATTTGACGATCGATCACGCCGTTGGGAGTTAGTTCAATGATGCGGTTACAAACGGTTTGCAAAAACTGATGATCGTGTGAGGCTAACAAAACATTGTTTTTGAACGTTTTCAGGGTGTTGTTGAATGCCTGAATGGACTCCATATCCAAATGATTCGTGGGAGAATCAAGTACCAAAACATTGGGATTTTGTAACATCATGCGTGCAATCATACAGCGCATCTTTTCGCCACCTGACAGTACGCGTACTTTCTTCTGCGCATCTTCGCCCGGGAATAGCATTTTGCCCAAATAGCTTTTTAAGTACACTTCGTTGGTGTCATCGGAGAATTGTGCCAACCAATCAATGAGAGTCAGGTCGGTGTTGAAGAAAGAATTGTTATCCAAAGGCAAATAAGCCGGCGTGATGGTGACTCCCCATGAATAGTTACCACTATCGGGTTCTGTCTTTCCTTCGATGATTTCAAAGAGAGCGGTCATAGCGCGCGGATCGTGTGAAAAGAAAGCCACTTTGTCGTTTTTGTCAATCATAAAGCTGACATCACGAAACAGTAGATCGCCTTCGACGGATTTGGAAAGATCGTGCACTTCGAGAATAACATTTCCCGGATCGCGCGAAGGAGTGAAAACGATGCCCGGATATCGACGTGACGAAGGTTTTATCTCGTCGATATTGATTTTTTCAAGCATTTTCTTGCGACTGGTTGCTTGCTTCGATTTGGAAGCATTGGCGCTGAAGCGTGCAATAAATTCAATTAGTTCAGCACGTTTTTCTTCTGCTTTCTTGTTTTGCTGATTTTGTTGACGAAGCGCTAATTGACTCGATTCGTACCAAAAACTGTAATTCCCCGAGAAGATTTCAATTTTACCATAATCAATATCTACCACGTGAGTACAAACAGTATCTAAAAAATGACGGTCGTGCGAAACCACCAATACGGTGTTGTTATAGTTGGCCAAATATTCTTCGAGCCACATGATGGTTTCAAGATCAAGGTCATTGGTAGGTTCATCCAAAAGTAAGTTGTCTGGGTTTCCAAACAATGCTCGTGCCAGAAGGACGCGTACTTTCTGTTTTCCACTCATATCTTTCATTTTTACAGAGTGGAATGGTTCTTTAATGCCCAAATTGCTGAGGAGCATGGCGGCATTGCTTTCTGCATTCCAACCTTCCATTTCAGCAAATTTCTCTTCTAAAATGGAAGCACGAATACCATCCTCGTCGGTGAAATTGTCTTTGGCATAGAGAGCTTCTTTTTCTTGTTTCACTTTGAACAATAGTTCATGTCCTTCAATTACAGTATCCAACGTGGTCAAATCATCAAAAGCATGGTGATCCTGACTGAGCACCGAAAGGCGCTCCCCGCTTGGAAGTATAATAGTGCCTTTACTGGGGGAAATTTCACCGCTGATAGCACGCAGAAAAGTGGATTTACCTGCGCCATTGGCGCCTATGATGCCATAGCAATTGCCGGGCGTAAACTTCAGATTCACATCTTGGAAAAGCACTTGTTTGCCAAACTGAATGGCTAAATTGGAAACTGTAATCATGTTGAATAATCCGGGAAAGTGAAGCAGTATGGTTCGATGCCTATCGCTTTGACCCAATTTTTAGGTGTTGTTTTTGAGTTGTTTGTGTGTTTTACTCCATTAATTGTAAGCCAAATATTTTTGGTCCAACCTTGAAGATGGATAGAGAGCAGGCGTTCTCATCATAGAAATTTCTTCATCGGCAGAAAGTAATTTGTCTTTTCTTAGCGCCAAAAAGGAGAAAATGTTTTTCTAAATCAGCATTCGGTTTGTTTTATTTAAACTGAAAGCCAATTAGTTATCATTGTTTTTATAGATGAGGTATTGGAGTGCAAAGGTAGTGATATTTTCTGATAACTCCTTAAAGTAAGCGTGCCAAAGTAGCTTTTATCCTTCTTTGCTTTCATTCAAACGGGGCAAAATTGTTTCGCCTTGTTATTAAATGTGTCGGTTTTTAGTTCAAAGCTCGTGTCAAAAGAAGTTGTGGATTCTAAGTTTTAGTAACTAATGAGGAGATTGATGCGTTTTGCAACGTTACCGACAGATACGTTTGCTGCTTGATTTATGT